>NZ_JBHSFK010000003.1:0-478861 GCF_042653945.1 Streptomyces vulcanius | reverse complement strand
ACCGCGGGGACCACGTTGTGCCCGTCGACCTCGACCACCGCCTCCCGCGGCGCCCGCAGCGCGGTGTGCAGCACCGCCCGGTCCTCGGTCGTGTTGATCCGCTCACCACGGAACATCGCATCCCGCAACCCGAACACATCTGTCGCCGCCGCCAGTTCACGCAGCAAACGCAACGTCTCGTCCGTGACCAGATGCTTCGAGTAGTCGATGTGCAGGTCGCCGACCTGCACCGTGTAGCCGCTGCCGCGCTCCGGGTCGGCGGCGAACAGCTCCCGCAGCTGTACCTCCCCGAGTTCCTCGCGGTGCTTGTCCAGCGCCGTCCACTCGGGCGTCTGGTTGAGCCTCGTACGGCCGTCTGCGTTCATGTCGGACTTCAGCCCTTCCTCACCTGTCCGTGCTGCCGTGCACGCCTTGCCCCGTCCCGTCCAACCTAGTTGATCAGCTCGTGGCGTGAGCGGACGTCGAATCGTCCTGTGGCGCAACAAGAGGTACGTCCGAACGGCGCGCGGGTATCAGCGCGGCGACGGCCAGGACGAAGAAGGCGGCGGTGAGCAGCGGCGGGGTGTTGAGGCCGAAGGTGCCGGCGACGGCCCCGCCCAGCAGGGCGCCCAGGGGCACTCCGGCGTAGGACAGGGTCCGGAAGGCCGAGCTGACCCGGCCGAGGAGGTCGGCGGGGCTGCGCTGTTGCATCAGGGTCGTGGTGTTGATGTTCCACACCATGCCCATGACCCCGAAGACGGCAAGGGCGGAAACCAGGACGGCCAGGCTGCGTACGGTCCCCATGACGACCAGGGCCGCGGTCTGCACCGTGCCGGCGAGGAGCAGGGCGCGGATGGTGCCGAGGCGGTGCACGAGCCGGCCGTTGACCAGTCCCCCGGCCAGGCTGCCGAGGGTGACCGCGGTGCCCGCCGCCGCGTAGCCCGCGGGGCCCGCGTGCAGCCAGCCGGTCACCAGGACGACCAGCGTGGCGATCTGGGCGCCCATGCCGATGTTGCACAGGGCCGTGGCGGCGCACAGGCCCCGCAGCGGGCGGTCCCGCCGCAGATGGCGCAGCCCTTCCGCGATCTCGCGGCGCAGCGTGCTGCCCGCCGCTCTCGGCTCCCGCTCGGGCGCGGCGGTCCGCAGCGAGGTCACCAGTGCGGCGGCCACCAGGAAGGTCGCCGCGTCGACCGCGAACGGGACGGCCGCCCCGGCGACGATCAGCAGCGGCACGGCCGGCGCTCCCACCAGACCGCCGGCGATCCGCTGCCCGGTCATCAGACGGGCGTTGGCACTGCCCAGCGCCTCGCGGTCCACCAGGGCGGCCAGCAGGGCCGTGGAGGCGTTGTCGAACAGGGTCTGGAGTGTGGTCAGGGTGAAGGCCAGCACGATCAGCAGGGTGATCGAGGCGTGGCCGAGCGCGACGGCCACCGCGAATCCCGCGACGAGGATTCCTCGTACCGCGTCCACCGCGCCCATGGCGCGCCGCTGGTCGACACGGTCGGCGACGGCACCGCCGAGCAGCCCGAAGACGATCCACGGCAGATAGCCGCAGGCGGTGACCGAGGCGATGAGCAGCGGGTCGTCGGTCAGCGAGACGGCCAGCAGCGGCAGGGCCGCCGCACGCAGGGCATCGCCGAAGCTGGACAGCACCGCGGCGCCCCACAGCCGCCCGAACCCTCCACGCCACGCGGGCGCACGCACCTGCCCCGCCTCGACCCCCGTCACGGCTCCCCCTCCCGTTCCCGGTCCGTCGCAGACACGAGGACCGTTACGAAAACCGTAGAGGGCACCACTGACAATCGGCCGGGCGACAGCGCACGAAACAGCTCCGGCCAGGCGCCTCAAGGGCCCCCGGCCGGTCTCAACTCCTAGATCTCGCCCCGCAGTTTGGCGAGCGCCTCGGCGAGGATGGCCTCGCCGTCGGCGTCGCTGCGGCGCTCCCGCACGTAGGCGAGGTGCGTCTTGTAGGGCTCGGTGCGCGGCGGAGCGGGGGGGTTGTCCCGGTCCTGTCCGGCCGGGAAGCCGCAGCGCGGGCAGTCCCAGGTGTCGGGAACCTGCGCGTCGCTGGCGAAGCTGGGCTGCGTCTCGTGCCCGTTGGAGCACCAGAAGGAGATGCGCAGACGCGGCGCGGACTCGCCCCGCTCGGCCTCGCCCATCGGCCCCGCCCCGACCCGGCTTCCTCGGATCGCGTTGCCACTTGCCACGGTCGTAACTCCCTGCGTAATGGTGCCGCAAAGCGAGTCGGCGTTTCGCTTCGCTGCGAGCGCCTCAGTCTACGTAAGGCCCAACGCGCGTCCAGTGATTGGAGTTACAGCTCCCGCACCTAGACGCAAGCCCCATGATAGGCCGCGCTCAGCTGCGCGTACCGAACATGGGGCCTTACGTACGGAATGTGCGTTCCTGTGCGACGCTGTTCAGTTGTCCGGATCGATGTGCGGATTAATTGATCCGGATCAGCTGTTCGACTTCATCAGCATGGCGAGGACGATGATGCAGGCGAACCAGAGCAGACCAACCACGATGGTGATGCGGTCGAGGTTGCGCTCGGCGACCGAGGAGCCGCCGACGGACGACTGCATTCCGCCACCGAACATGTCGGAGAGGCCGCCGCCCTTCCCCTTGTGCATCAGCACCAGCAGCATCATCAGCAGGCTGAAGACGATCAGGGCGATCGAGAACCCCAAAACCACGGCTGGACCAACTTCCTCGGATTCGGATAACGACGTCGAATAACGACGGGGGCACAGCACCAGGGCTGTGCCCCCGCAAGAGTACGACGGATCGGGCCTAAGGCCTACTCACAGGTCGACTCACTGATCACTCACTGATCGACTCACTGGTCGACTCACTGGTCGCGGAATCGCACGATCTTGACGAACTCGTCGGTGTCCAGCGAGGCACCGCCGACCAGCGCGCCGTCGATGTCGGCCTGCGCCATGATCTCGGCGACATTGCCGGCCTTGACGGAGCCGCCGTACTGGATGCGGACCTGGTCGGCCAGCTCCTGCGAGTACAGCTCGGCGAGCTTGGCGCGGATCGCGGCGCACACCTCCTGCGCGTCCCCCGCGCCGCAGACCTCGCCGGTGCCGATGGCCCACACCGGCTCGTAGGCGATCACGACCGACTCGGCCTGCTCGGCCGGCAGTCCCTTCAGACCGCCCTCGACCTGGGCGAGCGTGTGGGAGACGTGGTTGCCGGCCTGGCGGACGTGCAGTTCCTCGCCGACACACAGGATCGGGGTGAGGTCGTGCTTGTAGGCGGCCTTGACCTTGGCGTTGACGATGTCGTCGGTCTCGGCGTGGTACTGCCGGCGCTCGGAGTGGCCGATCGCCACGTACGTGCACTTCAGCTTCGCCAGCATCGGCCCGGAGACCTCGCCGGTGTAGGCGCCGCCGTCGTGCGCGGAGATGTCCTGGGCGCCGTACTTGATCTTGAGCTTGTCGCCGTCGACCAGGGTCTGCACGGAGCGCAGGTCGGTGAAGGGGGGCAGGACCGCGACCTCGACGGCCTCGTAGTCCTTGTCCGCGAGGGCGAAGGCGAGCTTCTGGACGTGGGCGATGGCCTCGAGGTGGTTGAGGTTCATCTTCCAGTTGCCCGCCATCAGCGGCGTGCGAGTGGTCATACCGGTCAGTCCTCCAGTGCGGCGAGGCCGGGGAGCGTCTTGCCCTCGAGGTATTCGAGGGAGGCGCCGCCGCCGGTCGAGATGTGGCCGAATGCGTTCTCGTCGAAGCCCAGGAGGCGGACGGCGGCGGCGGAGTCGCCACCGCCGACGACCGTGAAGGCCGGGGAGTCGAGGAGTGCCTGGGCGACCGCCTTGGTGCCCTCGGCGTAGTCGGGGTGCTCGAAGACGCCCATGGGGCCGTTCCAGAAGACCGTGGCGGCGTCGGTGAGCTTCGAGGCGTACAGCTTGCGGGACTCCGGACCGATGTCCAGGCCCATCCGGTCGGCCGGGATCGCGTCCGCGGCGACGGCGGTGGGGTTGGCCGGGGCCTTGGTCTTCAGGTCCGGGAAGGCGGCACCGACCAGCGCGTCGACGGGCAGCACCAGTTCGACGCCGGTCTTCTCCGCGCGCTCGATGTACTCGACGACCACCGGGACCTGGTCCTCCTGGAGGAGGGACGAGCCGATCTCGTAGCCCTTGGCCTTGAGGAAGGTGTACGCCATGCCGCCCCCGATGAGGATGCGGTCGGCCTTCTTGAGCAGTTCGTCGATGACGGCGAGCTTGTCGGAGACCTTGGCACCGCCGAGGGCGACCACGTAGGGCCGCTGCACGTCGTCGGTGAGCTTCTTCAGGACGCCGACCTCGGTGGCGATGAGGAAGCCGACGTAGTGCGGCAGGCGGGCCGGGAGGTCGAACACGGACGCGTGCTTGCGGTGCACCGCGCCGAAGCCGTCGCCGACGTAGACGTCCGCGAGTTCGGCGAGCCGGTCCGCGAAGGCGCCCCGCTCGACGTCGTCCTTGGAGGTCTCGCCCGCGTTGAAGCGGAGGTTCTCGACGACGGCGACCCCGCCGTCGGCCAGGCCGTCGACGGTCGCCAGGGCGGAGTCGCCGACGGTGTCGGTCGCGAAGGCCACCTCGGTGCCGAGGAGCTCGCCGAGCCGCGCCGCTGCGGGGGCGAGGGAGAACGCGGGGTCCGGGGCGCCCTTGGGACGGCCCAGGTGGGAGGCGACGACCACCTTGGCGCCCGCGTCCGCGAGGGCCTTGACGGTGGGCAGGACGGCGCGGATCCGGCCGTCGTCGGTGATGCGCGTGCCGTCGAGCGGCACGTTGAGATCGGCGCGGACGAAGACCCGCGTACCGGTCACGCCTGCGGCGAGGAGTTCGTCGATCGTCTTCATGAAAGGGGCTCCCGAGGGCTGGTGGTGCTCCGTGATCGTAGACAAGGCCGTTCCGTACGTGACTCAGGGCCCGGGCGGCGCGTCGCTGCGCCGCACGGGCCCTGCTGTCACATCGAGGTGCCTGATCCGACGATCAGAGCTGGCCGCCGACGAAGACCGTCAGGTCGACGAGGCGGTTGGAGTAGCCCCACTCGTTGTCGTACCAGCCGAGGATCTTCACCGTGTTGCCCTCCTGGACCATGGTCAGGGAGGAGTCGAAGGTGCAGGAGGCCGGGTCGCCGACGATGTCCGAGGAGACGATCTGGTCCTCGGTGTACGACAGGTAGCCCTTGAGGTCGCCGTCGTCGGAGGCCTTCTTGAACGCGGCGTTGACCTCGTCCTTGGTGACCTCGCGCTGCAGCGTCACGACCAGGTCGGTGGCCGAGCCGGTGGGAACCGGGACGCGCATCGCGATGCCGTCGAGCTTGCCCTTGAGCTGCGGCAGGACCAGGGCGGTGGCCTTCGCGGCGCCCGTCGTGGTCGGGATGATGTTCTCGGCGGCGGCGCGGGCGCGGCGCAGGTCCGAGTGCGGGAAGTCCAGGATGCGCTGGTCGTTCGTGTACGCGTGGACCGTCGTCATCAGACCCTTGACGATGCCGAAGTTCTCGTCGAGGACCTTGGCCATCGGCGCCACACAGTTGGTGGTGCAGGAGGCGTTGGAGATGACGTGGTGGTGCGCCGGGTCGTACTTGTCCTGGTTGACGCCCATCACGATGGTGATGTCCTCGTCCTTGGCCGGAGCCGAGATGAGGACCTTCTTGGCGCCGCCGGCGATGTGCTTCTCGGCGTCGGCCTTCTTGGTGAAGATGCCGGTCGACTCGATGACGATGTCGACGCCGAGCTCGCCCCACGGGATGTCGGCGGGGTTGCGCTCGGAGAGCACCTTGATGGTGCGGCCGTCGACGGTGATCGTGTCGGCGGTGTTCGACACCTCCGCCTTCAGGCGGCCCAGGATGGTGTCGTACTTCAGCAGGTGCGCGGTGGTCGCGGTGTCGCCCAGGTCGTTGACAGCCACGATCTCGATGTCAGCACCCTGCTCCAGCAGCGCGCGGAAGTAGTTACGACCGATGCGGCCAAAGCCGTTGATGCCTACGCGGATCGTCACGAACCGATCTCCTCGTTGGTACGCCGGCCATGCGGTGCCGGCGAGCTGTGTTTGGGATGTCCCCGACCACCCCCGACCCTACCTCTCCGAGGGCCCCGTGGTGACATCGAGTCGCCCCATACACGGCAGGACGGCCCGTACCCGCCAGTAGGGGTACGGACCGCCCGGGCCGAAAAGCCCTGTCACTCGGTTCGGTTACGAGTCACCACTCGCCCTTGACCGCGCCCGATCAGCTCTCAAGTGAGTCGAGCGCCTTTCCGATGAGCGTCTTGCGGTCGGCCGCCGAGGTGACGTGCTCCAGGCCGAAGCCCAGCAGCACGGTGTCGTCGGTGGTGACCGCGCCGTAGGTCTGGAAGAGCGTTCCGCTGCGCGCCCAGTCCTTCAGGACGGCCGGGCTGCCGGCGGGCGGTCCGGCGACCTTCCAGGCGCCCAGCGAGGTCTCGAAGCCCTCGGTCCCGGTGGCGGTGCCGCCGACGACCAGCGAGGCCTCGTCGGCGAGGACACCGCGGCCGCCTGCGCTCGGGTCGGTGACATAGGAGAGCGAGACCTCGATCTGCTTGCCCGCGTAGGCGCTGAGGTCGAAGTTCACCTGCTGCCAGCCGCTGGAGGCGCCGGTGAGGGCGTTCCAGGAGCCGCTGGTGCCGGTCGCCGTGCAGTCGTTCGATCCGATGGTCAGGTAGTGCTTCAGCCACGGGTGCTCGCCGATGTAGAAGCCCGCCCCGCAGTCGTCCGGCACGGTGGCGCTGGTGGCGCCGCCCGCCTCGGGGAGCGTGGTCCAGTCGTCGGCGCCGACCGTGTGGACCTCGACGATCGCGTTGTCGTAGCCGGGCTCGGTGTCCCACAGCAGCTGGGTACGGAGGGCCGGCTTGCTCGCCGCGCCGACACCGGTGAGGTCGATGGTGCGGGTGAGGCGCTTGTAGGCGTCGTCGGTGTGTACCGCGGCGGCCATGTACGAGCCCGCGTAGGGGCCGTACGGATTGACCGTCCCGGCGAACTGGCCGGCGCCCGCGCTCTTGAACTGCGGATAGGTGGCGACCGGGAGCTCTTCCGAGGTGACGCGGTAGGTGCCGGCGCGGTCCAGCGGGTTGCCGGTGGCGGCGCCGAGGGGCCCGCCGAAGCCGGCGAGCGCTCCGGAACCGGTGAAGCCGGTGGCGCCGGGGGTCGACGTACGGGAGTAGGCGCCCAGGTAGTACTGGCTGAAGTCGTTCGACGGGGTGCCGTCGGCCAGGCTGACGCTGCCGCCGGCCTGTTCGCCCGCCTCGATCAGCTTGCCGCCCTCGTTGAGGTAGGCGCGCAGTTCGAGCTGGGTCGGGTTGCCGGGGACGCTCGCGCCCGTGTAGTGGACGACGGTGTCGAAGTGGCTCAGCACGCCGAGCGCGTCGGGCGCGCCCTGGGTGGCGACGTCCCAGACGATCGCCTTGCGGCCGTTGGCCTTCAGCGCGTCGACGTAGGT
The DNA here is from genome assembly GCF_042653945.1 of Streptomyces vulcanius. Lineage (NCBI taxonomy): Bacteria > Bacillati > Actinomycetota > Actinomycetes > Kitasatosporales > Streptomycetaceae > Streptomyces > Streptomyces vulcanius. The sequence continues at coordinate 471,443 of NZ_JBHSFK010000003.1, read as the reverse complement.
CTGCGCCTGCGTGGCCGCCGTGCCCTCCTCGGCGACGACGAGGGTGTCGGCCTTGGGCCGCGCGGCGATCGTGTAGGTGAAGTGCTCGCTGGAGACCTTCTTGCCGGCCTTGGTCCTACCGGTGAACCACACCTCGACCTTGTCGCCCGGCTCGCCGTCCCGCACCTTGGCCCGGTACTCGTCGTAGTACAGGTTGTCCTCGCCGCCGTAGGTCTCGCCGCCCTTCCAGGCCTTCAGTGCCTGGTCGTGCGTACGGCCGCCGTTGACGCGGTACTTGAGCTCCTTGTCCCGGACCGCCTTCCGTGCGACGACCGAGACCCGCTGGTCCGCGCCGCGCGAGTACGACGTGGCGAACGGCGCCGGGGTGAAGTCGGCGGCGGTCCGGCCGACCGAGGACTTCGGCTGGTCCGGCGTCGCGGCGGACTCGGCGACGGAGAGCGCGAACGGGACGTTCTTGGCGAACTCGTCCTGGATCAGCTTCTCGTCGTCCGGGAAGTTGAAGACCGACTGGCAGTCGGAGGCGTTCCACTGGTCGTTCGGGTCGATGTTCGACGCGGTCTGGCAGGTCGACATCTCGGGGGTGAACATCGCGACGCCGTTGACGTTCGCCGCGTGGCCGTCCGCCTCGCCGTTGGTGGTGTACAGCTCGGAGGAGACCTGCGGGTGGTAGCCCGGGATCGCGGAGTTGTCGGGGGTGCCGGCGAGCGCCTCGTACACGACGTCGTCGGGGCTGTCGGTGGCGACCTGCCACCCGACGCCGTAGAGCAGCAGTTCGGCGGCGGAGTGGTAGTTGATGCCGTACGTGAAGTCGATGCGCTTCTCGAAGGCGTCGATCGCCTTGGTCTCCGGCTCGGAGACGGGGCCCGCGCCGCGGTAGGTCTCACTGGTGGGGTTGGGGGACGAACCCTCGTCGTCGTAGCCCCACTTGTAGGCGAAGTTGCGGTTGAGGTCGACGCCGTCGCCGGTGGAGATCGCGCCGTCGCCGTTGACGTCCCGCAGGTTCTTGCGCCACAGGCGGGTGTCGGAGTCCTGGAAGGTGTAGTCGTAGCCGTCGGGGTTGGCCGAGAGGACGAACCACAGTTCGGTGGAGTCGACGATCTTCTTGACGCGCTTGTCGGTCTTGTAGTTGTCCAGGTAGTAGTGCATCAGCCGGCGGGTCATTTCCGGCGTGATCCACTCGCGCGCGTGCTGGTTGGACATGTAGAGCACGGACGGCTTCGAGCCGTCCTTGGCCTTCTTCGCGCCCTTGGTCAGTTTGAGCGCGAGGATGTCCTGGCCGTTGACGGTCTTTCCGATCGAGACGACCTTGGTGAGGCCCGGGTTCTGCTGGCCGGCGCGGAGAATCTCCTCCTTGAGGCCGCCGCTCCCGCTGTACGGGCGGAAGACGCCCTCGGCCGCGGCGTCGAGACGCTTCTCCGCTTTGGCCGAAAGTGTGTGCTCGGTGAGCTCGACGCCCTGCTTCTCCAGCTTCTTCGCCTGGTCGCCGGTGAGGTAGACCTCGACGCTGGCGGTGCCCTGCTCGGGCGCCTGTTCGCTCAGCTCGTGGCTGTCCTGCCCGGCGGCGAGCAGCAGGGGAACCTGCTGCTTGGTGATCTCGGCGCGGTAGACGTTGACCTCGTCCGGGTCTGGCTTGGGCGAACTCCCCGTCTGCGCCTGGGCGACGGGTGCGAGTGCCGCGCCACCGAGCAGCAGTGCGCCGACAGCCAGGATCGATCCCGCTCTTCGTCTCATGAACCCCCCTAGAGTGGGTTCGCCACTTCAGCGAACTCTGCCAGGCTCATGACAGTTCATGATCCAGTCAAGGGCGCCCCAAAGACAGGAAAACGCCGGTGGTATCACCCGATCGGCCGATACCACCGGCGTTCTGACGATTCGTCAGCAGAAGACGGACGCTCAGCCGACCAGGTTGTCGGCGAGTTCCTCGGAGAGGTTGGCCTCCGTCCCCGGGATGCCGAGGTCGGCCGCGCGCTTGTCGGCCATCGCGAGGAGCCGGCGGATCCGGCCGGCCACCGCGTCCTTGGTCAGCGGCGGGTCGGCGAGCGCGCCCAGCTCCTCCAGGGAGGCCTGCTTGTGGTCCATCCGCAGCCGGCCGGCCGCCGCGAGATGCTCGGGCACCTCGTCGGCGAGGATCTCCAGGGCGCGCTGCACCCGGGCGCCGGCGGCGACGGCCGCACGCGCGGAGCGGCGCAGGTTGGCGTCGTCGAAGTTGGCGAGCCGGTTGGCCGTGGCCCGCACCTCGCGGCGCATCCGGCGCTCCTCCCAGGCCAGCACCGACTCATGGGCGCCGAGCCGGGTGAGCAGGGCGCCGATGGCGTCGCCGTCGCGTACGACGACCCGGTCGACCCCCCGCACCTCGCGGGCCTTGGCGGCGATCGACAGCCGGCGGGCGGCGCCGACCAGCGCGAGCGCGGCCTCCGGGCCCGGGCAGGTCACCTCGAGGGACGAGGAGCGGCCGGGCTCGGTCAGCGAGCCGTGCGCCAGGAAGGCCCCGCGCCAGGCCGCCTCGGCGTCGCAGGTCGCCCCGGACACCACCTGTGGGGGCAGACCCCGGATGGGCCGTCCGCGGCCGTCCACGAGCCCCGTCTGCCGGGCCAGCTGGTCACCGCCGGCGACGACCCGCACCACGTAGCGCGAGCCGCGCCGGATGCCGCCGGGGGCCATCACGATCAGCTCCGAGCTGTGGCCGAAGATCTCCAGGATGTCCCGCTTGAGCCGGCGGGCCGCCATCGCCGTGTCCAGCTCCGCCTCGATCACGATGCGCCCGCTCACCAGGTGAAGGCCGCCGGCGAACCGCAGCATGGCGGAGACCTCCGCCTTTCTGCAGCAGGTCCGGGTGACGGGGAGCCGGGAGATCTCGTCCTTCACCGCTGCCGTCATCGCCATGGGCCGATCCTTCCATGCATCCGAAAAATACGGTCGTACGCGGCGGCGAGGAGCTCCGGGTCGTGCCGGGGAGTTCCGTCGGTCCGGGCCACCGTCGCCAGCTCGACCGTGGCCCCGAACCGTTTGGCGGCGTCGCTCAGGGAGTCCCGGTCGGGCACGGCGGCCTCGTCGGCCAGCACCACGTCCAGGGCGAGTTTAGGGGCGTGTCGTCCCAAAACCTCCAAATGACGCTGCGGGGAGAAGCCGTCGGTTTCTCCCGGCTGCGGTGCGAGGTTCAGCGAGAGTACCCGGCGCGCCTTGGTCTCCATGAGGGCGTCGAGCAGTTCCGGCACGAGCAGGTGCGGGATCACCGAGGAGAACCAGGACCCGGGGCCCAGGACCACCCAGTCCGCGTCCAGGACGGCCGCCACCGCCTCGGGGACGGCGGGCGGGTCGACCGGCACGAGGTGCACCGACTGGACCTCGCCGGGGGTGAGGGCCACGGTCGCCTGGCCGCACACGGTGTCGACGTCCTCGGGCCGCTCCGGGTCGTGCCCCTTGACCAGGGCCTGGAGCTCCAGCGGTACGGCGGACATGGGCAGCACGCGCCCGTGCGCGCCCAGCAGCTTGCCGACCAGGTCCAGGGCCAGGACGTGGTCGCCGAGCTGCTCCCACAGGGCGACGATCAGCAGGTTGCCGACCGCGTGGCCGTTGATCTCGCCCTGTGACTGGAAGCGGTGCTGGATGACCCGGGCCCAGGTCTGTCCCCAGTCGTCGTCGCCGCACAGCGCGGCCAGTGCCTTGCGCAGGTCACCGGGCGGCAGCACGCCCAGTTCGTCGCGCAGCCGGCCGCTGGAGCCGCCGTCGTCGGCCACCGTGACGACGGCCGTGAGGTCGCCGGTGATCCGGCGCAGCGCGGCGAGCGAGGCGGACAGGCCCATGCCGCCGCCGAGCGCGACGACCTTGGGCTGTGCGCCGCGGCGGCGCGGTCTGGCGCCCCGGGCCTGGACCGGCCGGCTCACGCGCCCCTCCGGCTCGACCCTGCGCAGCCGGCCGAGCCGCGGAGTACGTCCCGTCATTCCCGTCCCATGTCCCGGTGTACGACCACCGTCTCCACGCCCTCGGCCGCGAGGCGCGCGGCGAGCTTCTCCGACGTCGCGACCGAACGGTGCTTGCCGCCCGTACAGCCGACCGCGATGGTCACATAGCGCTTGCCCTCACGGCGGTAGCCCGCGGCAACCAGCTGGAGGAGCTCCGCGTACCGGTCGAGGAACTCCTTCGCGCCGGGCTGGTTGAAGATGTACGCCGAGACCTCCTCGTTGAGGCCGGTGTAGGGGCGCAGCTCCGGGATCCAGTGCGGATTGGGCAGGAAGCGCATGTCCACGACCAGGTCGGCGTCGACCGGGAGGCCGTACTTGAAGCCGAAGGACATCACGGTGGCCCGCAGCTCGGGCTCCTCCTCGCCGGCGAACTGGGCGTCCATCTTGGCGCGCAGCTCGTGCACGTTGAGGCTGGAGGTGTCGATCACCAGGTCGGCGTCGCCGCGCAGCTCGCGCAGCAGCTCACGCTCGGCCTCGATGCCGTCGACGATACGGCCGTCGCCCTGGAGGGGGTGCGGGCGGCGCACCGACTCGAAGCGGCGCACGAGGGCGTCGTCGGAGGACTCCAGGAACACGATCCGCCGGGTGACGCTCTTCGACTCCAGGTCGGAGAGGGACTGGCGGAGGTTGTCGAAGAAGCGCCGGCCGCGGACGTCCACGACGACCGCGATCCGGGCCACGTTGCCCTGGGAGCGGGCGCCCAGCTCCACCATGGTGGGGATCAGGGCGGGCGGCAGGTTGTCGACGACGAACCAGCCGAGGTCCTCCAGACACTTGGCGGCCGTCGACCGGCCCGCCCCGGACATGCCGGAGATGATCACCAGCTCGGGGATGGCCGCCTCGGGGATCCCGGGCGGCGTGCTGTCCGTACTCACCTGTGCTCCGTCTTCGTGGCGCGCGTCGTGCTCGGCGCTGTCGGGGACTGTGGGGGGCTGGGAGCGATTGTCGCCCGTTTCCCTGGGCGCCGGGCCTGCCTCGGCCCCGGTCGCCTGATCTCGCTGGTCCGTGGGGTGTGCGTCGTGCTCGGTCATGTCTCCTGCCCCCGTCGTTCTTCCGGGGCGCCCGCCGTCACGGGGTCTCCGGGGGAATCCGCCGTCGTGTCGGGTTCCTCGTCTTCAATGATCTCTCCGGTCGCCGTATTCACGGAGGGGGCGGGCCGGGCGGCCCGTGCGAGCGTCGCGGCGATGGTCTCGGCGGTCTTGCGGCCTATGCCCGGAACCTCGCAGATCTGGTCGACCGTCGCGGCCCGCAGCTTCTTCACCGAGCCGAAGTGCTTGATCAGCGCCTGTTTACGGGTCTCGCCGAGGCCGGGTACGTCGTCCAGCGGGCCGGCCCGGAACCGCTTGGCCCGCTTGGTGCGCTGGTAGGTGATCGCGAAGCGGTGGGCCTCGTCGCGGACCCGCTGGAGGAGGTAGAGGCCCTCGCTGGTGCGGGGCAGGACCACGGGATCGTCCTCGTGCGGCAGCCAGACCTCCTCCAGGCGCTTGGCGAGACCGCAGACGGCGATGTCGTCGATACCGAGCTCGTCGAGGGCCCGGCGCGCGGCGGCGACCTGGGGCTGCCCGCCGTCCACGACGACCAGCTGGGGCGGGTAGGCGAAGCGCTTGGGGCGGCCGTCGTCGTCCTTGAGTTCCCCGGATTCCTCGTCGGCCCACTCCCCCGTCCGCTCCTTCTCGGCGAGGTAGCGCCGGAAGCGGCGGGTGATCACCTCGTGCATGGAGCGGACGTCGTCCTGGCCCTCGAAGCTCTTGATCTGGAAGCGGCGGTACTCGCTCTTGCGGACCAGGCCGTCCTCGAACACGACCATCGAGGCCACCACGTCGTCGCCCTGGAGGTGCGAGATGTCGTAGCACTCGATCCGCAGCGGGGCACTGTCCAGGGCGAGCGCGTCGGCGATCTCCTCCAGGGCTCGCGAGCGCGTGGCCAGGTCGGAGGCGCGCCTGGTCTTGTGCAGGACGAGTGCCTGCTGGGCGTTGCGCTCCACGGTCTCCATCAGGGCCCGCTTGTCGCCGCGCTGCGGGATCCGCAGCGAGACGCCGGCGCCGCGGCGCCCGGTCAGCCACTCCTGGACGGGCTCCACCGGGTCGGGCAGGGCGGGGACCAGGACCTCCTTGGGGACGGCATCCCCGGTCTCCTCGCCGTACAGCTGTTGCAGGGCGTGCTCGACGAGGGCACCGGTGGTGATCTCCTCGACCTTGTCGGTGACCCAGCCGCGCTGGCCGCGCACGCGTCCGCCGCGTACGTGGAAGATCTGGACGGCCGCCTCCAGCTCGTCCTCGGCGACTGCGATCAGGTCGGCGTCGGTGGCGTCGGCGAGCACCACCGCGTTCTTCTCCATGGCCTTCTTCAGGGCCTCGATGTCGTCACGCAGACGGGCGGCCCGCTCGTACTCCAGTTCCTCGGCCGCCTCCCCCATCTGCTTCTCCAGGCGGCGCAGGTAGGTGCCGGTGCGGCCGGTCATGAAGTCGCAGAACTCGTCCGCCAGTTCGTAGTGGTCCTCGGGGCTGATCCGGCCGACGCAGGGGGCGGAGCACTTGCCGATGTATCCGAGCAGACAGGGCCGGCCGGTTCGGGAGGCGTTCTTGAAGACACCGGCGGAGCAGGTGCGGACCGGGAAGACACGCAGCAGGAGGTCGACGGTGTCGCGGATCGCCCACGCGTGCGCGTACGGCCCGAAGTACCGGACGCCCTTCTTCTTGTGGCCGCGCATCACCTGTACGCGCGGGAACTCCTCGTTCATCGTCACCGCGAGGTACGGGTAGCTCTTGTCGTCGCGGTACTTCACGTTGAACCGCGGGTCGTACTCCTTGATCCAGGAGTACTCCAGCTGGAGCGCCTCGACCTCCGTGGACACCACCGTCCACTCCACCGACGCGGCCGTGGTGACCATCGTGCGGGTGCGCGGATGCATTCCAGCCAGATCCTGGAAGTAGTTCGCCAGGCGCTGGCGCAGGCTTTTCGCCTTTCCGACGTAGATCACCCGGCGGTGCTCGTCGCGGAACCTGTACACCCCGGGAGAGTCGGGGATCTGTCCCGGCTTGGGGCGGTAGCTGGAGGGGTCGGCCATGTCTCACACCCTACTGGCGGGGAGTGACACTCCGGCGGGGCTGTGGACAACGGCGCCGGGTGTCCCGCACCGCATGTCCGGGGCTCGCGCACCCGCCAGACGCATGTGCCACTCGGGCATCAGGTGTTGTCGGGACTTGGTCAACACGCTTCAATGCGGAGGAACTCGGGGCCCCGAAGGACGTTTTACGGATGTGAAGGAGTGCCCGGTGTCCTCGGAGCGGCCCCGACCCCTCACGCGGCGGTCCGACCAGCCGTCGCGCGCTTTCACAGAAAGGCCCCTGCATGCCGCACGCCACACAGCACGCGGACGCCGCCGAGGACGTCGCCACCGCGGAACTGGACACGGTCCTGCGGGGCGGCCCGTTCCATGTCGCGCTGCGTGCCGCGATCGCCGCCCGTGGACTGCCCCTGCAGCGTGTTCAGCACCATCTGTCTCGTCACGGGGTCAAAGTCGGTGTCACGAGCCTCAGTTACTGGCAGCAGGGCGCCCGGCGCCCGCAGCGCCCGGAGTCCCTGCGTGCCGTCCGCGCGCTGGAGGAGATCCTGCAACTGCCGGAGGAGTCCCTGATCCGGCTTCTGGAGAACACCGGCGCGGGGGAGACCGCCGTCGTCCCCGGACAGCCCACAGGCCGCTCCTACCGGGCGTTCCTGGAGGCCAGCGATGTGCTCGAACGGCTGCACGCCGAACTGGAGTGCCCACTCGACGGCGGGCTGCACACCCTCAGCCACCACGAACGCGTCCGTATCGGCAGCCGCCGTGAGCTCCTCGGCCATGAGTCCCAGCACATCGTGCGTGCCCATCGCGACGGCGTCGACCGCTTCGTCGCCGTCCACCACGGGGACCCCGGGTGCGCGCCGGACCGGATGACCGTGCAGGCCCTGGAGAACTGCCGGGCGGGCCGCGTCCGCCGCCATCACGACACCGGCGTCCTGGTGGCCGAGTTCCTCTTCGACACCCGGCTGAGGGCAGGAGAAACCTTCCTCTTCCGCTACGCCGTCGAGGACGGCACCGCCGACGTCTCCAGCGAGTACCTGCGCGGCTTCGGCGCGGCGGGCGGCCAGTACGCCCTCCAGGTCCGTTTCGACGGGCAGGTGCTGCCCGTGCGCTGCCACCGGTTCAGCCAGCACTCGGCGGCGGCCCCGCGCGGCGGCCGGCAGGAGCTGCCGCTGAGCCGCCGGTACCGCTCGGTCCATCTCGTCGAACCGCGGGTACGGTCGGGGATGCTGGGCATCGGGTGGGACTGGGAGTAGCGGCCCGGGTTCCGGGTGATCGGGCCCCGCGGCGCCGGGTGGAGCAGGCAGACTCGGGTCTGCGGGCCGCAGCCGGGGCCCGATCGCCCCCCAGAAAGGAATCGCTCCGTGATCGTCGTCGCCGGTGAGGCCCTCATCGACCTGGTACCGCGGGGCACGGGTGCCCTGGCGGAGCTGCAGCCGGCACTCGGCGGCGGGCCCTACAACACGGCCGTCGCGCTGGGCCGCCTCGGCTCCCCCACCGCCTTCTGCTCGCGTGTCTCCCACGACGCCTTCGGCGAGGCCCTGCTCGACCGGCTCCGGGAGTCGGGCGTGGACGTGTCCGCCGTGCAGCGCGGTCCCGAGCCGACCACCCTCGCGGTCGCCACCGTCGACCGGGACGGCTCCGCCGCCTACTCCTTCTACGTCGAGGGCACCGCCGACCGGCTGTTCACGGCCCCGGACGCGCTCCCCGCCGGGACGCGCGCGGTGTCCTTCGGCACCTGTTCGCTGGTTCTGGAGCCGGGCGCGACCGCGTACGAGGAGCTGCTGCGGGCCGCGTCGGCGCAGGGCGTGTTCACCACGCTCGATCCGAACATCCGGCCCGGGCTGATCCCCGACGCCGACGCCTACCGGGCCCGCTTCAAGAGCTGGCTGCCCTCGGTGTCCCTGCTCAAGCTGTCCGAGGAGGACGCCGAGTGGCTGGGCGGTACCCCGCAGGAGTGGCTGTCCTCGGGCCCCTCGGCGGTGGTGATCACACACGGCGGCGCCGGGCTGAGCGTGTTCACCCGCAACGGCGCGGTGTACCCCGTGCCGCGTGAGGAGGTCGACGTCGTGGACACCATCGGCGCCGGCGACACGGTGAACGCGGCGCTGCTGCACGGCCTCGCGGCGCGCGACGCGCTCTCCCCGACGGCCGTCAAGTTCCTGGGCGCCGACGACTGGACACGATTGCTGCGCTTCGCGGCCCGCGCGGCGGCGATCACCTGCTCCCGAGCAGGCGCGGAACCGCCGTACGCCGACGAACTGGGCGAGTTCTAGCGGCGGCTCGGCGGCTCGGCGGCTCGGCGGCTGTGGGGTGGACGAACGGCGCCCCGCGGGGATTCCCGTGGGGCGCCGTACTTCTCCGGGGCGCTCGGCCCGGTGGGCGGAGTCAGGCCTTGCGGGCCCTCGTCGCCTTCTTGGCCGGTACGGCCTTCGTCGCCGCGGCGGCATTCTCCGTCGCCGTGTTGTTGGCGGCCGTGGTCCTGGCGGTCGCCGTCTTCTTCGCGGCCGTCGTCTTGGCCACGGTCTTCTTCGCGGTCGTCTTGCGCGGCGCCTTCACCTGGGTCGCGTCGCTGATCCGGTCGGCGTCGAGAACCTCCCGCAGGAACTTGCCGGTGTGGCTGGCCGGGACCCCGGCGACCTCCTCGGGGGTGCCCTCGGCGATGACGAGGCCGCCGCCCGCGCCGCCCTCGGGGCCCATGTCGACGACCCAGTCGGCCGTCTTGATCACGTCGAGGTTGTGCTCGATGACGATGACCGTGTTGCCCTTCTCCACCAGGCCGGAGAGAACCCTCAGCAGCTTGCTGATGTCCTCGAAGTGCAGGCCGGTGGTGGGCTCGTCCAGAACGTAGACCGTACGGCCCGTGGAGCGGCGCTGGAGTTCGCTGGCGAGCTTGACCCGCTGGGCCTCACCGCCGGAGAGGGTGGTCGCGGACTGCCCGAGCCGGACATAGCCGAGGCCGACGTCCTTGAGGGTGTTGAGGTGGCGGGCGATCGCGGGGACGGCCTCGAAGAACTCCGTGGCCTCCTCGATCGGCATGCTCAGCACCTCGGCGATGGACTTGCCCTTGTAGTGGACCTCCAGGGTCTCCCGGTTGTACCGGGCGCCGTGGCAGACCTCGCACGGGACGTAGACGTCCGGCAGGAAGTTCATCTCGATCTTGATGGTGCCGTCGCCCGCGCAGTTCTCGCAGCGGCCGCCCTTGACGTTGAAGGAGAAGCGGCCGGGCAGATAGCCGCGGACCTTCGCCTCGGTGGTCTCGGCGAACAGCTTGCGGACGTGGTCGAAGACACCGGTGTACGTGGCCGGGTTGGAGCGCGGGGTACGGCCGATGGGCGACTGGTCGACGTGTACGACCTTGTCGACGAGGTCGTCGCCGTCCACACGCGTGTGCCGTCCGGGGACGTTGCGGGCGCCGTTCAGCTCGCGCGCCAGGTGGGTGTACAGGATGTCGTTGACCAGAGTCGACTTGCCCGATCCCGAGACACCCGTGACGGCCGTGAACACACCCAGTGGGAAGGACACGTCGATGTCCTGGAGGTTGTTCTCGCGGGCGCCGTGCACCGTGAGCCGGCGGGACGGGTCGAGCGGGCGCCGGATGTCGGGCAGCGGGATGGACTTCTTGCCGGAGAGGTACTGCCCGGTCTGCGACTCGGCGTTGGTGAGCAGTTCCTTCAGGGAGCCGCTGTGCACGACCTTGCCGCCGTGCTCGCCCGCGCCGGGGCCGATGTCGACGATCCAGTCGGCGACCTTGATGGTGTCCTCGTCGTGCTCGACGACGATGAGCGTGTTGCCCATGTCGCGCAGCCTGACGAGGGTCTCGATCAGCCGGTGGTTGTCGCGCTGGTGCAGGCCGATGGACGGCTCGTCGAGGACGTACAGGACGCCGACGAGGCCGGAGCCGATCTGGGTGGCCAGCCGGATGCGCTGGGCCTCGCCGCCGGAGAGCGTGCCGGCCGCGCGGTTGAGCGAGAGGTAGTCGAGGCCGACGTCGACCAGGAACCGCAGCCGTTCGTTGACCTCCTTCAGCACCCGCTCGGCGATCTTCTTGTCACGGGCGTCGAGCTTCAGCTCGCCCAGGAAGTCCGCGCAGTCGCTGATGGACATCCCGGAGACCGCGGCGATGGACTTCCCCATGACCGTGACCGCGAGGACGATCGGCTTCAGGCGTGTGCCCTCACAGGTGGGGCAGGGCACCTCGCGCATGTAGCCCTCGAAGCGCTCGCGGCTGGCGTCGCTCTCCGCCTCGCTGTGCCGGCGCTTGACGAAGGGCACGGCACCCTCGAAGGCCGTGGTGTACACGCGCTCGCGGCCGTACCGGTTGCGGTAGCGGACCTCGATCTGTGTCTTGTGGCCGTACAGGAGGGCCTTCCTGGCGCGCTGCGGCAGGCCCGCGAAGGGGATGTCCGTCCGGAATCCCAGCGCGTCCGCGAGGGCGCCGATCAGACGGCCGAAGTAGTCCTTGGTGTGGCCGTGGGACCAGGGGTGGATGGCGCCCTCGTCCAGGGACTTGTCCTCGTCCGGGACGATCAGCTCGGGGTCGACCTCCATGCGCGTGCCGATGCCGGTGCAGTCGGGGCAGGCGCCGAAGGGCGAGTTGAAGGAGAAGGAGCGGGGCTCCAGCTCCTCGAAGGACAGGTCGTCGTACGGGCAGTACAGGTGCTCCGAGAACATGCGCTCGCGCTCGGGGTCGTCCTCGGGGAGGTCGACGAAGTCGAGCACGACCATGCCGCCGGAGAGGCCGAGGGCGGTCTCCACGGAGTCGGTGAGCCGGCGCTTGGCGGAGTCCTTCACGGTGAGGCGGTCGACGACCACCTCGATGGTGTGCTTCTCCTGCTTCTTCAGCGTGGGCGGGTCGGAGAGCTGGATCGTCTCGCCGTCCACGCGCGCGCGGGAGTAGCCCTTGGTCTGGAGGTCGGAGAAGAGGTCGACGAACTCTCCCTTGCGCTCGCGCACCAGCGGCGAGAGCACCTGGAAGCGGCTGCCCTCCGGGAGCTCCAGGACCCTGTCGACGATGGCCTGCGGCGACTGGCGGGAGATCGGCCGGCCGCACTCGGGGCAGTGCGGCTTGCCGATGCGCGCGAAGAGCAGACGCAGGTAGTCGTAGACCTCGGTGATGGTGCCGACCGTGGAGCGCGGGTTGCGCGAGGTCGACTTCTGGTCGATCGAGACGGCCGGGGAGAGGCCCTCGATGAAGTCGACGTCGGGCTTGTCCATCTGGCCGAGGAACTGGCGGGCGTACGAGGAGAGCGACTCCACGTAGCGGCGCTGGCCCTCGGCGAAGATGGTGTCGAAGGCCAGCGAGGACTTGCCCGACCCCGACAGGCCCGTGAAGACGATGAGCGAGTCGCGCGGCAGGTCGAGCGAGACATTCTTGAGGTTGTGCTCGCGCGCGCCACGGACGATGAGACGGTCGGCCACGCCGGTCCGCACCTTTCTTGAGAGAAGTGACAGGGGCGAGGCCCCCGTCCTTCTTCAGACTAGGGGGAGCCACTGACAACGCCGGTCCCGATGCCCAGGACGGCAGCTTTGACGACAACAATCCCGGGCCATCCAGCATGCCCGACGCCGCCACCGACCATATAGCACGTGCATTCGATTTTGGGCCGCGGTCCGCCACCTTCACCCGAAGGAGTGGCGGGGCTAGGGTCAGCAGCATGATTGATCACGCGCATGACCTGGCGTCTGTACGTGACGCGACGGAGCGGCTGCTCACCGCAGTCGGAAAACTGGACGACGCCTCGGTGTCGGAGCCGTCACGTCTGCCCGGCTGGAGCCGCGGCCATGTCCTCGCCCACATCGCCCGCAACGCGGACGCCCTCATGAACGTCCTGGAGGGCCGCCCCATGTACGCCGACGCCCGGGTCCGGGACGCCGACATCGAGCGGGACGCCCCGCGCCCGCTTGACGTCCAGCTCGCCGATCTCCGTGACAGCGGGGCCCGTTTCCAGGCCGCGGGAGCCGTGCCCGCCGACTGGTCGCGCACGGTGGAGCTGCGCAACGGAGTCACCGACGCGGCGGCCCGGGTGCCCTTCCGCCGGTGGGTGGAGGTGGAACTGCACCATGTGGACCTCGGCATCGGCTACGACCTGGAGGACCTGCCGGCGGACTTCGTCGCGCGGGAGATCGACTTCCTGGCGGAGCGGTTCGGCAGCCACCAGGACGTGCCGTCGTTGGGGCTGGCGAGCGACGACGGCGCGATCTGGACCACCGGGGGCGGGGCCCCGGGCGGACCCCTCGGCGTCCGGGGCCCGGCCCCGGATCTCCTCGGCTGGCTCGCCGGGCGCCGCTCCGGAACCGCTCTGACCGTCACCAACGGTCCACTCCCGGCCCTGCCCCCGCTATAGGCTGACCGTCATGACGTACAGCGGAGAGGTGACCGTCGGCGGCCCTGCGGACGTGCACGAGCTCAAGGACCTGATGATCACCAAGATCGCGGTCGGCCCGATGAACAACAACGCCTATCTGCTGCGCTGCCGTGCCACGGACGAGCAGTTGCTGATCGACGCGGCCAACGACGCCGGGGCGCTGCTCGGGACGATCGGTGACGACGGCATCGCGTCCGTCGTCACCACCCATCAGCACGGCGACCACTGGCAGGCGCTCGCCGAGGTGGTGGCGGCCACGGGCGCGCGTACCCACGCGGGCCGGGAGGACGCCGGGGGCATCCCCGTGCCGACCGACGTCCTGGTCGACGACGGCGACGTCGTCCGGGTGGGGAACGTGGAACTCACCGCGCGGCACCTGGTCGGCCACACGCCGGGCTCGATCGCTCTGGTCTACGACGACCCGCACGGCCACCCGCACGTCTTCACCGGCGACTGTCTCTTCCCCGGCGGGGTGGGCAACACCCGCAAGGACCCGGTGGCGTTCGCCAGTCTGATCCACGATGTCGAGACCAAGATCTTCGACGCCCTCCCGGACGAGACCTGGGTCTACCCGGGGCACGGCAACGACACCACACTGGGCGCCGAGCGGCCGCACCTGCCGGAGTGGCACGCGCGCGGGTGGTGAGCCGGCGGGCGTGAGCCGGCGGGCGTGAGCCAACTGCGCTGGGGGCGCGCGAATTCGTGCGCGCGCCCCGTGTGAATCGCGTGCACGCGCCGGACCTCCGTGCGCGCTCCCCCCATACGTCGTTGCGCGGTCAACTGGTGGCAGCCCCGCGCGGGATGACGGCTCCGGCGCGGTATGGGCCGCCGGTCTTCGATCCCCGCCCTCGGCCGGCGGCCCAGGCAAGGCCCCGTGAGCGTGTTCACGAGATCGCAACACCGCTTCCCAATATGCGGACAAGTAATGGCGTGACCTGGACAAACCAGGGATTTCGCTGTCACTCTCCCGCCATGCATCTCGCCCCTCGTGTTCTGCGCCGCGCCGTGGCCGGCGCCACCGTAGCCCTCCTCGCGACCGCTGTCGGCTGCGCTCCGCAGCCCGAGGAGGACGCGGCCGCCAAGCCGTCCGGTTCGACCGCGAACACCTGCGCCCAGGGCAAGTTGGCCACCGAGACCTCCGGCAAGCTGACGGTCGCCACCGACGAACCGGCGTACGAGCCGTGGTTCAAGGACGACAAGCCCGCCAACGGCGAGGGTTTCGAGTCGGCGGTGGCCTACGCCGTCGCGAAGCGGCTCGGGTACGACAAGAGCGCCGTCGTCTGGCAGAGCGTGCCGTTCAACAAGGCGTTCGCGCCGGGTGAGAAGACCTTCGACTTCGACATCAACCAGGTGTCCATCAGCGACGAGCGCAAGAATGCCGTGGACTTCTCCTCCGGCTACTACGACGTCCGTCAGGCGGTCATCGCGCTCAAGGACTCCAAGGCCGCGAAGGCGACGAGCATCGCGGACCTCAAGGGCCTCAAGCTCGGCGCCCAGGTGGGCACGACGAGCCTCGACTACATCGACGACGTGGTGAAGCCGAGTCAGGACGCGGCCGTCTACGCCAAGAACGACCAGGCCAAGTCCGCGCTGAAGAACGGTCAGGTCGACGCCGTCGTGGTCGACCTGCCGACCGCCTTCTACATCACCTCCGCCGAGGTGACCGACGCGAAGATCGTCGGCCAGTTCGAGAACCAGGGCGGTACGCCCGAGCAGTTCGGGCTCGTGCTCGACAAGGGCAGCGCGCTCACCCCGTGCGTGACGGCCGCCGTGGACGCCCTCCGCAAGGACGGCACCCTGGCGAAGATCGAGCAGCAGTGGCTGTCCGACGCCGTCGACGCCCCGGTCCTCAAGTGACGGTCACGAAGGAGGAGTCCGGCCGGGACGACACCTCCGGGGAGGACACCGGCGACGCCTACGTCCCGTCGCGGCGGCGGCTGGAGCGTGAGCGCCACAAGCGCGCGCGTGCCCGCCGCGCGACGGCGATTGCGGCGCTCTCCACCCTCGTCACGGGTGTCGTCCTCTACCTGGTCGTCGTCAGCGCGCCCGGCTGGCCGCGCACCAAGGAGACCTTCTTCAACGGCCAGTACGCGCGCGAGGCGTTCCCCAAGGTCCTGGAGGGGCTCTGGCTGAACGTCCGGCTGCTGTTCGTGTGCGGCGTCGCCGTGCTGGTCCTCGGCATGCTCGTGGCCATCGCCCGCACCCTGCGCGGACCGGTGTTCTTCCCGCTGCGGGCGCTGGCGGCGGCGTACACGGACTTCTTCCGCGGGCTGCCGCTGATCATCAACCTGATGATCGTGGTCCTTGGCGTCCCGGCGCTGCGTCTGCAGGGCGTGACCGTCGACCCCGTGCTGCTGGGCGGTACCGCGCTGACGCTGACGTACTCGGCGTACGTCGCCGAGGTGTTCCGCGCCGGCATCGAGTCCGTGCACCCCTCGCAGCGCGCCGCGGCCCGCTCCCTGGGGCTGTCCAACCGGCAGGCGCTGCGGTACGTGGTGCTCCCCCAGGCCGTGCGCCGCCAGGTGCCGCCGCTGCTGAACGACCTGGTGTCCCTGCAGAAGGACACCGGTCTGGTGTCGATCGGCGGCGCGATCGACGCGGTGCGCGCGGCGGACATCATCGTGGGCCGCAGCCTCAACTACACGCCGTACATCGTGGCGGGGCTGGTCTTCGTCGCGCTGACGATTCCGATGACCCGCTTCACGGACTGGGTGACGGCCCGGATGGACCGCCGCCGGGCACAGGGAGGAACGACATGAGTGACGCCCCGGTGCTGCGGATGGAGTCCGTCCGCAAGACCTTCGGCGACTCGGTCGTCCTGCGGGACGTCGACCTGGAGGTCGCCCCGCACACGGTGACCGCGCTGATCGGCGCCTCCGGCTCGGGCAAGTCCACGCTGCTGCGCTGCGCCAACCTCCTGGAGGAGATCGACGACGGCGCGATCTGGCTGGACGGCGAGGAGATCACCGACCCGCGCGCCGACCAGGACGCGGTACGGCGCCGGATCGGCGTGGTCTTCCAGGCGTACAACCTGTTCCCGCACATGACGGTGCTGGAGAACATCACGCTCGCCCCGCGCCGGGTGCACGGCGTCGCCCGCGCGGAGGCCGACGAACGCGCCAGGGAGCTGCTGGAGCGGCTCGGGCTCGCCGGGAAGGCCGACGAGTACCCGGACCGGCTCAGCGGCGGCCAGCAGCAGCGTGTGGCGATCGTGCGCGCCCTCGCCGTACGGCCCCGGCTGCTGCTGCTCGACGAGATCACCGCGGCGCTCGACCCGGAGCTGGTGGGCGAGGTCCTGAACGTCGTCCGCGATCTGAAGGGCGACGGGATGACCATGGTGCTGGCCACGCACGAGATGGGCTTCGCCCGCGAGGTCGCCGACCAGGTCTGTTTTCTGGACGGAGGGGTCGTGCTGGAGCGCGGCACCGCCGAGCAGCTCTTCGGGGATCCGCAGCAGGAGCGCACTCGACGCTTCCTGCGGCGGATCGTGGAGGCCGGCCGTCTGTAACCAGAGGTATGCAGGCGTACGGACTGTGACCGGGCGTATGTAAGGGGCGTGCTCCAGGCGGCCGGTGCTTACGCGTCGGCCTTGCCCGTCCCCGCCATTGCGGCCACCCGCTCCACGCCGAACACGTATCCCTGCACGCCGCAGCCCGCGATGACGCCGTCGGCGCGCAGGGAGACGTACGAGTGGTGCCGGAAGGACTCGCGCCGGTGGATGTTGGAGATGTGGACCTCCAGCACCGGCAGGCCGTCGCAGGTGTTGAGCGCGTCCAGGATCGCGACCGAGGTGTGGGAGTAGGCGCCGGGGTTGATCACGATGCCGCAGTGGTCGAGGCGGGCCTCGTGGATCCAGTCGACCAACTGACCCTCGTGGTTGGACTGCCGGAAGTCCACGGTGCCGCCGAGCGCGGCCGACGCCTTCACACACATCGCCTCGACGTCGGCGAGCGTGTCGGACCCGTAGATCTCCGGCTGCCGCTGCCCCAGGAGGTTCAGGTTGGGGCCGTTCAGGATCATGATCGGGGCGTCGGCGAGAGTGCGGGGCACGGTTCCTCCGGTCCGTTCGGGGGGCGGTCCGGGAAGACCGCCGCTGTGACCCGGTCTATCACCTGGCGCACCACCGTCGCCCACTGCCCCGGCCGGTCGCTCCGCGCGCCCCCGTAACCCGCCGTCACGCTGGGTGGTTGACGCGGCATGCACGACGTACGCACCGTGAAGGCACCCTCGATGCCACGGCTCGCCGCCGCCTCGCTCGCCGGGACGGCCATCGAGTTCTACGACTTCTTCGTCTACGGGACCGCCGCCGCGCTGCTCCTGGGACCGCTGTTCTTCCCGACGTTCTCGCCGCTGGCGGGCACCCTGGCCGCGTTCGCGACGTTCGGCGTGGGCTTCGTGGCGCGCCCCCTGGGGTCGGTGCTCTTCGGGCACATCGGGGACCGGCGTGGACGGCGGCCGGTCCTTGTCGGCTCCCTGCTGCTGACCGGGGCGTCGACGGTCGCGGTCGGGTGTGTGCCCACCTACGACACGATCGGCGCCGCGGCGCCCCTGCTGCTGATCGGCCTGCGTTTCCTGCAGGGGCTGGGGCTCGGCGGGGAGTGGGGCGGCGCGGTGCTGCTCACGGCGGAGCACGCGCCTCCCGAGCGGCGCGGGTTGTGGGCGAGTTTCCCGCAGATCGGGCCCTCGGTGGGGTTCGTGCTCGCCAACGGGCTGATGCTGGCGCTGTCGGTGACCCTGACGGAGGCCCAGTTCGCGCAGTGGGGGTGGCGGGTGCCGTTCTGGGCGGCCGGGGTGCTGGCCGTGCTCGGGATGTGGCTGAGGTCGTCGCTCCCGGAGACTCCCCGGTTCCTGGAGATCGGCGACCACGCGCGTGTGCCGCTCGTGGAGGTCGTGCGCGACCACTGGCGGCTGGTCCTGCTGACCGCCGGCGCACTCTCCGTCGGCTACGCGGTGTTCTACGCGGTGACGACGTGGTCCCTGGCGTACGGCACCGAACGGCTCGGGGTGAGCCGTACCGTCATGCTGGTCTGTGTCATGGCCGCGGTGGTGGTCAAGGGCGCGCTGACTCCGGTGGCGGCGCTGTTGGGCGACCGTTTCGGACGGCGGCCGATGTGTCTGGCGGGCTGTACGGCGGCGGCGTTCTGGATGCTGCCGATGGTGACGCTGCTGGCGACCGGCGAGCCCCTGCTCATGTTCGTGGGCTTCCTGGGCGCGCTGGTCGCGTTCGTGATGATGCTGGCCGTGACGGCGGCCTATCTGCCGGAACTGTACGAGCCGCGGGTGCGCTGTACCGGTGCGACGGTCGGCTACAACCTCGGCGGTGTCCTCGGGGGCGCGCTCACGCCGATCGCGGCGACGGCGCTCGCGGAGCACTCGGGTCGGGTTCCGTGGGGTGTGGGGGTGTATCTCACGGGGATCGCGCTGTTCAGTCTGGTCTGTTTCGCGCTGCTGCCGGAGACCCTGCCTGCGCGGGTGGCCGCGGTGCGTCCGGTCAGGGAACCTTCGCCGGCCGCTACGGATTGATCGCCACCTCCAGGTAGGCCGCGAACAGCACCAGGTGTACGCCGCCCTGCGGGGGCGTGGCGCGCCCCGGGACCACCGAGCACCGAGCACCGAGCACCGAGCACCGAGCACGAGGGTCGTCCACCGCGTGGTGGACGACCCGGGCCGAGCGAGCATGCGGTGATCGTCGCAGAGCCCTCATGGCTTCGCACTCCGGCTCGGGCAAGGGGCGGGAGCGGTACCCGGCAGTCGCCGCGCACCGCTCCCGGAGTGATCGTCAGGCCTCGACGCTGTCCTTCGGGGCGCCGTCGCCCTCGGTCCGCGCCGCCTCGGCCTCCGCCTGCTTCTTCGAGGCACGCAGGCTGGTGATCGTGGTGACGATCAGCACGCCGCAGATGACGCCGAGCGAGACCGGGATGCTGATCTCGGGGACGTGGACGCCCGACTCGTGCAGCGCGTGCAGCACCAGCTTGACGCCGATGAAGCCCAGGATGACCGACAGGCCGTAGCTGAGGTGGACCAGCTTCCGCAGCAGGCCGCCGATGAGGAAGTACAGCTGCCTGAGGCCCATCAGCGCGAACGCATTGGCCGTGAAGACGATGTACGGGTCCTGGGTGAGGCCGAAGATCGCGGGGATGGAGTCGAGGGCGAAGAGCACGTCGGTGGTGCCGATCGCGAGCATCACGACCAGCATCGGGGTCATGACCCGCTTGCCGTTCTGCTGGATCCACAGCTTGGTGCCGTGGTAGCGGTCGGCGACACCGAACCTGCGCTCGGCGGCCTTGAGCAGCTTGTTCTCCTCGAACTCCTCGTCCTCCTCGTCGGCCCGGGCCTCCTGGATGAGCTTCCAGGCGGTCCAGATCAGGAAGGCGCCGAAGAGGTAGAAGACCCAGGAGAAGCTGGCGAGGATGGCGGCGCCCGCGGCGATGAAGATCGCCCTCAGGACCAGGGCTATGAGGACACCGACGAGCAGAACCCGTTGCTGGTACTGCGACGGGACCGCGAACTTCGCCATGATCAGGACGAAGACGAAGAGGTTGTCGACGCTCAGCGACTTCTCGGTGATGAAGCCCGCGAAGAACTCGCCGGACGGCTCACCGCCGGAGAAGAGGAGCAGACCGAGGCCGAAGAGCCCGGCGAGGGCGATCCAGACGATGGTCCAGATGCCGGCTTCCTTGATGGACACGTCGTGCGGTTTGCGGCCGATGAAGAAGTCGACCGCGATGAGGGCGGCTAGGCCCACGATGGTCAGAACCCAAAGGTTCAAGGAAACATCCACTGCGCCTCCGGCAGTACGTAACGGCAAATGTCAGCGTCGTCGCTGCCGGAGGTCTCTTCCACCCATGGATGGGCCGACGCCCCGGGATCCGGCCTGATCCGATCCGGCCTGGTCCGTATTGACGGGAACGCCGCAGTCAGGGAGTACTCCCCTCCGCACTGAAGACAATACCCCAATCACCAAGGAACAGTAAAGAGATTGGCAAAGTAATGTTCAAATTGCCTGTTCAGAAGCCCTTTACCTGTACTTGGTGCGGGCCGTGGCCACCTGGGTGAGGACCTGCTGGAGCACCTGGCTGCCGGCCGGCACGAGGGTCGGCTCGTAGGTCCAGGCGTGCCCGACCCAGGGGTCGGCGAGGTGGTCGTCGGGCACCGGCGTCAGCCGCAGCAGCCCCCGCCACAGCGGGTCCAGCAACGGGCCGTAACCGGCGGCGTCCTCCCGGTCGGCGACCATCATGAGGTGGACGCCGACCGAGGGGCCCTCGTCCGCGAGGTAGCGCAGCTGGTTCACGGCGCGGTCGTCGAAGCCGTGCGGGAAGTCGTTGACGACCAGGAGCTGCTGGGCGGTGTCGAAGTCCGGCGGGAGGGAGTCGGCCGCGCCGCCGCGCACCGCCATCTGCACCAGGTCGACCCGATCGGTGAGCCGTCCCAGGGCGTCCGCCACACCCGCGGCACCGGCGGCGGGCGGACCCGCGAGCACCCCGCTGCGCACCAGCGGCGCGAGCGCCCGGGCGCCGGAGCCTGCCGGGTCGACGACGTGCACGGTGAACTCGCCCGCCGGATGCACCGCGAGCAGCCGGGCCGCGTGTGCCACGGCCGACTCCATGGCGAGGTGGCGCAGTTCGTGGGAGTCGGCGAACGATCCGTCGGCCGCCTCCGCGTGTCCGCTGTCGATCCACAGACCGCGCTCGAGCGGGAGTCTGACCAGCAACGGGATGCGCAGCGGATCGCTCTCGGGAAGGTGCAGGTCGCCCACCCGCAGCGCCATGGGCATCTCCATGGGGACGCGGTAGGCGTGCCAGACGGGGTTGTCCCAGCGGGCGTAGGCCGCGGGCAGCGCCGGCTCAACGACATCGGCCTCGGCAGTGAGCTGGGCGAGGTCGCGCTCCAGCGCCTCCCGGGCCTGGTCGACGAGCTGGACGTGCTTGGCCTGGGCCGCCTCGCGGGCGGCGTCGCCCTGGCCGCCGATCCGGCCGCGCGGGTCGGACAGGACCTGGTCGAGTTCCTTCTCCATGCGGGTGTCGGCGAAGTCGACGGCACTGCGGTAGGCGGCCGTGGCGCGGGCCAGGTCCTCGAACATGCCCCAGACCTGGTTGTAGAGCCGCTCCTCCATGGACCAGCCGGTCGCATCGCCCGCGACGGGCGTGGCCGGCCGCCCCGGCTCCCCGGGCGGTGCGGTGGGCGGGGGCGGTGGTGGAGCGGCGTTCCGCCGCGGGTGGCTGTAGTCGACCCGGCCGCCGGTGGCCGGGTCCGAGGACGGCGGCTGGGAGGCGGCGGGGTCCGTCGGCGCCGCACCCGAACCCGTCGGCCGACCGGTCCCGGTGGCGCCCTGCGGGCCCTGACCGCTGCCGTACGGCCCACCGCTCGGCGGCCCGCTCGGCGGCCCGCTCGGCGCGCCGCCGTACGGGGAACCGCTCTGGTCCGGGCCGAGCGCGGAGGCGGTGTCTGGACCGCGCGCGGGGGTGGTGTCAGAACCACGCGCGGAGGCGGCGTCGGGACCGAGTGAGGAGGCGGTCTCCGGGCCGAGCGCGGAAGAGCCCTCGGGGCCGAGTGCGGAGGCGGCCGTCTGCCGGGAGCGGTCGGCGCCGTCGGCCGAACGCGGTGGGGGCGCCGGCACCGAGCGGGCCAGCCCCTGGGCCACCGCCTCGTTGATCCCCGCCGCGAGTTGCTGTGCCTGCGCCAGTCCCTGGTCGGTGAAGAGTTCGGCGAGGCCGCCGGCGTACCCCTGGCCGACGGCGCGCACCTTCCAGGCGCCCTGGCGCCGGTAGAGCTCCAGGGCGACGACAGCCGACTCGGCACTCAGTCCGGTGATCGTGTACGTGGCGACCTCGGTGCCGTCGAGGCCGGTCACCGCGACGAAGGGCGTCGGCACCGAGCCGAAGCCGACGGGCCCTCGGGCGTCGCCCTGGGGCAGGGAGAGCAGGACGCTGAGGCGGTGCACGCTCGCCGGCATGGCGTCCAGGTCCACCGCGAGGCGGTGGTCGGCGGCCGCCTGCCGGGAGACCTCGATACCGGGCAGCGTGGGTGTACCCGGGTGGGCCACCCACTCGACGCCCCGCGCCCTGCCCTGCTCGTCGGAGAGCGTCGCCACGGCCACGACGGGCGTGCCGGCCGAGACCCTGATCTCGAGTCGGACCTGGGAGAGCGGATGGTTCTGCCCCCGCACCAGCTCGGCCGTCATCGCCCGTCCCCCTGTCCCCCTGTGTCGCGTGGTGTCGTCGTACGCCGTGGGCCCGGCCCGTCCTACAGGAGCGGTACGAGGGCGGGCATCAGGTCCTGGAAGGTGCGGCCGTTGGCCGGGGAACCGAGGGCCGTCAGCGTCCAGCCCTGGCCGGCGCGGTGGACCTTGGCCATGATCTGTGCGGTGTAGGAGCCACCGCCCGCGAGCGTGTAGCGCGCGAGTTCCTGGCCGTTGGTCTCGTCGACCAGCCGGCAGAAGGCGTTCTGCACTTCCTGGAACGTCTGGCCGGTGAAGGAGTTCACGGTGAAGACGATCTGGTCGATGTGTACCGGGACCCGCGCCAGGTCGACGAGGATCGCCTCGTCGTCGCCGCCCTGGCCGACACCGCCGACCAGGTTGTCACCGGTGTGCCGGACGGAGCCGTCGTCGCTCACCAGGTGGCGGAAGAAGACGACGTCCACCGGCTGCTTGTCCGCGAAGAGGACGGCGGAGGCGTCCAGGTCGATCTCCCGGGTGCGGGAGCCGAACAGGCCGCGCCGGGGGGCCGCCTGCCAGCCGAGACCCATGCGCACCGCAGTCAGGCTGCCCCCGTCGTTCTTCTGCAGACTGACGGACTGACCCTTGGTCATGTTGACGGTCACGCGCTGATTCCCCTCTCGAACTGTCCCCTGTTGCCGCTCTTGCCGCAAAGTCCGCGGTTGCCCAGAACCCTACGCACGGGCACTGATACTGCCGTACCCAGGCCCGCACTTTGTGTCGGTCTTGCAACACAGCATGTACGGGGCCCGGGCGCAGGAATCGCACCGGTCCGTCAGGCCAGTCCCGCCTCCTTCATCTGGCGCAGTTCCTTCTTCATCTCGGACACCTCGTCGCGCAGCCGGGCGGCGATCTCGAACTGGAGGTCCGCGGCGGCGGCCCGCATGCGCTCGGTCATCTGCTCGATCTGCTCGGCGAGGTCGGCCGCGGGGCGGTCGGTGGGCACCTTCTCCCCGGCCTTCCCCTTGGCGGCCTTGGACTTGGCGCCCTTGGCCGCCTTCTCGCCGAGCGAGGGCACCGGGGCCTTGGTGCCCCGGCCGTCCTTCTTCGCGCGGTAGCCGGAGCCGAGCAGTTGTTCGGTGTCGACCTCCTCGCGGGCGATCTGCGCGACGATGTCGTTGATCTTCTTGCGGAGCGGCTGCGGGTCGATGCCGTTCGCCGTGTTGTAGGCGACCTGCTTCTCGCGGCGGCGGTTGGTCTCGTCGATGGCCCGCTCCATCGCCGGGGTGATCTTGTCGGCGTACATATGGACCTGTCCGGAGACATTGCGCGCCGCGCGGCCGATGGTCTGGATCAGCGAGGTGCCGGAGCGCAGGAAGCCCTCCTTGTCGGCGTCGAGGATGGCCACCAGGGACACCTCCGGCAGGTCGAGGCCCTCACGCAGCAGGTTGATGCCGACCAGGACGTCGAACTCGCCGGAGCGCAGCTCGCGCAGCAGCTCGACGCGGCGCAGGGTGTCGACGTCGCTGTGCAGATAGCGCACCTGGATGCCGAGTTCCAGGAAGTAGTCCGTCAGGTCCTCGGCCATCTTCTTGGTGAGCGTGGTGACCAGGACGCGCTCGTCCTTCTCGGTGCGCTTGCGGATCTCGTGCACCAGGTCGTCGATCTGGCCCTCGGTGGGCTTGACGACGACCTCCGGGTCGATGAGACCGGTGGGCCGGATGATCTGCTCGACGACACCGTCCCCGCGGGAGAGTTCGTACTTGCCGGGGGTCGCCGACAGATAGACGGTCTGCCCGATGCGCTCCTGGAACTCCTCCCACTTCAGTGGGCGGTTGTCGAGGGCGGAGGGCAGCCGGAAGCCGTGGTCGACGAGGGTGCGCTTGCGGGAGGCGTCGCCCTCGTACATGGCGCCGATCTGCGGGACGGTGTTGTGGGACTCGTCGATGACGAGCAGGAAGTCGTCCGGGAAGTAGTCGATCAGGGTGTTCGGCGGGGAGCCGGGCAGACGGCCGTCGAAGTGCATCGAGTAGTTCTCCACGCCGGAGCAGGAGCCGATCTGGCGGAGCATCTCCAGGTCGTACGTGGTACGCATGCGCAGGCGCTGGGCCTCCAGGAGCTTGCCCTGCTTCTCCAGGTCGGCCAGGCGCTCGCCCAGTTCCTTCTCGATGTCGTTGGCCGCCCGCTCCAGGCGCTCGGGGCCGGCGACGTAGTGGGAGGCCGGGAAGACGTACAGCTGCTGGTCGTCGCTGATGATCTCGCCGGTGAGCGGGTGCAGGGTGGAGAGGGCCTCGATCTCGTCGCCGAACATCTCGATGCGGACGGCGAGTTCCTCGTAGACGGGGAAGATCTCGACGGTGTCGCCGCGCACCCGGAAGGTGCCGCGGCTGAAGGCCAGGTCGTTGCGCGTGTACTGGATGTCCACGAAGCGGCGCAGCAACTGGTCGCGGTCGAGCTCGTCGCCGACCCGCAGAGGGACCATCCGGTCCACGTACTCCTGCGGGGTGCCGAGGCCGTAGATGCAGGAGACCGAGGCGACCACGACGACGTCACGCCGGGTGAGCAGCGAGTTGGTCGCGGAGTGGCGCAGGCGCTCGACCTCCTCGTTGACCGAGGAGTCCTTCTCGATGTAGGTGTCCGACTGCGGAACGTACGCCTCGGGCTGGTAGTAGTCGTAGTACGAGACGAAGTATTCGACGGCGTTGTTCGGCAGCAGTTCCCGGAACTCGTTCGCCAACTGGGCGGCCAGGGTCTTGTTGGGTGCCATCACCAGGGTGGGCCGCTGGAGCTGCTCGATCATCCACGCGGTGGTGGCGGACTTTCCGGTGCCGGTCGCGCCGAGGAGGACGACGTCCTTCTCGCCGCCTTCGATGCGCTTGGCCAGCTCGGCGATCGCCGCCGGCTGGTCGCCGCTGGGCTGGTAGGAGCTGACGACCTCGAAAGGCGCCGCCGTGCGTTCGATGTGGGAAACGGGCCGCATGCCATCCACCGTACGACCCCCCACTGACAACGGGGCCCGATCTGCGGTTTCACCGGCCGGGGTCCGGAGCGGGGGCGGGGCTCAGCGGTTCTGCGGGGTGCGGGACTCGCGGTGGGGCATCTTGCGGCGGGGGCGCAGCCGGGGGTGGCGGGAGGTGTGCGCGGCGGGAGCGTGCGCCGGGACGCCGGGCTTGTGCTCGACGGGGGGCCAGGCGGGCTTGCTGACCATCAGCGGGTCGAAGAGGACGACGACGCCCGCCAGGCAGAGGAAGGCGAGCGGGCCGACCAGCATCGGGGCGAGCAGGGCGGCGGGCGAGTCTCCCGGGGTGGGGGTCCCGCCCGAGTGCAGGTGGACCTTCATCGCGGCCATGCCCGTGTAGTGCATGCCGGTGACGGCGAGTCCCATGACGAGGCTGGCGCCCACGCTCCACAGGAAGCCCCTGACCTGCCCGGCGGACCACAGCGCGGCGGACGCGGCGGCCATGGCTATGGCGACCGAGGCGGCCACGGTGAGCGTGTTGTACTCCATCTTGCCGTTGAAGCGCATCCCGGCCATGCCGAGGTAGTGCATCGAGGCGATGCCCAGCCCGGTGACGGTGCCTCCGGTGAACAGTGCGGTTCCCGTTGCGCCCTTGTAGCCGACGATGAAGATCCCGACGCCCACCATGAGGATGGCGACGCCGAGGCTGGCGTAGGTCGTCGGTTTGTCGTAGTGGATCGGCGCCCCCGCGACGGTGAAGCCCATCATCGCGATGAAGTGCATGGTCCAGATGCCGGAGCCGATCGCCGCAGAGCCGAGGGCGAGCCATCCGGGACGCCAGGAGTGGGCGACCAGCAGGGCTCTGGTGGTGCAGCGCAGGCCGAGGGCACCGCCGAGGCAGGCCATCAGATAGGCCACCAGCGGTGTGACGATTCCGTAGCTGAATCCGTCGACCGTGCCGTGCATGCGCGGCTGCCCTTCCCCCCTGTTGCGGTTGTCCGTGCGCGCCCCTCCCAGGGCTGCCCGAGCCCTCAGGGCTGAGAGAGAGTATGACTGCCACCGGATTGGTCGAACGATTTTCCGGCAAAGAAACACGCCCCTGCCCCACATGTGCGGCAGTGGTGAGCAGAACCGGGCCGCCCTTTTCATTCCGTGGTCTTCCCGCACCCCCTCCTCGGTTGACTCTGTGCTGTCAAGGTTGAGCTGTACGTGATCTCCGACACGAGGAATACGCATGCATGCGCGTGCCGTTGCCGCCACGACCACCGCGCCCCTGAGCACCGCCGCCCTTCTGCTCCGCGTCCACGACGCCCGGGCCGCCAGTGCGGCCCGGCCCCAGGTCATCGCCCATCGCGGCGCCTCGGCGCGGGCCCCGGAGAACACCCTGGAGGCGGTCGACGAGGCCGCCGCCCTGGGCGTCCGGTGGGTGGAGAACGACGTCCAGCGCACCAAGGACGGTGAGCTCGTGGTGATCCACGACGACAGTCTCCGCCGTACCACCGACGTCGAGGAGATCTTTCCCGATCGTGCTCCGTGGAAGGTGAAGGACTTCACATCGGGCGAGATCGCCCGGCTGGACGCGGGCGGCTGGTTCAGTGGCGCGTACGCAGGCGCGCGTGCCGACGCTGAAGCAGTACCTGGACCGGGTGGAGCGCAACCATCAGAAGCTGCTCCTGGAGATCAAGAATCCCGTCTTCGTACCGTCCACGATCTGAAGCCGGCTGTGCGGACCGGCCTGCTCGGCGCGCCCGCCCCGGGAGACCTGTCCGGGTACGCGGGCTACGCCGACCTGATCAACCCGTCGTACGCCGCCCTGTCCCGGGACTACGTCGACGCGGTGCACGCGCTGACCGGCCGTCGGTCGGCGGGCTCGGGGGGTTTGGCGGGGGCGTTGTCAGTGGCGGGCCGTACGGTGGATCGCATGAACAGCCATGGGCAGTACGAGCAGCAGGTCGTGTGGGCCGTCGTGGCCACCGACATCGGTCCGCTGCTGCTGGCCGCGACCCGTGAGGGTCTGGTCAACGTCGTGTTCCACGCCTCCGAAGCCGTGCGCGACCAGACGCTCGCCAGGCTCACGGACCGGCTGGGCGCCGAGCCCGTCGAGGCGCCCGGCTCCCCGCTGCTGGCCGAGGCGATACGCCAGTTCGACGCCTACTTCGCGGGAGCGCGGCACGACTTCGAGCTGCCCCTGGACTGGTCGCTGATCTCGGGCTTCAACCGCCAGGTGCTGCGCGAGCTCGCGTCCGGCGTCCCGTACGGCGCGGTGGTCGGCTACGGAGACCTGGCCAGGCGCGTGGGCCAGCCGGGTGCGGCGCAGGCGGTGGGCACGGCGATGGGCGCCAATCCGCTGCCGGTCGTCGTGCCCTGCCACCGGGTCGTGGAGAGCGACGGCGGCATCGGCGGGTTCGGAGGCGGCCTGGAGACCAAGCGGAAGCTGCTGGCACTGGAGGGGGTCCTGCCCGAACCGCTGTTCTGAGCGCGATCCCGAACGGCACGTCGTGCGTCCACTCCGGGCGCTGGTCCACATCGCGCGTAATACGCCCCGTTCCGCGCCGCTGCCCCCGGCCGAGAGTCGGGCGCCGACGGCCGACTTGCGGCAGCCCCGGGCGGGACGGAGCGGCGCGTGGGGAGAGCGCGGCAGGCGCCGGTGGGCGATCGAGCCGATCGGGTGGGGCGCTGCGGGCCCGCGACGGCTCCGTCCGCGCCATGTCCCCGCCGTGCGGGCGACTCCACGCGACAGCAACGGTGCGGGCGATGCCTTCACCGGAGCGTGTCCGGCCACACTGCGGACGGTTCTGAGGGCGACGACTGTGGCGGGCGAGGACAGGCGAGCGGGCGCACGGACGTTGGAACGCGTCGGCGCACGACCGCCCGCACCCGGCCGCGATACGACGACGGAGAAGGGCGAGGCAGGGCTTGGGCCCTATCCCTTCCGGCCCCATGCCGAGATCATCGGAGCCGTGGCCAGGTCCATGGTGCCGGAGGCGACGTTGGCCAGGTGGCGGTCGATGTCCTCGTCGGTGGCGATGCCGGCGGAGACGAGCTGCTCGCGGATCTGGCGGACCGTCGCGGACTCCAGGGCCGCGCAGGCGGGTGAGGTGACCGGGAAGTAGGCGTCGGCCTCGACACGCCGCAGTCCGGCCTCGCGGAGCAGACGCGGGAGTTTGCGGCCGTAGGAGAGGTCGGCGCCCCGGTCGGTGAGGAGTGTGCGGAAGCCGTGCCGCAGCCGGTTGGCCAGCTGCTGTTCGGGGCCGTGCTCGTCGGGGCAGAGCAGGGGCTGCAGGGCGGGGTCGGCGTCCTCGACCAGGAGGCGTCCGCCGGGCCGCAGTGCCTTGACCATGGACCGCAACGCCCGTTCCCGGTCGGGTACATGGACCAGGACGAGCCGGGCGTGCACCAGGTCGAAGCTCTCTCCGGGTGCCTCATCGGCGCCGACGTCGTGGACGCGCACCTCGACCGGCGGGCGGCCGGCCGGGGTGAGCCTGGAGGTGTCGATGTCGGTGGCGACGACCTTGCCGGTGGGGCCGACCCTCTTCGCCAGCCAGGAGACCACGGACGTGCCGCCGGCACCGACCTCCCAGCAGCGCCAGCCGGGGCCGACGCCGAACCCTTCGAGGTGGCGGAACGTCGTGGGGTCGAAAAGCGTGGCGAACGCGTCGAAGCGCTCCCCCGCCTCGGTCTGCCGGTTGTCGAGAAGGTACCCGTCGGATCGCGTCATGCGGCGATCATCCCAGTTGTCCGGCTCGTCACAGGCGGGCGACGCGGCGGGATGTGCGTACCGAAGCCCGTCGCGGCGGAGCGGCACGGGTCCGGACGGCCCGGACCCCCGTCGGCCGGGGCCCGAAGTCCGATTGTCCACAGGCGGGAACAAAGCGGAACCATCCCTTTCCACAGGCTTACCCGCTGTTTGCGCGGTGCTGGCAAACTGGCGTGACAGGGCGCGGGAAGCGGCGCGAGGAGATCCACACAAGGAGACCCAGATGACCATGGCAGGGAATCTGCGGAAGGTCACCGGCCTCGGAAGGGGCGGTGGTCTACGCAGGGTGGCGCGGCTGGCCCGGCGGCATACGCGGGTCGATCTGAGTCACCACGCTCGGTCCCCGCTGGGTTCGTCGGTGGTGAACTGCGTGACGTACCGGGACGGGGTCCGGGCCCCGGTCGGCGGCGATCTGGTCGACACCGTCGAGCAGATGCGCAAGAGCGGTCACGGTTTCGTCTGGCTCGGTCTGCACGAGCCGACGAACGCGGAGTTCGCTGGCATCGCCGAGTTGTTCGACCTGCATCCACTCGCGGTGGAGGACGCCGTCGAGGCGCATCAGCGCCCGAAGGTGGAGCGGTACGGCGAGACGCTGTTCGCGGTGTTCAAGACGGTCTGCTACGTCGAGCACGAGCAGCTGACGGCGACCAGCGAGGTCGTCAACACCGGCGAGATCATGGTGTTCGTCGGCCAGGACTTCGTGATCACGGTGCGGCACGGGCGGCACGGTTCGCTGGGTCCGCTGCGTGAGGAACTGGAGTCCGATCCCCGCCAGCTCGACAAGGGCCCCTCCTCGGTGCTGCACGCGGTCGCGGACCATGTGGTCGACGACTATCTCCACGTCATCGACGCCGTGCAGGCGGACATCGACCAGGTCGAGGCGGACGTCTTCGCGGAGAACGGCGCGCGGGCCGACCCGGGACGCATCTACCAGCTCAAGCGGGAACTCCTGGAGCTGAAGCGGGCGGTGGTCCCGCTGAAGCGCCCGCTCGCGGACCTCGCCGACCGGCCGATGCGGGTGGTCGAACCGGAGATACAGGCGTACTTCCGGGACGTCTCCGACCACCTGCTGCGGGCCACCGAACAGATCGCCGCGTTCGACGAACTGCTCAACTCGATCCTGCAGGCGCATCTTGCGCAGGTCACGGTCTCGCAGAACGAGGACATGCGGAAGATCACGGCCTGGGCCGCGGTGATCGCCGTACCCACGATGGTCTGCGGGGTGTACGGCATGAACTTCGAGCACATGCCGGAGCTGCACTGGAAGTTCGGCTACCCGCTGATCCTGGGCGTGATATCCGCGGCCTGTCTGCTGCTGTACCGGGGCTTCCGGCGCAACGGCTGGCTGTGAGGACGTACAGCGCCCTCAGTGGTGGGCGGGGCCGCTCCTGGCGTAGACGCTCTCGGCCCAGGAGGCGATCTGTCCCTCGTTCACGTGCTGGGCGAGGTCGGCTTCGCTGATCATGCCGACCAGGCGCTTGTTCTCGATGACGGGCAGCCTGCGGATCTGGTGGTCCTGCATCTCGCGGAGCACGTCGCCGACATCGGCGCCGGCGTCGATCCAGCGCGGGGTGCCACGGGCCATCTCTCCGGCGGTGATCTTCGACGGGTCGTGGCCCATGGCCACACAGCCGACGACGATGTCGCGGTCGGTGAGGATGCCGCAGAGCCGCTCGTTCTCATCGCTGATGGGCAGGGCTCCCACGTTGAGTTCGCGCATCAGTTGTGCGGCGCGGTCGAGGGTTTCGCGGGCGGGGATCCACTGGGCGCCCCGGTGCATGATGTCTCCGGCGGTGGTCATGCGGTACCTCCCGGTGCCGGACGGCCGGCGCGGCGCGGGGGCACCACTGTCCCGGCGCCCTCCATTGTTGCCGCGCCACCGGGCGCCCGCGACTTCTCTACCTGGCCCCGGCGCTCCGACTTCGCCACCGGGCCCCGGCTCTCATGCCCGCCACGCCGGATGGCGCGGGTCGTCCGCACGGACCAGGACATCGGCGGTGGCCGCCGGATCGGTCTCCCGCGCGTAGGTGTCGAAGGCGGGCAGCCTCCAGTGGTCGGTCTCCGGGGTGCGGCGGCGCAGGGCGGCCGGGGAGAGCTGGACATGGACGGTCAGATCGAAGGGGAACCAGTGACGCAACAGGAGGGGGCCGTGCAGCAGCAGGAAGCCGCCGGGCGGGAGTTGGACGTAGTCGCTGCGGGTGGCCCGATCCGTGGCCGGGTCCCGGAAGTCGGGCAGGATCCGCCCGTCGCCGCCGGGTTCGAGCGGGCCGAAGACCTCGCGCCACAAGGCGCCGGTGTCGAACCAGCCGTTGTAGTAGGCCTCGACGTCGTGGTGGCCGTATTCGAGACGGAGGGAGGCGGGCCGCAGGAAGCCGTGCGTGTCCACGACACGGGAAGCCCGGCCGTGTATGCGCAGTGCCTCGGCGACGCGCCCCGCGAGTTCTCCGGGGCGGGCCGCCGGGGCTCCGTCGAAGGCGATACGGGGCCAGGGGCTGCCGTCGTCGGGCTTCAGGTCGAGCAGCCGCTCGGCGAGGAGTTCGCCGAGCCGTTCCCAGGTGATCGCTTCGAGTCGCACACCGCCCATCATGCGACAGGCGCGGCCCCGGACGCGTGCCGCTCGTGGACCCGGCGGGCGGCGAGCAGGTGGGGAAGGTGGATCTCGCTCCAGGCGCGGGCGGCGTCCAGGAGGGGGATCAGGGTGCGGCCGAGAGGGGTGAGAGCGTATTCGACACGCGGCGGATTCTCGTCGTACGGGGTGCGCGTCAGCAGTCCGTCGCGCTCCATCGCGCGCAGTGTCTCGCTGAGGACCTTGGGTGTGACGCCCCGGAGCGGGACACGCAACTCCGTGAAGCGCCGCGGGCCGCCCTCGAGACAGCGGACGACCATGCCGGTCCACTTGTCCCCCACCCGGAAGGGCATCTCGGAGGACGGACAGAGGGGGTCGAACATGTCGGGGTCGAGCGGTGCGAGCCGTGAGCGGTCCGTACGGTCCGTCGCATCGGTCATCCGTCGAGGTTAGCGCCGATACCGTTGCGGTAACCGGCCCCCTGGCTCCTAACGTCCGGTTCGGGCACCGAAATCCGGTGTCCGGCAAGGGGGTTGGGCATGACCGGGATCGTCGTCCTCGGAGCCGGTGGACGAGCGGGACGGGCGGTGACTGCGGAGGCGCGCCGGCGCGATCTGACGGTGACGGCCGTGGTGCGGGACCCGGAGCGGTACGCCTCGCTCGGGGCGCCGGGCGTCACCGTGGTACGCGGAGACGTCACCGACAGCGCCTCGGTCGAGGAGGTCGCGGGAGGCCGCGTCCGTCACCTGGCCGCGGTGCACGCGGTGTCCCCGTTCAGCGGGCCGGAGCAGGGCTTCGACGCTCTCGACCCGGAGTTCTTCGTGAAGGCCGCGGACGCGCTGCTCGGCGGGCTGGCCGCGGCGGGAGTGCGGCGGCTCGTCGCCGTGGGGCTGGCGGCGAACCTGATCGGGGCGGACGGGCGGCCGGTGATGGACGATCCGGCGGCCTTCCCGGCGGAGATCCGGCCCTTCGCGCTGGCGCACACCGCGGGCCTGGACCGACTGCGGGAGGCCGGCGACGGCGCCCATCCGGTGGACTGGGTGATGCTGACGCCGGGAGGCGGGCTGGACCCGGACGGCCCGCGCACCGGGCACCACCGGTTCGGGGGCGAGCGAGTGCCCAACGGCGCGCCGGGGCTGTCGTACGCGGACCTGGCCGTGGCCGTGCTGGACGAGATCGGGAGGCCGACACTGCACCGTACGCGGGTGTCGGTGTACACACCGGCGGACGCGAGGGTGGAACCCGCAGAGGACTCGGTAGGCGGCGAAAGGAGGGACAACACGAGTCGATGAACCGGCAATACCGCGCCCACCAGCGGGAATGAAGTCCTCATGGCAGGCCTTGCGACTCCCGTGACCCGTACCGGTCCTCTCGTCGTCCAGCCGCTTCGGCGGAAGTACTGCGGCGGGTGCCGGCGGGGACCGCAGCGGATGCTGGTGCTGGAGGAGGGCGGGGCGCGCTGTCCGGACTGCGCCGACCTCGGGCACCTGGTGTTCCTGCCCCGCGGCGACACGGCCCTGACCCGCAGGGCGCGGGAGGAGAGCACGTTGTCGGCGGTGGTGGTGCGGTTCAACCGTCGCAAGGGGCGTTACGAACGGCAGGGCGTCCTGGTGGAGGAGGCGGGGCTGGCCAGGGCCGAGGAGCGGTGCCTCGCGGACGCCGAGGCCCGGCGGCGGCGCCGGCTGCGGGACGCGCGGCGGCGGGCGCAGGAGGACGTGCGGTTCGCGGAGGCGTTCTCGGCGGAGATCCTGCGTCTGCTCCCCGGCTGCCCGCCGGACCGGGCCCGTGAGATCGCCGCGCACGCCTCGGCGCGGGGCAGCGGGCGGGTGGGGCGCAGCGCCGCCGGGCGGGCGCTGTCCGAGGAGGCGGTGATCTCCGCGGTCGTGGCCTCCGTACGGCATCTGGACACGCCGTACGACGGGCTGCTGATGAGCGGCGTGCCCCGGAACGAGGCACGACGGCGGATCGCGGCGGCGGCGGAGGGGCGGGTGCGGGAGGGGCGGGAGGGGCGGGACGGGGCGGTGGGGAGGGAGGGGGAGGGGGAGGGGGGAGGGGCCCCACCCCCGGCCGGGTGTGACGCCTCACCGGCGGACCGGGGGTGACGCGTCACCGGCAGATCGGATGGGACGCGTCACCGCCCCGATCGGATGGGACGCGTCACCGTCAGATCGGGTGTGACGCGTCACCGGCAGATCGGGTGTGGCGCGTCACCGTCAGACCGAAGGTGACGCCTCTTCCCCCTGGCGCGGACCGAGCGGAGAGGTCCTCGCCGAGACGTCCTCGCATGTCGGCGCGCGTTTCACTGATGGTCGGCGATCACTTCCCGGGTTTCACTTGTGGTGACGGAACGTACTGGGCAGGATCCGCGTACGACACGGGGAGTTGACGTTGTGATGATCGATGGGCCGTACTCGCTGCTCACCCTGCTGGGTGCCCTGGCGACGGGGCTGATGGCCGGGGTCTTCTGCGTCTTCTCGGTGATGGTGATGCGGGCGCTCGCCGCGCTGCCGCCCGCGCAGGGGGTCGCGGCGATGAACGCGATCAACTCCGCGGCGATGGCACCGGCGTTCATGGTGCTGTTCCTCGGGACAGCGGTGGTGTGCGCGGTGATCGCGGTGGTGACGTTCGTGCTGTGGCCGGAGGACGGGACGGTTCATCTGCTGCTGGGCAGTGCGCTGTATCTGTTCGGTGTGTTCGGGGTGACCATGGTGGCGAACGTGCCGCGCAACGACGCCCTGATGCGGCTGGAGCCGGGTGCGCCGGAGGCGGTGGCGTACTGGCCGACGTACGTGCGTGAGTGGACGCTCTGGAACCATGTGCGGGCGGCCGCGGCAGCCGCCGCCTCGATCGTGTACATGTTGGCCCTGATCTGACCCGGGCGCGGGCGCGCCGTGGGACGTATCGTGGCCGGAAGAGTGCCGCCCGATGACGCTCGGCCGTTCCACGCGTACGCAAGGAAGACGCCCATGGCCGATCCCAAGGGATTCATGACCACACCCCGCGAGGACTGGCCCCGGCGGCCGGTCGAGGAGCGGGTCCGGGACTGGAACGAGGTGTACGTCCCGGGGGCCCTGTTGCCCATCGTCAGCCGGCAGGCCGACCGCTGTATGGACTGCGGCGTCCCGTTCTGTCACGACGCCTGTCCGCTGGGCAATCTGATCCCGGAGTGGAACGACCTCGTGTCGCGGGAGGACTGGCGGGCGGCGAGCGACCGGCTGCACGCGACGAACAACTTCCCGGAGTTCACCGGGCGGTTGTGTCCGGCGCCGTGCGAGGCCGGGTGTGTGCTCGCCATCAACCAGCCCGCCGTGACCATCAAGAACGTCGAGGTGGCGATCGCCGACCGGGCCTGGGTGGAGGGGTTCGCACCGCCGCGACCGCCGGACCGGCTGTCGGGGAAGACGGTGGCGGTGGTCGGCTCCGGCCCCACCGGGCTGGCGGCGGCGCAGCAGCTGACCCGGGCCGGGCACACGGTCGCCGTGTACGAGAAGGACGACCGGATCGGCGGCCTGATGCGGTACGGCATCCCCGGGTTCAAGATGGAGAAGCGCCATCTGGAGCGGCGGATCGAGCAGATGAGTGCCGAGGGGACCCGGTTCCGTACGGGGACGGCGGTGGGCCGGGACGTCGGTGCGGTGGAGCTGCGATCGCGCTACGACGCCGTGG
Source organism: Streptomyces vulcanius (assembly GCF_042653945.1). Classification (NCBI taxonomy): domain Bacteria; kingdom Bacillati; phylum Actinomycetota; class Actinomycetes; order Kitasatosporales; family Streptomycetaceae; genus Streptomyces; species Streptomyces vulcanius. The sequence goes on along the minus strand of NZ_JBHSFK010000003.1, from coordinate 435,944 downwards.
TGATCGCCACCGGGGCCACGGCGTGGCGGGAACTTCATGTGCCGGGCCGGGAGTTGGCCGGAATACACCAGGCGATGGAGTACCTGCCATTGGCGAACCGGGTGTGCGAGGGGGACCTGGAGGTCTCGCCGCTGTCCGCCGCGGGCCGGCACGTGGTGATCGTGGGTGGGGGTGACACCGGTGCGGACTGTCTGGGGACGGCGGTGCGGGAGGGCGCGGCGTCCGTGACCCAACTGGACATCTACGGCCAGCCGGGTGTGGACCGCGACGAGGACAGTGAGCCGTGGCCGACGTATCCGAAGATCTACCGGCTGTCGGCGGCGCACGAGGAGGCGCGCGACCTGGAGACCGCGCCGGCGGCGGACGCGGACGCTCGTCTGTTCGCGGCGTCCACGCTCCGCTTCACCGGTGACGAGGGGGGACATGTGCGGTCGCTGCACCTCGTCGAGGTGGACGCGCGGCGGCGGCCGGTGACGGGCAGCGGGCGTTCGCTGCCCGCGGACCTGGTGCTGCTGGCGCTCGGTTTCTCCGGACCGGACCAGGAGGACGGGCTGGTGGAACAGCTGGGGCTGACGCTGGAGCCGCGCGGCACGATCGCGCGGGACGGCGACTTCGCGACGAACGTGTCCGGTGTGTTCGCCGCGGGGGACGCGGCGCGCGGGCAGTCGTTGATCGTCTGGGCGATAGCGGAGGGACGGGCGGTGGCGGCGGCCGTCGACCGGTGGCTGTCCGGGGGCTGCTCCCGGCTGCCGGCGCCGATATCGCCGTACGACAGGCCTATGAGCGTGTAGCGCGCCCGGGGCGGCCGCGGTGCCGCGGTGCCGCGGTTGTGGACGATGTGGTGCCGCGGTTGTGGACGGTGCGGTGAACACGGCGCTCCTTCCTCCGGATGAGCCGGTTCGGGGTGCGTCCTGCGCGGGGACGACCTGCGGTGTGCTCCGGGCGGACGACGTGCGGTGCCGCGCTGCGACCAACTGCGTAAATCCTTCTCCAGGAGTCCGAAAAGTGGCTTACGGGCTATATGGATCGGAACAGCGGTGGGACCATCGAAGGCAGGAGGTGTGCTGTCGTCACGCCCGGCTCCAGATGTCGAGTCCGGTTCCGGAGGTGACGGTGGCCTGCCCCATCCTTCGTTCCGTCGTCAGGCGCAGGGCCGATCCCGCGCGTCCCCCCTGTTGGCGGTCGGTCCTGGAGGGTGTTGATGACGACGCTCGACGAACGTCACGGAGAAGGTGCCCCGCGGGGCGAGGCGGCCCTCGGCCTGGCGGAGGCCCAGCGAGCCCGGGTCCAGGAGGCCCGGGAGGCTCAGGCCCGTGCCGCTGTCCCGTTGGAGGATCCCGGCGCCGCGCTCCCCCGGTCGGCCGGGTCCAAGGCCGCGAATCTGGCGCGCGCCGCGCGCGCCGGGCTGCCGGTGCTGCCCGGTTTCGTGATTCCGCACCTGGGAGGCACCGACACCATCGCCCTGCGGCGGGCCTGGGACGAACTCTCGGAAGGCGGCAGCCGCCCGCTGGTGGTGCGGTCCTCGTCGCCGCAGGAGGACACGGACGCCTCGTCGCTGGCGGGCCGGTTCGCCTCCGTGCTGGACGTACGCGGCTGGCCGGCCTTCCGTGCGGCGGTACGGGCCGTGCTCGATTCGGCGCACCGGCCGGACGGGTCCACGGCGCCCATGGCGGTGCTGGTGCAGCCGATGCTCGCGGCGCGGGTCGGCGGGGTGATGTTCGGTGCCGACCCGGTGGCGGGGCGGACGGACCGGATGCTGGTGAGCGCGGTGCGCGGTGGTCCGGACAGCCTGGTCAGCGGTGCGGAGGCCGGAACGAACCACTGGCTGAGCGCGCGCGGCCGGCTGTTGCGGACGGAGCCGAACGAGGCCGGGGCGCGGCTCACGCGTGCCGAGCTGTTCCGTCTGGCGCGGCTCGCGCGGCGGGCGCGGCGGGTGTTCGGCGGGCCGCAGGACATCGAGTTCGGCTTCGACGGGGACGGGCGGCTGTGGCTGTTCCAGAGCCGTCCCATCACGGCGATGGCGGCCCGGCCGGTGCGTGGGGCGCGGCTGCTGGGGCCGGGTCCGGTCGCGGAGACGCTGCCGGGGCAGTTGGCGCCGCTGGAGGAGGACCTGTGGGTGACTCCGATGGACCGTGGGCTGGCCGCCGCGCTGGACATCGGGGGTTCCGCATCGCGCCGGCTGCTGCGGACCGTGCCGGTGGTGACGACGGTCGGGGGGCGCGCGACAGCCGATCTGCGCCTGCTGGGTGCGGCCGCGCCCGCGCATCGGTGGCTCGCGCTGCTCAATCCGGCGCCGGGGGCGCGTCGGCTCGCCGCGGCCTGGCGGGTGGGGCGGCTGGGTACGGCGCTGCCGGGTCTGGCGACGGATCTCGTCGCGGACGTCGACCGTCGGCTGGGCCGGATCCCGTCGGCGGCCGGTCTGCCGGGTCCCGTGCTCGCGGCCGAGCTGCGCTGGACGCGCCAGGTGCTGGTGTCGCTGCACGCGCAGGAGGCGCTCGCGGGCGCCCTGCTGCGGGAGCCGCCGCGCGCCCGCACGGCGGCCGGTACGGCCCTGGCCGCGCTGGCGGACGCCCGCGCCCAGGGTGTGCCGGACGACCGGATGTTCGCCGCGGCCCCGGTGGTCCTGGCACTGACCGCCCCGAGCCTGCGAACCCCGGCACGCCTGCCGCAGACGCTGGTGCCGGGCCAGGGAGCCACGGGCCAGGTAGGCACCGCCCGTGACAGTTCGGGCGAGGGAAGCACCGGCAAGGACAGCTCGGGCCAAGGAAGCACCGGCCGGGGAGTCGCGAGCCAGGCAGGCACCGGCCAGGGCAGTCCGGGTGAGGAAACCACCGGCCAGGGCACCACCGGCCAGGAAAACCCGGGCCAGGGGAATCCCGGCCAGGAAAACCCAGGCCAAGCGACCTCGTCGGCTCCCCCGACCGGGGAAGGAAGCCAGACCAGCACAGGTGCCCACACCGGCCCAGCGAACCAGACCGGCACAGGCAACCGGACCGGCACAGGCAGCCAGACCAGCGCGGGCAACCCTCCCACCGCGGGGAGCCCGCCCGGCACAGCGAACCCGGCACCCCCCAGCGCCCCCTCCCCCTCCCCCGCCCTTCCGCCCCGCGAGGCGCTGCGGCTGCGGGTTCGCTGGGTGCAGGAGCTTCAGGTGCGGCTGGTGCGGGAGGCGGCGCGGCGGCTGGGGCTCGGCGCGGAGCGCGTGGAGCTGCTGCGCTGGCCGGAGCTCGCGGCCGTCCTCGACGGCGGGGCCGCGCTGCCCGCCGACGTCCACGCACGCGTGGCGCGCACCGCGTCGCCGCCGCTGCCGGACGCCTTCCGGCTGGCGGAGGGCGAGGTCGTGGTCGCAGAGCGCGACGGCGGTTTCGGCGAGGGCGGTCATGGCGACGGCGCGGGCGGACGAGGCGTGTCCGGCGGGCGCGCGGTCGGAACCGTCTGGGACGGGGCGGCTCCCCGCCCGCAGGACCCCGTGCTCGTCGTGCGCACCCTCGACCCCGCGTTCGCCCCGCTGCTGCCCGGGCTGACCGGGCTGGTAGCGCAGACCGGCAGCCCGCTGTCCCACCTGGCGGTCCTGGCCCGGGAGTTCGGGCTGCCCGCGGTCGTCGGTGCCGCGGACGCCGTACGGCGTTTCCCGGCCGGGCCTCGACGGAACCACGGGTGACATACGACTCGGAGAAGCGCCTTGAGGAGAGTCGCGTATGTCTTCGGAGCGCTGGCCGCCGCCGGGGCAGGCACTTATCTGATCATCTATCTGTACCGGTGGCAGTGGCAGCGGGCGGTGATCTGCGGTGTGCTGCTGCTGGTGGTGGAGGTGCTGCTGTTCGGCATCGTGCTGCTGGGGCGGCTGAGCCGGATCGAGGAGCGGCTGCGCGAGAGCGACCGGCGGCAGCGGGAGAGGGACGCCCGCCAGGAGGACGTCGTGGCCCGGCTGCGGCAGGCGCCCAGGGAACGCGCGGAGGTCCGTTTCCGCTGGCTGGAGGATCCGGCGGACCGTACATACGTCTTCGTGCCGGTTCTCATGGTCACCGGTGTGCTGCTGTCCGGGCTGGCCTGGGTGGTGCAGAAGATCGCGTCGGCCACGGCGAAGCCGGCGGAACGGCGGCTGGCCGGCCGGCTCGCGGTGCTCTCGGCACCGCCCGATCCGTCCTGGTCGTACGACCCCGTCACCAATCCGTACGGTCCCGCCCACCTCGACGACGGCCCGGCCCTGGTGGACGACCTGCCCCAGACCGTCTCCCGGGCCTCCCGGGCCTCCCGGACCTCCCGGCGCCGCACCGCGCGCGTGGCCGTCGTCGGCGTCGTGGGGGCCGCACTGACCGCCGCGCTGGTCGCGGGGCTCGCCGATCTCACGCAGACCCGTGGGGAGGAGCGGAACTTCAACGAGGCGACGTCCCTGGTCGTCCAGGTCGACATGCGGGGCCCGGACGCGACGGACGCGCGGCGCTCGCTGGCCGCGGAGCAGATCTGGGAGCGCTGCCGGGACTCCACGTCCGTGCCGCTGCGCCACACGACCCTGGGCGCGCTGGGGGACGGCGTCTTCGCCGGGGTCGTACGGCCCGCCCTCACCGCGCACGACCGGATGCGGCTGCGCGGCTGCCTGGAGGACGCCACCCTGGACCGCACCCATCTCACCGTGGTCGGGATCGGGGACGCGGACTCGGACGACGACTGACGCGGACGACGGCTGAGGGACCGGGGAGGCATAAGGGGTGCATACGCATGCGTACACGGACAAGACCATCAGGGGTCACCGGGGCTAGCATGCAATCACACCCCCGTCCCCAGTCCCCCCGGATTGTCCATGGCTGTTCTCACCGCTTCCCTGCCCGCCCCCACCCCCGTGCTGCGCAGGCTCTCCCTGTCACGGCGTGCGCTGCGCTGGCTCGTCGCCCTCGTCGTCGGTTACGCCGTCCTCTGGGCGGCCGGTGCCGGCAGCATCCTGGCGCTGTCGTACTGGGCGAGGGAGGAGACCCCGGCGCCGGCGGGAACGCGGAGCATGCAGGGTGTCCACCACTTCCAGCGGGTGGACGCCGAGGGCAGGCTGTGGCGCGGTGCCGCCCCTTCCCCGGCCGGGTACGCCGCGCTGGCGGGTCTGGGGTTCTCCACCGTCGTCGACCTGCGCGCCGAGGACCTGAGCGCGGCCCAGCTTGCCGGGCCGGGCAAGGCCGGGCTGGACGTCGTACGGCTGCCGATCCGGGACGGGCAGACTCCGCAGCCGGACCAGGTGCAACGGTTCCTCGCGGCGGTCGCGGGGGCGCCCGGAAAGGTGTTCGTGCACTGCGGGGCCGGAGTCGGCCGTACGGGCACGATGGCGGCGGCGTATCTGGTGACGAGCGGGGAGGAGTCGTCGTCGGTGGCGGTCCGGCGCAATCTCGCGGTCGGACCGCCGTCGATCGAACAGATCTACTACGGGTTGAACCTGAGCCGGGGCGAGACCGAGCAGCCGCCGCTCGCGGTCGTCGCCGTGAGCCGTCTGGTGGACGCCCCACGGCGCATGCTGACCTGGTTCTGACCAGCTCTGACCGGCTCCGACCAGCCCTGACCGGCTCTGACCGGCTCTTCTCGTCGAGGGCCTACGCCTTGCGTCCCACCGCCCCGTAGCCCGGGATGACGCCGTCTTCCTGGCCCGGGATCGGCTCGCCGAGTTCGGGGTGCCAGTCGGGGACGATCGCCACGCCCGGTTCGACCAGTTCGAGTCCGTCGAAGAAGCGGGCGAACTCCGCGCGGGAGCGCAGGGCCAGGGTGACGCCCGCCGCCCTGAGCTTCTCCGTCGCCGCCGCCGACTCCTCCGGGGTGAAGTCGGCGCTGGCATGGGTCATCACCAGGTAGCTGCCCGAGGGGAGTTCGCCGAGCAGCCTTTCGACGAGTTCGTGGGCGCCGTCCTCGTCGGAGACGAAGTGCAGCAGCGCGATCAGCGACAGGGCCACCGGCCGGTCGAAGTCCAGGATCTTCCTGGCCTTCTCGACGATGGCGGCCGGGTCGCGGACGTCGGCCTGCAGATACTCGGTGACGCCCTCGGGTGTGCTGCGCAGCAGGGCGGCCGCGTGGGCCAGCACGATGGGGTCGTTGTCGCAGTAGACCACCCGGGCGTCCGGCGCGATCTCCTGGGCGACCTGGTGCAGGTTGGGCTCGGTGGGGATGCCCGTGCCGATGTCCAGGAACTGGCGTACGCCGTTGTGGGCCAGCCAGCGCGTGGCGCGGTGCATGAAGGCACGGTTGACTCGTGCCATGACGGGGACGCGCGGGTCGAGTTCGAGCATCTGGCGGCCCATCGCCTCGTCGACGGGGTAGTTGTCCTTGCCGCCCAGATACCAGTCGTACATCCGTGCGGGATGGGGCTTGCTGGTGTCCATCTCGGCGGTGGTCGGGTCCTGCCCGGTCATGAGGCACTCCGTAAGACGCAATGGTTAATCAAGTCAGCACCAAAATAGGGAAGTTGAATGAAAGAACGACAATCGAAAACTGAGAGAGGATGAGAGAGGAGGGGAGTCGAAGGGCAACCGGAGGGCAGGGGGGTCAGGACAGCAGGAAGTCCGCCTCCCCCGCCTTGGCGCCCTCGATGAACGCCTTCATCTCGTCGGTGGTGTAGATCAGGGCCGGGCCTTCCGGGTCGGTCGACTGGCGGAGGGCGATCCGGCCGTCGGCGAGCTTCATCGCCTCCAGGCAGTTGCCTCCGTTGCCTCCGCTCCAAGGCTTGTGCCAGCCTTCGCTGCCCAAGTCCGGCGCGGGCATGCCGTTGTAGACCCGTTTGCGCGGCTTGATGCGGTCCATTCACAGCTCCTTGCGGAGATCCCGGAGGATCTCCTTCGTGCGATGTGCAGTAGCGGCCTGCGCCGCCATGCGGTCCATGACCTCGAGGTGGGTTGCCACCTCGGCGCGCGCGTCGAGATAGACGGCGCCGGTCAGGTACTCGCTGTAGACCATGTCCGGGAGTTCCGGCATGGCGAATCGGAACAGCACGAAGGGCCCGTAGGTGCCGGGGTGCGGCCCGTTCACGAACGGGGCCACCTGCAGGGTCACGTTGGGCAGCTTCGTCGCCTCGAGCAGTTTGTCGATCTGCTCCCGCATCACCTCCGGACCGCCCACCGGGCGGCGCAGCACCGTCTCGTCCATGACGACCCACAGCCGGGGCGCGTCCTGACGGGTGAGCAGTTCCTGGCGTTGCATGCGCAGATCGACGAGTCGCTCGATGTCCTCCGGCCGGGTCTGGCCGATGGCTCCGGACTTCAGCACGCCGCGGGCGTACCCCGTGGTCTGGAGCAGTCCCGGGACGAAGTGCGGCTCGTACTGACGGATCAGGCCGGCGGCGCCCTCCAGGCTGACGTGCATCGAGAACCAGCCGGGCAGGACGTCGTGGAAGCGCTGCCACCAGCCGGGCTGGTTGGCCTCCTCGGCCAGTTGCACGAACCCTTCGGCCTCGTCGTCGGTGACCCCGTAGGCCTTCAGCAGCAGTTGGAGGTACGGGATCTTGAGGGAGACCTCGGCCATTTCCATCCGGCGGACGGTGGCGGGCGCCACGCGGAGGATGCGCGCGGCTTCCTCGCGCTTGAGCCCGGCGCGTTCCCGCAGGTCCAGCAGGCGACGACCGAGGACGACCTGTCCTACGGTCGGCGCGGACCGCGGTTCGCTCACGCTCCACCTCCACGAAGAGCCCCGGCCGGCCGGTCGCCTTGTGCCTGCTGGGCTCCGACCTGCTGGTGACGAAATGAATGCCGACAGCCTTACGGCGCCATTCGAAGACCCATTCGAAGATCTGTACGAATCCGTACGGATCTTCGGTGATCCCAACTGGCGCCGCTCAACGTGCTGTTGCGAGCAGTGTGCCACGGCGGTCCACCGCGTCACACAGCACTCTGCATTTTTCAGAGTGACACTTGCCAAGTGTTCACGGCGGGGCGATAGTGGCAAGCGTGATTCCGTCCGCGCCCTTAGGAACAGACGCCGCCGCAGGCCACCCCCAGGGTCTCGGTGCCGCCGCGGCAGCAGGCCCCGAGCAGGCCGCTGCCGAGCGCCGGTTCCGATTCGAACTGGCCGCACACCCGGGTTCCCCCGCCCAGGCCAGACGCCTGGTGAGGGCTCGGCTGAGCGGCTGGTCGGTGTGCGAGGACACCTGCGACACCGCGGCTCTCGTCATATCCGAGCTGGTCACCAACGCGATCGTGCACACGGCGAGCGCCGTCGTCGTGTGCGAGCTGCACGACGGCGACGAGCAGGTACGCCTGTCCGTGCGCGACGAGGGCTGCGCGCCCGGCGAGACGCATCCCTCTCCGCAGCGTTCCGAGGAGGAGCACGGGAGGGGATTGCTCCTCGTCGAAGCCCTCTGTCACTCCTGGGGTGCACAGGAGCACGGTCTCGGCCTGCTGGTCTGGGCCAACCTGCCGCGCAACGCCGAGGCGGTCGGCGAGCCCGCCGAGGACGTCACCGACCATGCCGTCGACCTCGTACAGCCGCCCGCGACCGCGGCCGCCCCGGACCACTCCGAGCCCCGCGACGACCTCGGCTGGGGCTCCCGTCCCGAGCCGGACGCCCCGTCCGACGAGACGGGCGACGAGGACGAACCGGCGGAACAGACCTGCCGCATCCCGCGCGTCGAGGCCACCGCGGCCGTCCTGTCAGGCACGAGCGACACGACGGCCCGTACGGACCGGGCGGACGGCACGGACCGTACGGACGGCACGGACCGTACGGACGGCACGGACCGTACGGACGGCACGGACCGGGCGATACGGACGGCACCGGGCCACGCCGGCGACGTACGGGACACCGACGACGGGCACGACCAAGCGATACGACCCACCCCGCGCCGCACCCCCGAAGCCGAGGCCCACCGCACGGAGCGGCCGCCGCTGCACGCCGCGCCGGAGACCGACGGCCTCACGCCGTCCCCGTATGTGACACCGCAGCGGCGCCACGACGTTCCCGAGCAGAAGCAGCAGCAGCGGTACGCGACGGAACGGCCCGACTCGCAGGCGCGCGGCACGGAGCCGCAGGGCTCGGCACAGCAGGCCACGGAGCAGGGAAACACCGCCCGACAGGCCACGGCCCCGGATGGCGCCGCGCAGGTCCCGGCCCGTGGAAACACCGCCCAGAAGACCGGGGGCCGGGGAAGCACCGCCCAGCAGGCCCCTGGTCAGCACGTCCCGGGTCAGCAGGTCCCGGGCCGGGACGGCGCCGCGCAGCGTGCGTCGGTCCTGTGCGCACCGGACCAGCGCACTGCCGCCCCGCTCGCGTCCGAGCACCGCAGTCCGGTGGCCCACGGCGGTGAGCGCCACAGCGCGGACCACCACAGCACCGACCACCACAGCCCGGACCAGTTCAACCCCGGCCTGCACGGACCCGATCACTGCGCCCTGGGCCACCACCTTCCCGGGCACCACGGCCCCGAGCACCCCGCACCCGAACACCGCGCCTCGGCGGCCCCCCAGGCCGCCGCCCCGGGGCACCCCGCGCCCGAGCAGCACCACATCGCTCAGCACCGCGCCCCGGATCCCCACCCCGCCGCCGGTCACACCAGCCCCGCCCACGATGCTCGCAACCTCGACAGCCGGGACCTCCAAGGCGTCACCGCCCTGGGGCACCGCACTGCGTCGGCCCACTCCCCCGGTTCGCCCGTCGTGAAGGCTCCCGCCGCTCCCCAGCCCCGTCTCACCACGGGCGCCGGAGCACTCGGCGCCCTCGAAGGTGTGCGCGAGCGAGGAAGGGCATGAGCGCCGGGCTCGGCAGGAGTCCGGTACTCACACTCGACACGCTCGTCCGGCTCAGGCGCAGCCTGGGCGACCCGCCCGCGCCGCCGCGCCGCCTCGCCGTGCCGGACGGCATGACCGCCCCGCTGGGCTGTGACGCCGTGGCGGTACCGGCCGGGATCGGCCCGCTGCTGCTGCCCCGGCTGCCCCGCGTGGGCTGTGTGTACGCCGACGACACGCACTGGTGGTGGCTCGTCCCGTCGGACTCCGACTACGCCCTGGACTGGCCCGCCCCGGCGCGTTACGCCCCCGGTGCGCTCCTCCCGGACTCCGTGCACACCCCGGGCCTGCTCCACAAGCCGGAAGGCACGCTTCCGTACACCCCGCCGATCCCCCTCTACCTGACCCTGTGCCGGCTGACGGGAACGACACCCAGCTGGTCACGGCCCATCACCGCGTAGGCGACCGCGGCCGGCGTCGCCGTCGCCGTCAAGGACGAACGCCTCACAGGGCGGCCAGTACTGCCGCTGCCACCTGCTGGACCTTGCTGTCGAGGTAGAAGTGTCCGCCCTCGAACACGTGGCTGTCGATGCCGCCGTTGGTGTGACGCTCCCAGGCGGCGGTGTCCGTGACGCGGACCAACGGGTCGCTGTCGCCGACGAGGACCGTGATGGGGCAGGCGAGCCGGGCTCCCTCGGCCGGGGTGTACGTCTCCACCGCCCGGTAGTCGGCGCGCATCGCGGAGAGGAAGAGGGCGCGGACGCCGGGGGCGGTGAGGGTCTGGCCGGTTCCGCCGAGCTTGCGCACCTCCCTCATCAGACCGTCGTCGTCGAACCGGTGAACCTGGCGCTGCCGTACGACGCAGGGGGCGCTCTTGGCGGAGGCGAACAGGCGCATCGGCCGCCGTCCGGCCGGCGGCGCCGACTGCTCGGCCCGCAGGGCCACTTCGTAGGCCACGACAGCGCCCAGACTGTGTCCGAAGAAGGCGTACGGGCGGTCCAGGCAGCCGCCCAGAGCCTCGAAACAGGCGTCCGCCATCTCGGCGATGCTCTCCAGGGGAGGTTCCCGCCGGCGGTCCTGGCGCCCCGGGTACTGCACGGCGAGGGTCTCGACGCGTGGGGCGAGTGCCATGGCCAGGTGGCGGTAGTAGCCGGCCGATCCGCCCGCGTGCGGAAAGCAGATGAGCCTCAGTTCGCTCTCCGGCACGGCGACGAGCCGCCGTATCCAGGGGTTGTCGAGTGCGCTGCGCTCAGGCATGCGGGGGAGCCTAGGGCGGGCGATCCGGTCGCGGAAGAGGCGGCGCCCCGGCTTGAACCGGAAGCACGGTCACGCTTTATCGGAGTTCAGACATAAAGTTACTTCGCTAACTACCTATATTGTAGGCTGGGAAGCCGCCCAGGCTCTGCCGCCGCTCGATGTTTCCGAGGTGAACTCATGTCCTTGCGCCCTGTCCTCGTGCTCTTACGGATCACCGTGATGCTCCAGTTGTCACTGCTGCTCGCACAGACCGCGCTCGCCGGCGGTTTCCTCGGCGGGCACTACGACCTGCTGAAGGTGCACGGCGTGGTGGCGCGGGCGATCGTCGGGGTCGCCGTGGTGCTGGTCGTCGTCGCGGTCCTGGTGCGCCGGGCGGGCGGACCGCCCCTGTTCATCGGCCCGTCGATCGCGGCCCTCCTCACGCTGGTCGGTCAGTTCGCGCTCGGTATGACACGCGTCGTGGCACCGCACGTCCTGCTCGGCGCGATCATGCTCGCGGTGATGTTCCACCTCTCCATCCGCACGTTCTCGACGCCCCTTCAGGCGCCGGCCTCCGCGTCTCGCGCACGGGACGAGCGCGTCGAGGTGGCTCCGTGAAGCGGCGCGCATTCCTCGGAGCGGGCGGTGCCGTACTCGGCGTCGGGGCGGCGGCGGCACTGGGCCGGCCCTGGCTGGTGGAGTACGTGCGGGAGGGCCGCCCAGGGAAGCTGCTGCGGAGCGCGGCCGAGCTGCCGAAGCCGTACCAAGTGCCGCTGCCCGTACCGCCGGTGCTGCGGCCGAAGGCCACCGGTGCCGGCGGTTCCGCCGCTTCCACCACGGACACCTACGAGATCACCCAGCGCGCAGCCGACCTGGAGATCCTGCCGGGGCTGAAGACCAGGGCCTGGACGTACGGCGGCAGCTTTCCGGGGCCGACGATCGTCTCGCAGTCCGGGCGGCGCACCGTGGTGAAGCACCGCAACGAACTCGACCAGCCCGTCGTGGTGCATCTGCACGGCGGGCACACACCCGCCGCGAGCGACGGCTATCCCACCTCGCTCATCCTTCCCGCGAGCGGTGCCTACGACCAGCAGCGGGCGATGAGCGACATGGCCGGCGGCGAACACGGCATGTCCATGGACCACGGAGCCATGGACCTGGCGGAGGGCTCACGGACATACACCTATCCGCTCGACCAGCGGGCCGCGACCCTCTGGTACCACGACCACCGCATGGGCTACACCGGCACCAGTGTGTGGATGGGGCTCGCCGGATTCCATCTGGTGCACGACGACGAGGAGGAGCGGCTGCCGCTGCCGCGCGCGGAACGCGACCTGCCGCTCATGATCGCGGACCGGTCCTTCGCGGCGGACGGCTCCTTCCAGTACCCGTCGCTGGACCGGGAACTGCACACGCCGGGAGTCACCGAGTCGTACATGAACGGCGTCCTGGGGGACGTCGTCCTGGTCAACGGAGCGCCCTGGCCGGTGCACGGGGTGGAGCGCCTGCGGTACCGGCTGAGGCTGCTCAACGCGTCCAACGCCCGCCTCTACAAACTGGAGTTGGACCCGCAGCCGGAGGGCGGCGACGCCTTCGTGCAGATCGGCAGCGACGGCGGACTCCTGGCGCGGCCGGTGCGGCACGACTCGCTGGAGATCGCCCCGGCGGAACGCTTCGACGTCGTCGTGGACTTCTCCCGGTACCGGCCGGGTACGAAGGTACGGCTGGTCAATCGCTTCGGTGACGGCTCGACGGCCGAGGTCATGCGCTTCGACGTGGGGTCGGGCTCCCCGAAGGACGGGACGACGGTGCCCGACCGGCTCGCCGACGTCGCCCGGCTCGATCCGCACCGGGCCGCCGTCACCCGCGACTTCCACTTCCGCGGCTCCAGCGACGGCTGGACGATCAACGGGGAGGAGTTCCGCCCGGGCAGGGCGCTGGCCAGGCCGCGGCTCGGGCAGACCGAGGTGTGGCGGTTCACCACGAACTTCCATCACCCCGTCCATCTCCACCTGGATCACTTCCAGGTGGTGTCGCGCAACAACCGCGCGCCCGGCGCCTTCGACCACGGCTGGAAGGACACCGTGGACCTGCGTCCGGCCGAGGCCGTGGAGGTGGTCACCCGGTTCACCGACTACCCGGGCACGTTCATGATCCATTGCCACAACCTCGAGCACGAGGACATGGCGATGATGGGCGACTTCGTCACCGAGTGAGGAGGCCGGGCAGCCGCCGGCCTCCCTTTTTCCCGCGCTTGAGGTCCGCTTCACGGGCTTTCGCTGGGATGAACCTGCAGATGATCCCGCAGAGTCGTTTCCCACACCGTGAGGCGAGGGGCGTAATGAAGGCAATGCCGGTATCCCGGTCCAGAGTTGACGGGCACTCAGCCGCCGTCAGCAGTGGCGGCGCCAGGCTGGAGTCGCTCACGGGCGTGCGCTGGTTCGCCACGTTCGGGGTTTTCCTCTCCCATGTCAACATCCTCCTCCCGCTGCCCCACACGCGCGGTCTGTTCTCGCTCGGGGAGTCGGGGGTGTCACTGTTCTTCATCCTGTCCGGCTTCGTCCTGGCCTGGAACTGGACGGCGGCCGACACCGCGAAGGCCTTCTACGGCAGGCGGTTCGCGCGTGTCTGGCCGCTGCTCTTCGTCGCGGTGGCCATCCCCACGCTGTTCGCCGCGACGTCCGAGGGCGGCCCGGCGGTCTCGCACCTGCTGCTGATCTCGTTCTCGGCCGTCGTGCTCATCCAGGCCTGGGTGCCCGGCTGGATCCTCCTCGGCGCCAGCCCGGTGACCTGGTCGCTGTCTTGCGAGGCGTTCTTCTACGGCGTCTTCCCTGGCGCGATGCGCCGGCTGCACGACGCGAAGGCGCGCAGTCTGGTGCTGCTGGTCTGTCTGTCGGTCGCGGTGCTGTGGGCCGTCCGGATCAGCCTGTGGTTCGCGTATCCGCCCACCCGGCACGTGACGAGCCTGGACGGATACGGCCCGGCCGTCTTCCTCATCTACTCGCCGATCTCCCGCATCCCCCAGTTCCTCATCGGGATGGCCGTGGCGATCGCCGTGCGGCGCGGCTGGCGTGCGGTGTCGGTACGGACGGCGTTCCTCGCCCTGCTCGTACCGCTGGTCACGCTCTGGCTGCTGCGTGGCCAGACGTTCCGCAGCGCCGTGCTCTTCGACGGCGTGGACACGGCCGTGACCCCGTTCTTCGCCCTGCTCATCGCCGCGCTCGCCCGGCGCGATCTGGAAGGCGGCCGCTCGTTCCTCAGGGCGCGCTCGATGGTGCGGCTCGGGCAGTGGTCGTACGCCTTCTATCTGTTCCAGTTCACGGTGCTGCTCCCGGTCGCCGTCGCGGCCAACCCGGGGAAGGACGTCGCGGACTTCTTCACCGATCCCGTCGCGCCCAGCACGGACTACATCGGGTACGCGCTGCTCGCCCTGGCGATCACGCTGGCGGTCTCGGCCTTCTTCTACCGGTTCCTGGAGCACCCGCTGGAGCGCCGGATCCGGCACCGGCTGAGCCCGTCGCCGGCCCGCGCGTCCGGGAACGGGGACGCCCCCGCCCAGCGTCCGCCGGTCTCCGGAAATACCGCGCGACAGCGCCGGTTCGACGCTTGATCGCCGCTTAACGGGGCGCCCATAGCCTCGCGATTGGATCGACTGCACATCGACTGCACATCGATCGGGACGACGATCGGACATCGGTCGGACACCGATCGGGACTTCATCCAAGGGGGTCGTATGAGCGAGACCATGGCCACGGAAACCGCGCGAGAGGCACCGCCCTTCCCGCAGGACCGGACCTGTCCCTACCAGCCGCCCGCCGGGTACGACGAGTTCCGCGGCAAGGGTGAGGTCCATCGGGCCACGCTCTACGACGGCACCGAGGCCTGGGTCGTCAGCGCCTACGCGGCGGCCCGGGAACTCCTCGCCGACGCGGGACGGTTGTCCGCCGACCGCCAGGACGACGGGTACCCGATCGTCTCCGAGCGAATGGAGGGCATCAAGTACCAGCCGCCGTCCTTCGTGGGGATGGACCCGCCGGAGCACAACCGGCACCGGCGCATGATGCTCGCGGAGTTCTCGGTGAAGAGCGTCGCCGCGCTGCGCCCCAGGATCCAGGCCCTCGTGGACGAGTACATCGACGAGATGCTGCAGCACGGCGGGCCGTTGGACCTGGTGCCCGCGTTCTCCCTGCCGGTGCCGTCCCGGGTGATCTGCGAGATCCTGGGCGTGCCGTACGCGGACCACACCTTCTTCCAGGAGGCCAGCCAGAACCTGGTCCAGGCGGACAGCCCGGAGCAGGCGCTGCAGTCGGTGGGCGAGCTGAGTGTCTACTTCGACGACATGATCTCGAAGTACCTCCAGGAGCCGGGGCCGGGCATGATCGGCAGGCTCGCCGGGGACAAGGTCGCCGGCGGGGAGCTGTACAAGCACGAGCTCATCATGAACGCGCTGATGCTGCTGATCGCCGGGCACGAGACCACCGCGTCCATGATCACGCTCAGTGTCATCACGCTGCTGCAACACCCGGACCAGCTGGCCCTGTTGCGCAAGGACGAGGCTCTGATCGGCCCGGCCGTCGAGGAGCTACTGCGCTATCTGTCCATCGCCGACATCGCCGGGGCGCGGGTCGCGGCCAGGGACTTCGAGGCCGGTGGGCACCTCATCCGCGAGGGCGAGGGCGTCATCGTCGCGAACTCGCTGGCCAACCGCGACCCGAGTGTCTTCCCTGACCCGGATCGCTTCGACATCGGCCGGGGCAACAGGCACCACGTCGCCTTCGGATACGGCGTGCACCAGTGCCTCGGCCAGAACCTCGCCAGGGCGGAACTGGAGATCGCCCTCCCGGCGCTGTTCAACCGTATCCCCGGTCTGCGGCTGGCCGTCGACGTGGACGACCTCAAGCTCCGTGACGGGGGCACCGTGCAAGGCGTCAACGAACTGCTGATCACTTGGGGAGACAGGTAATGGCGACACAACAGGACGAGGGCCTGCGTATCGAACTGCTCGCCGACGCGTGTGTGGGGGCGGGCCAGTGCGTGCTGGCCGCACCGGCCGTGTTCGACCAGGACGACGACGGTGTCGCCATCGTGCTCGACGACGCGCCGGGCCACGACGAGCACGACGCCGTCCGCGAGGCGGCCGACCTCTGCCCCTCCAGCGCCCTGCGCCTGATCAGGCAGTCGACCCCCGCGAACGGCACCACCTGATCACCAACCACCACCAGCGACTCGTGGCCGGGGCCCCACTCCCCCCGCCACGAGCCGCCACGTGTGCGCCTGCGGCGACAGGGCAGGGGGTGACAAGAGAGGCGGCGACAGGGCAGAGGGCCGCAGGGCAGGCACGGCGCCCACCGGGTGACCACCGCAGTGGGCAACCGCCAGGGGGTAGCCGCCAGGGGGCAACCGCCCAGCGCGCAGCCGCTAGCAGGTGACCGCCCACAGGGAAGCCGCGAGCGGGCGACCACTAGCAGGTGACCGCCCAGGCGGAAGCCGCCAGAGGAAAGCCACCCAGCGCGCAGCCGCTAGCAGGTGACCGCCCACAGGGAAGCCGCGAGCGGGCGACCACTAGCAGGTGACCGCCCAGGCGGAAGCCGCCAGAGGAAAGCCGCCAGAGGAAAGCCGCCCAGCGCGCAGCCGCTAGCGGGTGACCGCCCACGGGGAAGCCACCGGACGGAAGCCGCCAGGGGAAAGCCGCCAGGGGCGGATGTCCACTCCGTGCTGTCCCACCACCGCCCGCGCCCCCAGCCCCGCACCACCCGACGCGGCCCGCAGAGATCCACGTCCGCGACATCCAGCCCCACCCGTCTCCCACGCCCGACCCGCAGTCCTGACCGCACAGCGCGCCGGACGTCCGCTCGTGTTCCGGGGCGGCGCACAGGCCGGACCACGCTCGCGGGGCCCGGGAGACCCGGACGTCACCGCGGCGACCGGGAGTCGTACGTCTCCGGGTGGAGTCACCACACACACCGGAACAAGGCCGGCACAGCCCTGCGCTCGCGCCCCGCCGCCCACACCGCGACAGACCTGCCCGCCCCCGCACACGCCGAGGCCCGGGCGAGCCCGTCGGGCCGGTTGCCCGGGCCTTGCCGTGACCGGTCGAGCCCGGGCTGCCGGGGCGGCCGGCGTAGAGGGCAGCGGTGGTGTTCGTTACTCCGTGACGTTGTGCAGGATTCGCTCCAGGAGCCGGCTGAGCTGCTCGATGTCGTTGTCGTCCAGACCGTCCAGCATCCGCTGCTGGCTCTTGAGCGCGACCTTCTCTATGACCTGGTACATGCTCTCGCCCTCCGGCGTGAGCGCCACGGTCGCGGCCCGCCGGTCGGTGCCGCTGCGGGTCCGGGTGACGAGCACGCGGCGTTCCATGGTCTCGAGATGCCGGGAGAGGGTCGGCCCCTCGATGCTGAGGTACTGAGCCAGGCTGCGCTGGATCATCGGACCCTCCAGCTTCAGCGTGGCGAGGATCGTCCAGGTCGCGAAGGTGGCGCCGGACTTGCTGAGTTCCTCCTCGAAGAACGCCCGGCTCCCCTTCGCGGCCAGCCGAAGTTTCGGGGCGATGCTGTGGCGCAGCCAGACGGGTGATCCCCCCGTCTCCTCCTCCGCCTCCGCCGTCGCCTTCGCCTCAGCGGGTTGCTTCTGCCTCGGCACCAATACCTCCGCTCATTGCCTGTCAACCAAGAAGGGTATCGCCGGTGCGTTGACCGGTCAGCCGCGAGCGGTTGACCATGGGCGAATTAATTCGTTAGGATACTAAGTAATTGGCGATCCGGCAACCAGTGGAGCCCCTCGTGAGCGATGTCAGTACCGGCGCACCCGCACCCGACTCGTTAGCCGAGCCGCCGGCGCCGACCAGGCGCGCGTGGCTGGGACTGGCGGTCATCCTGCTGGCCGCCTTCATGGAACTGCTCGACGTCACCGTCGTGACGGTCGCCTCTCCGGAGATCCAGACCTCGCTCGACGCGAGCTACGCCCAGATCCAGTGGATCCTGGCGGGCTACCAACTGACCTTCGCCACCGGACTCGTGGCGGGCGGCCGGCTCGGCGACATCTACGGATGCCGCCGCATCTTCGTCTACGGCGTGCTGTCGTTCGCCGTCACCTCGCTGCTGTGCGGCGTGGCGACCAGCGGCACGATGATCGTGGTCTTCCGGCTCCTGCAGGGCCTGGCCGCCGCACTGATGTTCCCCCAGGTAGTGTCGATCATCCATGTCACCTTCCTCGGCAAACACCGGGCGGCGGCGTTCGGCGCGCTGGGCGGGGTCACCGGGCTCGCGGGCATCGCGGGTCCCCTGGTCGGCGGTGCGCTGATCGAGCTCGACCTGTTCGGGACGGACTGGCGGGCGATCTTCCTGATCAACATTCCGATCGGCCTGCTCGCCGCGGTCGGCGCGCACATGCTGGTCACGGAGTGGAAGTCGGAGCAGCGGCCCGGGCTGGACCTGCGGGGCGCCGCGCTCGGCACGGCCGCGGTGACGCTGGTGATCTTCCCGCTGATCCAGGGCCGGGACGCCGGTTGGGCCTGGTGGATCTGGGCCCTGCTCGCCCTCTCGGTGCCCACCCTCTTTGTGTTCGTGAGGCACCAGCGGGCGCTGGAGCGCGGCGGCGGCTCGCCCGTGATCGACCTGGCCCTGTTCCGGGGCGGTTCCTTCGGTGTCGGCCTCATCGTGCAGTTCATGTGCTTCGCGGGCGTCTCGGCGTTCTTCCTGGTGCTCGCGGTCGAGTTGCAGGCGGGATACGGCTGGTCCGCCCTGCGCACCGGTCTCGCCTTCCTGCCCATCGCGTTCGGCACCGGCATGGCCTCCGGCATCGCCATCCCGCTGCTGCCCAAGCTGGGCAAGATCGTGCTTCAGATCGGCGCCGTGGTCATGGGGCTCGGCATGGCCGCGCTGATGTTCACGCTGCACCAGTACCCGAACGACCTGACCTTCTGGAAGCTCACCCCGGCCGGGATCGTGGTGGGTATCGGCCTCGGCATGATCGTGACCACGGTCAACGACGTGGTGCTCGCCGAAGCCGTCGGGCCGAGCGCGGGCTCCGCGGCCGGTGTGCAGGCCACCGTCGGCCAGGCGGGCAACGCGGTCGGCGTCGCCGTCCTCGGCGCCATCTTCTTCGGACTCCTGAGCGGCAACGCCACCTCGGCCGCCCAGGACGACATGCCGCACTTCCGCGACGGGTTGCGGCAGCTGGCGGTCTCCACCCAGACCGCCGAGAGTCTCGAACGCGGCATGGTCACCTGCTTCGCCGACCAGGCCTCGGCCAGCGACCCGGGCAAGCTCCAGCAGAGCTGCACAGCCCTGCAGACCGAGGCCGGGCAGAGCGGGAGCCCCGCGGTGGTGAAGCTGGTCAACGCGACGCTGAACGAGACCAAGCAGCAGCACTTCTCGGACTCCATGCGAACCAGCCTCTTCTACGAGGTGGCGGTCTACGTGCTGGTGTTCCTGCTGGTCTTCCTGCTTCCGCTGCGACGTGGTCTGCAGGCGGGAACGGCACATTAGGGGATCCACAACACACGAGACACAACACACGAGGAGTGTCAGATGGACGCAGGCGAGCGTGGGGAATTCGCCGGGAAGGCCGCGCTGGTCACCGGGGCGAGCAGCGGGATCGGTGCCGAGACGGCGCGGCTTCTCGCCGAGCGGGGGGCGGCCGTCGTCGTCAACTACCGGGCCAACAAGGACGGCGCGCTGGAGGTGGTCGCCGGCATCACGCGGGCCGGCGGCCGGGCAGTGGCCCTCCAGGCGGACGTCACCGACCACGAGGAAGTGCTCCGGATGGCCGCGCAGGCCAAGGAGGAGGTCGGCGGGATCGACATCCTCGTCGCCAACGCGGCGGGCGTCGACGGCCGTACGGCACGGCCCGGGCCGCTGCTGAAGACGCCTCCGGAGACGGCTCTGCACGTGGTGGACGCGCAGCTGCGCGCCTTCCTCAACCCGGTGCACGCACTGGTGCCGGCCATGATCGAGCGGGGCGGTGGCGGCGCGGTGGTGGCCGTCGGGGCCTCGTTGTCCAAGCGTTCGCCGGAAGGGTTCGCCTCCCTGTCGATGTCGAAGTCGGCGCTGGAGGCCGCGGTGAAGACCCTGGCGAGGGAAGCGGGGCCGGCGGGTGTACGGGTGAACATGGTGGCGCCGGGCCTGATACTGAGCGCCCTGGCCGAAAACATGCCGGAAAAGGTCAAGGCCGCGAATGCCGAACGGACCGCTGTGAAGCGCAACGGGCTGCCGCGGGATGTGGCGGAGTCGGTCGTTTTCCTGGCCTCCGAGCGGTCGTCGTACCTGGCGGGCGCCTATCTTCTGGTGGACGGCGGGACCGCGATGATCTGACGCGGCAATAGGCGGGTACGACGGAGGCCCAAGGCAACTGCCTTGGGCCTCCGTCGTACCCGAATGCGCCATTCCGATTCCTGCCGCGAAGCATTGGCGTCTTCACCAACCGCCGGTCATGAATCTTCATCCCGCGGGTTGATACGCCCGCCGCGGCAGCATGGTAGGTTTCCGTTTCAGTAGAAAAGGGCGAGGTACTGGACGGCAATTCACCCGCCGTCCGAGAGAAAGCACTGATGCATCCTTCGCACTCCTTGGAGAAAGTGATGGGGAAGCAATCCGCCCAAATCGCCGACGGCGAAAAAACTGTGATCGACCAGCGTGAACTGCGCCAGATATTCGGTCGGTTCGCCACGGGAGTGGCGGTCATTACCGCCAAATATTCAGGGGAACTGTTCGGGGTTACCGTCAACTCGTTCACCTCACTCTCGCTCGATCCGCCGCTCATTCTCTTCTGCCTCCACAGCAGGTCGTCCTTCCGTGCCGCGCTCGGCGTGGGGGCGTCCTTCACGGTCAACATCCTGTCGGAGGAACAGAGGGAGATCTCGACCCTGTTCGCCTCCGGGGCAGACCGCTTCCTCAAGGTGAACTCACTGCCCGGTCTGGGCGGCAGCCCGGTGCTCACCAACTCGCTGGCCTATGTCACATGCAGGGTGGCGCAGGAGGTTCCCGGGGGTGATCACGTCATCGTGATCGGAAAGGTGGTCGACATCGGCCTGCTCCGCCGCACGGGCGCACCGCTGGGCTTCTACGCCGGCGCCATGCACAAGCTGGCGCCGTATGGATAAGCGCGCAGACGGGGGTAAACGTGACGATCCGCTTCAAGTTACTGGGCCAGCTCCAAGTGTACGAAGAGGACCGTATTCTGACCCCGCAGGCGCATAAACTGCGTGTCCTGCTAGCCGCCCTGCTGGTCCATCACCACACGGTTCTTTCCATTGGTTCCCTGATAGACGAACTCTGGCCCCAAGGGCCGCCCCGCACCGCACTGCAGGCGCTTCGCGTGTACATCTCCCAATTACGGAAGATGCTGCACAGCAGTAGTTCGTCAGGCCGTCTTGCACTGATCGGCGAGCCTCCCGGATACTATCTGGCGATCGACGAGGGAATGCTTGACATCGTCGAATTCGATCAGCATCGGGAACTCGCCCGGACGGCCCGTGACCGCAATGATCTGGAAACCGCCCTCCATCATTACCGGGCCGCCGCGAAACAGTGGCGCAGTGCGCCGCTCGCCGGCCTCCGGGAGGGAATGCTGCTACGCAGCGCCGCCTCCAGGATCGAGGAGTCCTGGATGGCGGTCGAGGAAGGGCGCATCTCGCTCGAGATACGGATGGCCCGGTTCCGCGGCGAAGCCATCGCGCAACTGCGCGAGCTGGTGGCCAAGTATCCGTTCAACGAGCGCCTGCACGCGCTTCTGATGATCGCCCTCTTTCTGTCGGGGCGCAGCGGCGAGGCCCTCCAGGTCTATCGCAGCACTCGCAAGTGCCTCATCGACGAACTCGGCATAGAGCCGGGTGATGATCTCCGCCAGGTCCACCAGATCGTTCTGGACTCCGACCGGGCGGCGCTGGAGAACGTCGGAATGTGGACGGCCTGAACCGTAACCGAAAGGACAACGTGATGACTGCGGCAGACAACTCCGTGCCTACGGCGAGCACGGCGGGACCGATCGACGATCCGTTCGACATCATGCTCGTCGGATGGTCCTTCATGCGCAGCAAACTCCTCATGACGGCCCTGGAGCTCGGCCTGTTCGAGGAGCTGAGCAAGGAGCCCGGGACGGTCGGGAACATCGCCTCCCGGCTGGGACTGCACGAGCGCGGCTCCACCGACTTCCTCGACGCCCTGGCGGCTCTCGGCGTCCTCGAGCGCGGCGAGGGCGGCGTCTACCGCAACAGCCCCGCGGCCAACCGCAACCTGATACCCGGTCAGCAGGGTTATGTGGGCGGCTTCCTGACCATGACCACGGAGTTCATGGGAGCGGGCTGGGAGAGCCTCGCCACCATGCTGCGCACCGGGGACGCCCATGGGCAGGACGCGGACAAGGTGCCCTTCGCCCAGATCTTCCGCGACCCCCAGCGGCTGCGGCAGTTCCTGTCGGCGATGGACAGCCTCAACGGCGCGATCGGCCCCGAGCTGGCCCGGCGCTACGACTGGTCGCGCCACCAGTCCTTCGTCGACATCGGGGGTGCGCGCGGCAACCTCGCCGGCACTCTGCTGCGCGCCCACCCGCATCTGCGGGGAGGCGTCTTCGACCGCCCGGTGATGAAGCCGTTCCTGGAGGAGCTGGCCGACGAACGGGGCGTGCTGGACCGGATCGCCTTCCACGGGGGCGACTTCTACGTCAACGAGATCCCGGGCGCCGACGTGGTGATCTTCGGGAACGTGCTGCACGACACCCCGGTCGCGACGCGACAGAACCTGATCGCCCAGGCGTACGCGCGGATTCCCGTCGGCGGTGCGGTGATCGTGTACGACCCGATGATCGACGACGAGCGCAGGGTCGCCGACAACCTGCTGCTCAGCCTCACGATGATGCTCCAGTCGCCGGCCGGCAACGAGTACACGCCGTCCGAGTGCCGCGGGTGGATGGAGGAGGCCGGCCTCGAGATCGAGGACGTGTTCTCGCTGCCCGCCCATGTCACCGCCGTCGTGGGCCGCAAGACCGCCTGACCTCCGATGGTTCGGCAGGCGGCCGGCTCCCGCACCCGCCGCCTGCCTCGACTGCCGATTGACAGCGCAGTCCGCCTTGGAGACACTTAGTGAGGTTGCTAACGAATTCGACGGTCGATCCCGCCGATCGTCGGTCGGCCGCCGAGAGGGGAAACGGTTATGGCCAAGGACTATGTCGATCTGACGATCATGCTGGTCAGTCACGACGCCTTCCGGCGTGACATCCGCCGTCTGCAGAAGGCCGCGGCGAGCCGGTCGCTGGACAATCCGCTGGAGCGCAAGCGGGTGCAGACCGGATGGGAGATCTTCAAGACCCAGCTGCTCATCCACCACGAGGGCGAGGACCGCGATCTGTGGCCGCGGATGGCCAAGGGACTCGCGAGCAGCGCCGAACACCTCTCCACGCTGCGTGAGCTGGAGGCCGAGCACGAGCAGATCGACCCGCTGCTCGCCGAGGCCGAGGCCGCGATGGCCGACCCCGACACGCAGTCCGACCGGCTCGCCCGCGCCGTGGCGGCGCTCGCCGACTCGCTCGAGTCCCACCTGGAGCACGAGGAGAAGGAGGGGCTGCCGTACGTCCAGGAGGCGCTGTCGGAGAAGGAGTGGAAGTCCTTCATCGCCGACCAGCGCTCGAACCTGGGCTTCAAGGGGGCGGCGGAATTCTTCCCGTGGGTGCTCGACGAGGCGACGCCCGAGAACGTCGACAAGGTGAACTCCATCATGCCCGCGCCGCTGCGGCTGGTCATGAAGACCATGTGGACACCGGCGTACCAGACCAAGGGGTCCTGGACGAACTGAGGGGCGAACGACCACGAGCGTGGTGGCACACCGCTCTTGAGCCTGGCTTTATCCCACTGTGCGACGGTGTTCGAGTCCTCGGTGGTTCAAGGTCGAAACTCACGGGGCGGGTGTGCGGGACCGGCGACGGATCACTCCGTCGGCCCCGCGCACCCGCCCTGTGGCACGACCGGGCCCCGTGGGTAAACCGGACCCGACGCACGCGGAGGAAGCGGCATGGACAGCGGAATACGCGCGGACAACGGATTCAAGCTGGGACTCTTCGCGGCCAATGCCTCATCAGGACTGGCCATCACCACCATCCCCGAGCGCTGGTCGGGGAGTTGGCCCGACAACGTACGGCTCGCCGTGCTCGCCGACCGGCTCGGCATCGACTTCCTGCTCCCGGTGGGCCGCTGGATCGGCTGGCCCGGCACCACCTTCCACGACAGCGTGCTGGAGACGATCACCTGGGCCGGCGGGCTGCTGGCCGTGACCCGTCGTATCTCGGTCTTCGCCACCGTCCACAGCGCGCTGGTTCCCCCCGTCGTCGCCGCCAAGCAACTGGCGACGCTCGACCAGATCGGCGGCGGCCGGGCCGGGCTCAACATCGTGGCCGGCTGGTACCAGGCGGAGTACGAGGCCTTCGGCCTCGACCTGCCCGGCAGCCCGGACCAGCGCTACGCCCACGCCCAGGAGTGGTGGGACGTGGTCCGCACGCTGTGGAGCAGTGCGGAGCCCTTCGACCACGACGGCGAGTACTTCCCCGGGATGCGCGGGCTGCACACCAGCCCGCGGCCCGCGGCCGGCGGGCTGCCCGTCATCAACGCCGCCGTGTCCGGGCCCGGACGTGAGTTCGCCGCCCGCAACGCGGACTTCCTGCTGACGGCGACCTTCGATCCCCGGCGCGGCTCGACCCTCGTCGAGGACGCGAAGCGCGCGGCCCGGGCGCACGGCGGCCGCGGCGTCGAAGTGCTGTCGAACGCCTTCGTGGTGTGCCGGCCGACGCGGCGCGAGGCCGACGAGTTCCTGCGCCACTACGCGCACGACAACGCCGACTGGCCGGGCGTGGACACCGTGATGAGCGGTCAGGGCATCAACACCCAGTCGTTCACCGAGGAGCAGATCGCCATGTTCCGGCCCCGGTTCGCCGCAGGCCACGGGGGCTTCCCGCTGGTGGGGACGCCGGACGAGGTCGCCGAAGCCATCGGGACGTTCGCCCGCGCCGGAGCGGGCGGCCTCGCGCTGTCCTTCGTGGACTACCTGGGCGAGCTGGAGTACTTCGCCTCGGAGGTCATCCCCCGGCTGGAGAAGGCCGGCATCCGCCGGCCGGCGGGCATGGGCTGACGTTCCGCCTTTTCGTCCCGCACGATCGATCGTTTGTGCCAAAGTTCGAACGGTACAGCTCGACATCCGGGTCCGGCATCCGCCTCGGCTGCACACCCGCGGCCGCATGCCGGTGAGAGGGGGACACCCGTTGTTGGCCGTGGTCGTCATGGGAGCGAACGAGGACAAACGAAGAGCCGTGGAGGACCGATTAGCCGGGATCGACGGCTTCACCCTGATGCCTCACGGCGGCGGGCTCGTGGGAGCCGACGTCGTCGTGGTGGTGACCGACCGGGAAGGGTTCGGCGTGACCCGCCGGATCGCCGCCCGTGCCGTGGTGGCCCAGCCGCCGATGATGCTGGTGGTGGACGAGCCGTTCGAGGAGCTCGTCAGCGTGATGTGGTTCGGCGCCCGCGGAATCATCCTGAGCTCCGCGTCGGACCGTGAGATGGCCGACTGCGCCATGCTGGTGGCCCAGCGGTGCACCGTGGTGTCCGAGCGGGTACTCGAGGACGAACGGCTCGGCAGCGGCGGGCTCGCCTTCGAGTGGACGCTCAGCCATGACTCCAAGGGCGCCCTGGACGCGCTGTCCCGGCGCGAGATGGAAGTCCTCAGCCTGGTCGGAACGGGCCGCACCAACACCGAGATCGCCGAGAAGCTGTGGCTCAGCAGCAACACGGTGCGGTCCCATGTGCAGCGCCTGATGCGGAAGCTGGGCGTGCGCAACCGGCTCTGCCTGATCATCTTCGCCCATGAACTCGGGCTGGTGAACCTGGACGACGTCGTCCTCAGCGGCGACGACACCATGCCGAACGAGCCCTGCTCGTTGGAGACAGGGCTCGTACGGGAGACCGGAAGCTGAGGCAGGCCCGGGGCCACCGGGTCAGACGCGGTACATGCGCCGGACCATGGCCTGGAGCACCGGACGCGGCAGCGCCCCCAGGAAGAACGGCTGCGAGCGGTTCATGGCGCCGGGCGTGACGAACGCCCGGCCCTTGGCGACGGCCCGCAGCGAGGGAGCGACGACCTGCGCGGGCTCCAGCCAGGCCATCTTGGGCAGACCGGCCGTGTCCAGGCCGGCCGCCTCGTGGAACTCGGTGCGGACCAGGCCGGTCCGTACCGTGGTCACATGCACCCCGGCGGCGCGGGCCTCCATGAAGACGCTTTCGCCGAATGCCGTGAGGAAGGCCTTGGAGGCGCCGTAGACGGCCGACTTGGGCATCGGCAGCCCCGACACGATGGAGGAGACGTTGAGGATCCCGCCGTGCCGGCGCTCCCGCATCTGCCCCAGCGCGGCATGGGCGAGCGTGACCGGGGCCAGGACGTTGACCCGGAGCTGATGGGCCTCGCGGTCCAGCGACAACTCGTCGAAGAACCCCGAGGACCCGTAGCCGGCGCAGTTGACGAGCAGGTCGACCGGCCGGTTCCGGTCGCCCGTCCGCTGCGCCGCGACCTGTAGGTCCGCCTCGTTGCCCAGGTCCAGGGCGAGCACGTCGACCGTGACGTCGTAACTCTCACCGAGCCGGGCCGCGAGCTGCTTCAGCCGGGTCTCCCGGCGCGCCACGAGCGTCAGGGCGACGCCCGAGCGGGCCAGTTGCTCGGCGAACTCGGCCCCGAGGCCGCTCGACGCACCGGTGATGAGGGCACTGTTGTACGGATAGGGAGTCACTTGGCTCTGGCCTCCTCGAAGACCGCGTCGTCGATCCGCAGTTCGTCGTCCGCCCGCGCGTAGGCCCGGCGGGGCACGAGGGGGCCGGCCATGGCGGTGGTGATGAGCGCCATCAGCACCATCATGGTGAACATGCGGTTGTCGAGGACGCCCATGCTGACCCCGGCATTGAGGATGATCAGTTCGGTGAGGCCCCGGGTGTTCATCAGCAGGCCGATGACAGAGGACTCGCGCCAGCTCATCCCCGACAGCCGGGCCGCACCGGTCGCCCCCGCCATCTTTCCGAAGCAGGCGATGCCCACGATGGCCAACAGCTCGAGGAGACCGGTGCCACCGAGCGCGGTGACGTCGACCGAGAGCCCGGTGGTGATGAAGAAGATGGGCATGAGCAGCGTGGTGATGTGCTCGAACGGCACGTTCACCTGGGACCTGAGGACCTTCATCGAGCCGCGCGGCATGATCAGCCCGAAGACGAACGCGCCGAAGATCGCGTCGAGGCCGAGCTCGTGCGTGGCGTAGCCGGAGACGAACACCCCGGCCGCGATCACCGGCAGCAGCCGTGGCGAGACGACGTCGTTGCGGGTCAGGCGCTCGACCAGCATCCGCAGCAGGGGGCGTACGACGACGAAGAGCGCCGCCAGGTACAGCAGTGAGCCGCCCACCACGCTCAGCAGATGGCCGGCGTCGGAGGAGACCGCCACCATCGAGACGACCGCGAGCATGCACCAGGCCACGACGTCGTCCATCGCCGCGCTCGCCAGCGCGAGGATGCCCACCCGGGTGTGCTGGAGGCGGTGCTCCTGGATGATCCGGGCGAGCACTGGGAACGCCGTGATGGCCATCGCGGTGCCGACGAACAGGACGAAGGCGGTGCGCCCGACCTCGTGGTCGCCCACCGTGGCGTGGTCGTTGTAGAGCCAGTACGCCAGGGCGACGCCCGTGCCGAAGGGCAGGGCCATGGCCGACAGGGAGATGCTGAAAACGGTGGTGCGCCGGGCCTTTATCTGTCCCAGATCAGCCTCCCAGCCGATCAGGAACATGAAGAGCAGGATGCCCACCTGGGCGATGGAGGAGAGTCCGAGGCGTGTTTCCTGGGGAAACAGATGCGTCGGCAGGTCTCCGGGCAGCAGTCCCAGCAGGCTGGGCCCCAGCATGATCCCCGCCACGATCTCCGCGATCACCGGCGGCTGTCTCAGCCGTCGCAGCACCGGGACGAGCAGGGAGCCCGCGACCAGGATGACCGACACACCGGCCACCGTCTCCGCGAGGACGGTGGCCGTGCTCTGCGCCATGACCTAGGCCCCCGCGCCCGGTCGTCCGCCGGGACCGCCGGGGGCGCCGGGCGGGCCGCCGTGGCCGGGGCGTCCGCCGGGCGGGCCGCCGAGGGGGCCGCCCTTGGGACGGAACCCGACGATGCGGTGGCGGGTGGCGAGGGCCTGCATCCGGTCCCAGTCGGGCGGTCCCTGACCGTCGATGAGCGCGCCGAGTTCCTCGAACCAGGACTCGACACCGCCCGGAGTGGCGATGCACAGCATCTTGCTCGGCTTGTCCCACGTGTTCACGAAGGCGTGGCCGACTCCGCGCGGCCCGTACACCAGGGTCCCGGGAGGAGCCTTGTGCTTCTCGCCGTCGAGCTCGATCTCGTATTCGCCCTCGATGACGTAGAAGGACTCGTCGACGTCCTCGTGAATGTGCAGCGGCGGTCCGCCGCCGGGCGGGGAAGTCACCTCGAAAAAGGAGTACAGGCCGCCGGTCTCCTCGCCACGGAGCAGCCAACGCCCCGTCTCACCGGCCCACTTGATGGGTTTGACGCCGTCGAGTTCAACGACGCGTCCGCGCGTCACCGTCATTTCCAACCCCTTCGATTCGGCTGCGACCGAGTATCGGAGGACCCGATAAAGCGCAGAGAAAGCACGGGTATGGAGCTTCGGCTTTGCGCTGGACTAATCGGAGCTTTTTCCGTTCCTCGCAGACTCCGACGAGCACGGCCGGGCCAACGGCCGGGTGCGAGGAGTTCCGTCAGGCGGAGGGGAGCGTGAGGGGCGTGTCGCAGGCAGACCGGCACGTGCACACCGCTGTAGAGGAGGTGGGTGCGCGAGAGAACGGCACGACGTCCGGGCTGCCGGCCGAGGGGCCGCGCGACCGGACGGCGGAACTGGCCGTCATCAGACAGCGGGCGGTCGACGGCCTCAACGCGGAGGCCGAGGCCCGGCAGCACCGGCTGGGCAAGCTCACGGCCCGCGAGCGCATCGACCGGCTGCTGGACCCGGGAACCTTCCGGGAGCTGGAGATGCTGCGCCGGCATCGCGCGACCGACTTCGGCATCGGCGACCGGCGGCCCTACACCGACGGCGTCATCACCGGCTGGGGCGCCATCGACGGCCGCAAGGTCTTCGTCTACGCCCATGACTTCGGCATCTTCGGCGGCTCCCTCGGCGAGGCCCACGCCGCCAAGATCCACAAGGTGATGGACCTGGCCGAGAGTTCCGGAGTTCCGCTGATCGGCCTCAACGACGGGGCCGGCGCCCGGATCCAGGAAGGCGTCCTGGCCCTCGCGGGCTACGGCGGCATCTTCCGCCGCAACGTCCAGGCGTCCGGCGTGATCCCGCAGATCAGCGTGATGCTGGGACCGTGCGCCGGCGGTGCGGCCTACTCGCCGGCGCTGACCGACTTCGTGCTGATGGTGCGCGAGACGGCGAGCATGTACGTCACAGGACCCGACGTCATCAAGGCGGTGACGGGTGAGGAGATCGACTTCGAGGGCCTGGGCGGCGCCGACGTCCACGCGCGCTCCGGTCAGGCGACGTTCGTCCACGACGACGAGGACGACGCGCTGGGGACGCTGCGCTATCTGCTGTCGTTCCTGCCTGCCAACAACCGGGAGTTCCCGCCGGAGGGGCCCGTCGACGACCCCGTCGACCGGCCGTGCGACGCCCTCCTCGACATCGTCCCGCACTCTCCGAACCAGCCCTACGACGTACGGCAGGTGATCGAGGAGATCGTCGACCACGGCGAGTTCCTCGAACTCCAGCAGGCCTGGGCCGGGAACATCGTCATCGGACTGGCGCGGATCGGCGGGCACGTCGTCGGGCTGGTCGCCAACCAGCCCATGGTGCTGGCCGGTGTGCTGGACATCGAGGCGTCGCAGAAGGCGGCCCGTTTCATCAGGTTCTGCGACTGCTTCAACATCCCGCTGGTGACCCTGGTGGACGTGCCCGGCTTCCTGCCCGGTGTCGACCAGGAGCACCACGCGATCATCCGCAACGGCGCCAAGCTGCTGTACGCGTACTGCGAGGCGACGGTGCCGCGGATCCAGGTGCTCATGCGCAAGGCGTACGGCGGCGCGTACATCGTGATGGACTCCCGGTCCATCGGCACCGACCTGTCCTTCGCCTGGCCCTCCAACGAGGTCGCCGTGATGGGCGCCGAGGCGGCGACCAACGTCATCCACCGCCGCACCATCCTGGCCGCCGAGAACCCGCAGGACACCCGCCGGGTGCTCATCGAGGAGTACCAGCGCACCCTGATGCATCCCTACTACGGGGCCGAGCGCGGCCTGGTGGACGACGTGATCGACCCGCGGGACACCAGGTCGGCCATCCACGCCGGCCTGGAGATGCTCCGCTCCAAGCGCGTCTCCCTTCC
This sequence comes from Streptomyces vulcanius, assembly GCF_042653945.1. Lineage (NCBI taxonomy): Bacteria > Bacillati > Actinomycetota > Actinomycetes > Kitasatosporales > Streptomycetaceae > Streptomyces > Streptomyces vulcanius. The sequence continues at coordinate 405,621 of NZ_JBHSFK010000003.1, read as the reverse complement.
CCAGCGCAAGCACGGCAATTCGCCGCTGTGACCCGACCGGACAACACGAGGAGCCACGTTTCATGAACGAGAAGTTCCGCAAGGTCGCCGTCGACGAGGTACCCGTCAACCGGCACCGGGGCGGCACGCTCCGTACGCTGCTGGGGCCCGCCAACGTGGGGGCGACGAGCGGATTCATGGGCCTCGCCCGGCTCGAACCGGGCGAGTTCATCAGTGAGCACTACCACCCCTACTCGGAGGAGTTCGTGCTCCTGCTGTCCGGGCGCATCACCATGCTGCTCGACGGCGAGCCCATCGAACTCGCCTCCCGCGAGGGCCTGTTGGTCCCCATCAACGTCCGGCACCGGCTGGAGAACACCGGTGACGAGGCGGCCGAACTGGTCTACCACCTCGGCCCGCTGGCACCGCGCCCGGACCTCGGGCACGTCGACACCGAGGCCGTGCCCCGCCCGGACCTGGCGCCGGCCGGGGAGCCCCGATGAGCGACTGGGGAGCCCTGGTGACCGGGGTGGGCGTGGTCGCCCCGGGCGGAGTGGGCCGCGAGGCGTACTGGGACCTGCTCACCGCCGGCCGGACCGCGACCCGCGCCATCACCCTCTTCGACGCCACCGGCTTCCAGTCCCGGATAGCGGCCGAGGTCGACTTCGACCCGGCCGCGGCGGGACTGACCGCCGAGGAGGTCGAACGCATGGACCGCTGCGCCCAGTTCGCCGTCGTGGCCGCACGCGAGGCGATGGCCGACGCGGGGCTCGAACCCGGCCGGGTGGCCCCGGAGCGGGTCGGCGTCAGCATCGGCAGCGCGGTCGGCTGCACCACCCGGCTCGAGGACGAGTACGTGGTGGCCAGCGACTCGGGTGCCAACTGGGAGGTCGATCCGAAGCTCACCACCGAGCACCTCTACCGCGCGCTCGTCCCGAGCACCATCGCGGTGGAGGTGGCCTGGACGGCGGCGGCCGAGGGCCCGGCGACCGTGGTGTCCACCGGCTGCACCTCGGGGCTCGACGCGGTGGCCCACGGCGTCCAGCTCATCTCCGAGGGCGCCGCCGACGTGGTGATCGCCGGCGCGACCGACGCGCCGATCTCCCCGATCACGGTGGCCTGCTTCGACGCCATCGGCGCCACCTCGCGCAACAACGGCGACGCGGAGCGGGCGTCCCGGCCGTTCGACAAGGACCGGGACGGCTTCGTGCTCGGCGAGGGCTCCGCCGTACTGGTCCTGGAGAGCAGGGAGCACGCGGCCCGCCGCGGCGCCCACGCCTACGCCGACATCGTCGGGTTCGCCCAGCGCAGCAACGCCTACCACATGACGGGGCTGAAGCCGGACGGGCTGGACATGGCCGAGGCGATCCGGGTCGCCATGGAGCGCGCCGGGATCACGCCCGACATGATCAGTTACATCAACGCCCATGGCTCGGGCACGGCGCAGAACGACCGTCACGAGACGGCGGCCATCAAGAAGTCCCTCGGCGCCGCCGCCCACGGCGTGCCCGTCAGCTCCATCAAGTCGATGATCGGGCACTCGCTCGGGGCGATCGGTGCCCTGGAGGTCGCCGCGTGCGCGCTGGCGATCGAGAACGACATGGTTCCGCCCACCGCCAATCTGCACCATCAGGATCCCGCGCTGGACCTCGACTACGTGCCCTTGACGGCGCGGAGGAACGTCAACGACATCGTGCTGAGTGTGGGCAGCGGGTTCGGCGGCTTCCAGTCCGCGATGCTGCTGGCCCGTCCCGGCCTCGCGACCCTCGCGACCAGGAGGTGAGGCAATGACAGACGACCGTCGCACCGTGTTCAGCGGTGTGTCCGCGATCGCCCCCAACGGCTCCACGACCAAGCAGTTCTGGGACTCGACCCTCAACGGCGTCAGCGGTATCCGCCCGGTGGACACCTTCGACATCAGTGGATACCCGGTGAGTCTGGCCGGGCAGGTCCCCGACTTCACCGCCGGCGACCTGGTCGAGGGGCGCCTGATGGTGCAGACCGACCGGTGGACCCAGCTGGGCCTGGTGGCCGCCGACCGGGCGCTGGAGGACGCGGGCGTCGACCCCGCCGCCCTCGACGAGTACGACATGTCCGTGGTCACGGCGTCGTCGTCGGGCGGCAACGAGTTCGGCCAGCGCGAGATCCAGAAGCTCTGGGGCAAGGGCCCGCGGTTCGTCGGCCCGTACCAGTCCATCGCCTGGTTCTACGCCGCGACCACCGGCCAGATCTCCATCCGGCACGGCATGAAGGGTGCCTGCGGTGTGCTCGTCGGTGAACAGGCCGGCGGCCTGGACGCGCTCGCCCAGGCCCGCCGGTCGCTCAGGGACGACGCCGCGATGGCGGTCACCGGCGGCACCGACGCGCCGCTCGGCCCCTACGCGCTGGCCTGTCACGCGTCCGCGGAGCTGCTGACGACGCGCCGGGATCCGGTGCGTGCCTACCAGCCCTTCGGCGCCGAGGCGGACGGCTATGTCGCCGGCGAGGGCGGGGCCGTGTTCATCGTCGAGCGCGAGGATCTGTGGCGCGCCCGCGACGGCGAACGCGGCTACGGAGAGCTCGCCGGCTACGCGGCCACCTTCGATCCGCGCCCCGGAACGGGACGGGAACCCGGACTGCGCCGGGCGATCACCCTCGCGCTGGCCGACGCCCGGGTGAGCCCGTTCGACGTCGACGTGGTCTTCGCCGACGCTCTCGGGGTGCCGGAGGCCGACCGGGCCGAGGCCGAGGCGATCAGCGCCGTGTTCGGCGCCTACGGGGTGCCGGTCACCGCCCCGAAGTGCCTGGTGGGCCGGCTGCACGCGGGCGGTGCGCCGCTGGACGTGGCGATGGCGCTGCTGTCCATCCGGGACTCGGTCGTGCCCGGCACGCCCGGTCTCGGTGAACTCGCCCCCGGCTGCACCCTCGACATCGTGCGGGAGACCCGCGAGACACCCGTGCGCACGGCGCTCGTACTGGCCCGCGGCTTCGAGGGATTCAACGCCGCCACCGTCATCCGGTCCGTGTAGGACCACCGACCGCCCAGGACAACCGAACCCACTGGAGGCACCGCTGTGAGTGGCACCGCGATCACCCTTGACGAGTACATCGAGCTGATCAACCGCGCCTCGGGCGCGGGGATCACCGCGGATCAGCTCTTCGACCCCTCGGTGACCTTCGGCTCGCTGGCCGTCGACTCCCTCGGCGTCCTCGGTGTCGTGTCCGAGCTGGAGCTGAAGCTCGGTCTCGACCCGGACAGCGGGTCGGAGTCCAGCGCGACCCCCGGCGAACTGCTGTTCGCCACGTACGCGCGCCTCGTCCAGGCCGGCCGGCTGACGGCCGGCCGTACCGAGCAGGCCATCGTCATCGACGCCCCGCTCGACGAGGTGTGGGACCAGACGAACGACGTCGCCGCCTGGCCGGACCTGTTCAGCGAGTACGCGAAGGCCGAGGTGCTCGCCGCCACCGGTGACACGGTGACCTTCCGGCTCACCATGCACCCCGACGCGGGCGGCAAGGTGTGGAGCTGGGTCTCGGAACGGACCCTGGACCGGGCGGCCGGGGTCGTGCGCGCGCACCGGGTCGAGACCGGCCCCTTCGAGTTCATGAACATCGTCTGGACGTACCGCGAGGTGGCGGGCGGCGTCGAGCTGCGCTGGCAGCAGGAGTTCTCGATGAAGCCCGCGGCGCCCGTGGACACGGCCTGGATGACGGCGAACATCAGCACCAACTCCACGATGCAGCTCGCCCTGATCCGCAGCCGCGTCGAGGAGCGCGCCCGGATCAAGGCGGCCTGAACCGCACGGCGAAGCGGCCTCCCCACGGTTCGGGGAGGCCGCTTCGTCGTGGTGTGTGCGGAGCCGCTCAGCCGATGCTCTGGGCGAAGCTGAACACGCGGTGCGGGTCGTACTTCTTCTTGACGGCGACGAGGCGGGGGTAGTTCTCCGCGTAGTAGGCGGAGCGCCAGTCCGTCAGCCGGGGGTCGATGAAGTTCTGGTACGTCTCGCCGTTGGAGTGCGGATCCAGGACGGCGAACCCGCTGTCCGTCCACTGCCGGGCGGCGGCCCGCGCGGCGGAGTCCGCGGTGCCGGCGGCGATGATGCCGAGGAAGCTGGTGCTGAACAGGGCGTCCCGGTGCACATACGCGGTGTCGGTGCGGCCCGGGTCGTTGGCCGCCCCGCCCAGCGCCCCCACCTGGATCATGTGCTGCTGGCCGGCCACCCGGACCTGGTCGAGCAGGGCGACCGCGCCGTCCCACATCGTGCGCGAGGGCGGCCCGGAGAAGAGCCGGCTGCGCTCCACGGCGAACGCGGCGCGGGGCAGCACTCCGGCCGGGTTGGGGCCGTCCACCCGGTGGCACTCGTCCTGCGAGGAGTCGCCGCAGCCGTACAGGCTCATCATCACGGCCAGGTACGGCGCGGTGAAGCTGTTCTGCGCGGTGGGCGTCCTCCCGACCAGGGAGACGAGGCGGGCGGTCTCGGCGGCCAGTTCCTCCGTCGTCCCCACCGAGCTCAACAGGACGGACACGGCGGGGGTGTTGCCGGGCGCCGCGTCCGGCAGGGTCACCACGGCGGCGCCGCCCAGCGTCCGGGGCGCGTCGACGAGCCAGCGGGCCCAGCCGTCCAGTACGTCGACGGCGTCGTCGTAACTCCACGCGAGGGTGCCCAGGGTGAGCTCGGTGATGTGCGTCGGCGTGATGTCGTACGAGGTGACGATGCCGAAGTTGCCGCCGCCACCGCCGCGGATCGCCCAGTACAGGTCGGGGTGCTCGTCCGCCGAGGCGCGGACGGTGCGGCCGTCGGCCAGGACCACCTGGGCGCCCGTCACCGTGTCGCTGGAGATGCCGGCATGGCGGGTGAGCAGTCCGATGCCGCCGCCCTGGAGGAAGCCGCCCAGCGCGACCGTGGGGCAGAAGCCGCCGGAGACGGCGAGGCCGTGCGGAGCGAGTCCGTTGGTCACGTCGACCAGTTGGGTGCCGGCTCCCACGGTCACGCCGTCGGCGCCGACGGACACCGCGTTGAGCCGCGAGACGTCGATGACCAGGCCCGTTGTCGTGGAGTAGCCGGCGGCGCTGTGCCCCCCGCTGCGCGGTGCGACGGGAATGCCGTGGTGCTGGGCGAAGGCCAGGCACAGGGCGACGTCGGCGGGCCCTGCGCAGTAGGCGACGGCCTGCGGGTCGATGTCGTCGAACTCGGCCGTGCTGAGCTGTTTCGCGGTCGTGTACGCGCTGTCGGAGGGAAGGACGAGACTTCCCCGAAGCCGGCTGCCGAGGCGGGACCACTGGGTGCCGGAGGCGGCCTGGGACGGAGTCGCGTACGAGGTCAGGGGCAGCGCCAGGGCGCCTGCGCCCACCCCTCCGAGGAGCGACCTGCGGGAGATCATGCGAATGCCTTTCCTGTGTCATGGGCGTCACTCGTGCCGACGCTTGGTCAGGTGCGCGCACAGGGGTGGGCTACCTCCGGCGGGGGATGACGGCGGTAGCCCGGGAGACCACCGTACCCCAAAACTAGATAGTCAGCATGCTAATCAAATTGACGGGCGGCAGAGGTCGCCAGGCCATTTGCGTGGCCCTCATGGCGGCTTTATCCCCCGTGTCCACGATGTTGGGGCGGCGGTCGTGGACCGTCCGGCAGCACGGAAGGAGTGCTTATGCAGTACACGCTCATCGTCGCCCGCATGGCCCCCGAGGACAGCGAGCGCGTCGCCGGTGTCTGGGCCGAGTCGGACGCCACCGAACTCCCGCACCTGGTGGGCGTCAAGCACCGGCGGCTGTTCCAGTTCCACGGGCTCTACTTCCAGTTGATCGGCACCGAGGAGCCGATCGCCGGCCGCATCGAGGACGTACGCGGCCACCCGCTCTTCCAGGACGTCAACGAGAAGCTCAAGCCGCACATCGGTGCCTACGACCCGCTGACCTGGCGAGGCCCGAGCGACGCCATGGCGAAGGAGTTCTACACATGGAACGCCTGACCGACACCCCCGACGTGATCCGCGTCGTGCGCGGCGCGCCCGACCCGCACGAGACGGCGGCGCTGATGACCGCGCTCGTCGCCGCGCTGGGCAGCTCCGCGAACGGCACGGAGCGGGCGCTCCCGCCGACCCGCCCGACCTGGCGGCCGTTCGCCGGGCACAGCAGCGGCGGCTGGGGGCGGCCGTGATCCGGACCGTTCTGGAGATGGTGGTCCGCGACGGCTGCCAACAGGACTTCGAACGCGTCTGGCAGTCCGCCGCCACGGTAGCGAGCCGCTACCCCGGCGCCGGCCTCCAGACGATGCTGCGCGACCCCGAGGCCCCGCTGCGCTACACCATCACGGCGGACTGGGACACCCGCGAACACCTGGCGGTCTACCAGCAGAGCCCGGACCGGCAGGCGCTCTCGGCCGTGCTGGACCATCTCCGCGAGTCGGCGACCAAGAGCCTGCACGAGGTCGTCGCCCATGTGCCCGCCCCGGCCAAGGAAGCACCGACCAAGGAAGGCACGGCCTACGTATGAGCATCCGCGTCGTCATCACCGCGACCATCAGGCCCGAGGACCGGGACGCCTTCGAGAAGGCGTACCTGGAGGTCACCGAGAACGTCCGCGGCACCCCGGGCCACATCCGTGACGCCCTGCTGCGCGACACCTCCGACACCACCCGGTACTCGCTGATCGCCGAGTGGGAGTCCGAGGAGGTCTTCCGCGCCTGGGCCGACGATCCCGAGCACATGCGGCAGTCGGCCGCGATGTACCCGTACTGGGCCGACAGCTTCCGACGCGGCATCTACGAGGTGCGCGCCACGCTGGAGTCCTATGACACCGACCGCGCCGTCACCGCGGCCGAGTAGGAGACCTAGATGCCCGTCCAGAAGGCAGTGGTGGTCGGCGCCGGCATCGGCGGGCTGACCACGGCGATCGGTCTGCGCAACGCCGGCGTCGACGTCAAGGTGTTCGAGCGCCGGACGGAGCCGAGCAGGCTCCTGACCGGGGGCGGCTTCATGCTGTGGCACAACGCCTTCGTCGCCCTGCGCAGGCTCTCCCTCGACGACCGTGTCGCCAAGGTGAGTTCGGAGATCCTCTTCCACGAGTTCCGCTCGGACCGCGGGCGCACCCTGGCCCGCTGGGCCATCGCCCCCGAGGCCGAGCGCATCGGCGCCCCGGCCGTGGCGCTGCGCCGCTCCGACCTGAACGCCCTGCTGCTCGAAGAGGCCGGTGACACGGTGGTGATGGGCGCCCAGTGCGTCGGCTTCGAACAGGACGCCGACGGCGTGACCGTGCGGTTCGCCGACGGCTCCGAGGAGCGGGCCGACGTGCTGATCGGTGCCGACGGCATGCGGTCCGCCGTGCGCAGCGCCCTGCGCGACGGCCACGACATGGCGCCCCGCTACGCCGGGTACACCGCGTGGCAGGCCATCGCCGAGCTCCCCGGGGAGGACATCGTGCCGAGCGGCACGTTCTTCAACCTGTGGGGGCGCGGCGGCCTGCGGTTCCTGTACTGCCGGCTCAACGAGCGCGAGGTGTACTGGGACGCGATCACCTCCGACGAGGCCAGTGGCGCCTTCGACATGTTCCGCAAGGACAAGCGCCAGGTGATGTGCGAGACCTACGCCGCCTGGCCCGACCCCATTCCGCGGATCCTCGCCGCGACCCGGAACGACGCCATCCTGCCCATCGACATCGCCGACCGTCCGCCGGCCCGGGAGCGGGCCTGGGGACACGGCCGCGTCGTACTGATCGGCGACGCCGCGCACCCCATGACGCTCAACCTCAGCCAGGGGGCCGGGCAGGCCATCGAGGACGGCGTGGTGCTGTCCGGGCTGCTGGCCCGCGAGGCGGACGTCCCGACGGCCGCCGCCGCGTTCGAGAAGGTCCGCCGCGAGCGGGTCGACGCGATGGTGCGCGGCGCCTACCGCATCGGCGAACTCGGCAAGTGGAACGGCTCGTTGGCCTGCGGCGCACGTGACCTGTTCATGCGGGCGTTCTTCGGCACCTTCGCCAAGAAGGGCACCTACCGCCTGATGATGAACTTCGAGTACTGACATGGCCGTCGATGTGCTGGCGGGCCTGCTGCTGCTGCTCACCGGAGCGCTGGCGGGAGTTCTCGTGGCAGTGGAGATAGCGGTGGTGCCGATGCTGGCCGACCTGCCGGGCGAACGGTACGTCCAGGTCCACCGGTTGCTCGATCCCCGGTTCGATCCGCTCATGCCCACGGTCGACAAGATCGGCCTGGGTGTCGGTCTGCTGCTGATCTGGCTGGCACCCGGCGCCCAGGCGAAGGCCGCCTTCGGTGTCGCCGAGGCCGGCCTGATCGGGGTCGCGCTCGTCTCGGAACTGTCGAACGTGCGGATCAACCGCTTCATCGACACCTGGCAGGTGGACCGGTTGCCGCACACCTGGGCCGAGACGAGGGCGCGCTGGGCGCGCTCCAACCGCGGTCGCACCTGGATCGCCCTCGCGGGCTTCGCGGCGGCGATCGTCGGCACGCACCTCGTGTGAGGTGACCACGACGGGGACCCGACGGGAACAGACGGGGAGCAGACGGGGAGTGACGCTCATGGAGAAGGTTCTGATCGCCAACCGGGGCGAGATCGCGGTCCGGGTGGTGCGGGCCTGCCGGGACGCGGGGCTGCGCAGCGTCGCCGTCTACGCGGACCAGGACCGGGAGGCCCCGCACGCCCGGCTGGCGGACGAGGCGTACGCCCTCGGCGCCGACACGGCGGCGGCCTCCTATCTGGACGCCGCCAAACTCCTGGAGGTGGCCGCCAGGTCCGGGGCGGACGCGGTCCACCCGGGGTACGGCTTCCTCTCCGAGGACGCCGGCTTCGCCCGCGCCGTGCTGGACGCGGGCCTGGTCTGGATCGGTCCGCCCCCGGAGGCGATCGAGCGGCTGGGCGACAAGGTGGCCGCCCGGGAGATCGCCCGCCGGGTGTCCGCGCCGCTGGCGCCGGGCACGGAGCACCCGGTGTCCGACGCCGGCGAGGTCGTGGACTTCGCCCGGCGGCACGGGCTGCCGCTGGCGATCAAGGCGGCGAACGGCGGCGGCGGGCGCGGGCTGAAGGTCGCGCGCACCCTCGAGGAGATTCCCGAGCTGCTGGAGTCGGCCCGGCGTGAGGCCCTGGCCGCCTTCGGGCGGGGGGACTGTTTCGTCGAGAAGTACCTCGACCGGGCACGGCACGTCGAGACGCAGTGCCTGGCCGACACGCACGGCAATGTCGTGGTGGTCTCCACCCGGGACTGCACGGTCCAGCGGCGCCACCAGAAGCTGGTGGAGGAGGCACCCGCCCCCTTCCTGACGGCCGCTCAGGAGGAGACGCTCGTGGCGGCGTCGAAGGCCGTCCTCGCCGAGGCGGGCTACACGGGCGCCGGCACCTGCGAGTTCCTGCTCGGCGAGGACGGCACGATCTCGTTCCTGGAGGTCAACACCCGTCTCCAGGTGGAGCACCCGGTCACCGAGGAGGTCACGGGGATCGACCTGGTGCTGGAGCAGTTCCGGATCGCGGCGGGCGAACCGCTGCGGTTCACCGGCCCGGTGGCGGTCCTCGGCCACGCCATGGAGTTCCGCGTCAACGGGGAGGACGTGGGCCGCGGTTTCGTGCCCACGCCGGGAACGGTGACCCGGTGGCGGACCCCGGGCGGACCGGGCGTACGGGTGGACGCCGGGATCGAGGAGGGCGGTGTCGTGGACGGCGCCTTCGACTCGATGCTGGCCAAGCTGGTCGTCAGCGGTGCCGACCGGCAGCAGGTGCTCGCGCGGGCGAGGCGCGCGCTCGCGGAGTTCGAGGTCGAGGGCGTGCCCACGACGCTGGAGCTGTGCCGGGCGCTGCTGGAGGCGCCGGAGTTCACCGCCGTGGACCCGGCCGCCGGCCTCGGGGTGCACACGCGGTGGCTGGAGTCCGGCACGCCGCTGCGGCTGGAGCCGTGGGAACCGCCGGCGGAGGATCCCCTCGCCCCGGCGCCGGCGCTCAGGGCCTACACGATCGAGGTGGGCGGCCGGCGCCTCGAGGTGGCGCTGCCCGAATCGCTCGCGGCGCCGGCGGTACGCGGCCCCGGTGGTCCGGCGCGCCCCGGCGGTGTGCCTGCGCCGCGGCGCCGGGTGAAGGGTGCGGCGGCGCGCGGAGCGGTCGACAGCAGCGTGCTCTCCAGCCCGATGGTCGGCACGGTCGTCAAGGTCGCCGCCGTGGAGGGGCGTGAGGTCGCCGAGGGGGACGTCCTGTTCGTCGTCGAGGCGATGAAGATGGAACAGCCGGTCAAGGCCCATCGCCCCGGTGTGGTCCGCCGGATCGCGGTGGAGACGGGCGCGAGCGTGACCCGCGGCGCCTCCTTGTGCGAGGTCCACGACCCGGACGACAAATGAGGCGGCCATGCCAGTCACAGCAGAGGGCACCCATCGGATGCCGGCGGCTCAGCAGCCCGACTGGCCGGACGCGGACGTGCTGCGTGCGGTGACCTCCGAACTGGCCGCCTGTCCCCCGCTCGTGTTCGCCGGTGAATGCGACCGGCTGCGCCACCGGCTGGCCGCGGTCACCCGCGGCGAGGCCTTCGTGCTGCAGGGCGGCGACTGCGCGGAGACCTTCGACGGGGTGTCCGCCGACCAGGTGCGCGACAAGGTCAAGACCCTGCTGCAGATGTCGGTCGTGCTGACCTACGCCTCCTCGGTTCCGGTGATCAAGGTCGGCCGGATGGCGGGCCAGTACGCCAAGCCGCGCTCCAGCCCGGTCGAGGTACGGGACGGCGTCGAACTGCCCGCCTACCGCGGGGACGCGGTCAACGGGCTCGCCTTCACCCGTGAGGCACGCACCCCGGATCCCCGGCGGCTGAAAGGGATGTACCACGCTTCTACGGCGACCCTGAACCTGATCCGGGCCATCACCACGGGCGGCTACGCCGATCTGCGCCAGGTGCACGAGTGGAACCGGGACTTCGTGGCGAAGTCCCCGGTCGGTGAGCGCTACGAGCGCATCGCCCAGGAGATCGACAACGCGCTCGCCTTCCTGACGGCCTGCGGAGCGAACCCGGCGAAGTTGCACTCCACCGACTTCTTCACCAGCCACGAGGCGCTGCTGCTCGACTACGAGGTCGCGCTCACCCGCGTCGACTCACGCACGGGACTGCTGTACGACACCTCGGGCCACATGGTCTGGATCGGTGAGCGCACCCGCCAACTGGACGGCGCCCACATCGAGTTCGCCGCACAGGTGCACAACCCCGTCGGGGTCAAGCTGGGCCCCTCCGCCACCTCCCGGGACGCCCTCGCCCTGGTCGAGCGGCTGAACCCGGACAACGTGCCGGGCCGGCTGTCCTTCATCGTGCGCATGGGCCGGGACCGGGTCCGCGACGTGCTCCCCGGGCTCGTCGAGTCCGTGAAGGCCGCCGGCGCGCAGGTCGCCTGGATCTGCGACCCGATGCACGGCAACACCTTCAAGGCGTCCTCCACCCACAAGACCCGCCGCTTCGACGACATCCTGGACGAGGTCAAGGGCTTCTTCGAGGTACATCGGTCGCTCGCCACCCACCCCGGCGGCATCCACATCGAACTGACGGGGGACGACGTCACGGAGTGCGTGGGCGGCGGCGACGAGATCCTCGTGGACGATCTGCACCAGCGCTACGAGACGGCCTGCGACCCCCGTCTGAACCGCTATCAGTCGCTCGACCTGGCTTTCCAGGTCGCTGAGCTGTACCGGGACCGGAACGTCTCGGTCCCGCCACGCCCGTCGTTACCGACCTGGGAGCCGACATGACCATGACCATGACTACCGACGACGCTCCCGTACGGGCACGGTGGCTGCTGGAGATCCTGGCCACCAAGTGGACGCCCATCGTCCTCTACCTGCTGAACCAGCAGTCCCCCATGCGCTCGGGCGAGTTACGCCGGTCGGTGCCGGGGGTCAGCCGGAAGGTGCTGACGGCGACGCTGCGCAATCTGGAACGTGACGGCCTGGTGACGCGGGAGAACTACCCCGAAACCCCGCCGAGGGTGGAGTACCGCATCACCGAACTCGGCGAGAGCCTGATACCCATCATCTTCTCCCTGGAGGCCTGGGCCGAGGAGAACATCGCGGAGGTACTCGCTCGCCGCACACCGCACGCCGCGTAGAGAGGACCCGGTCCCTTGGAAACGGCTGATTCCGTGTTCGCCACGGCCCACGTCTATGCCATCCCCATGCGCACCCCGTTCAGGGGAATCACCGTCCGCGAAGGCATGCTGCTGCGCGGCCCGCTCGGGTGGGGCGAGTTCTGCCCCTTTCCCGAGTACGGCGACCACGAGGCCGCGGCCTGGCTCGGCACCGCCGTCGAGCAGGTCACCCTCGGCTGGCCGGAGCCGGTCCGGGACCATGTTCCGGTCAACGCCATCGTGCCGGCGGTCGGCCCGGAGCGTGCCTTCGAGATCGTCGCCCGCTCCGGGTGCCGGACGGCGAAGGTCAAGGTGGCCGACCACCCGGACTCGCTCTCCGAGGACCTCGCCCGGGTGGAAGCCGTCCGCGCCGCTCTCGGACCCGGCGGCAACGTCCGCGTCGACGCCAACGGCCGCTGGGACGTCGACACGGCCGTCGCCCGCATCAGACGGCTCGACCGCGCCGCCGGCGGCCTGGAGTACGTCGAACAGCCCTGCCCGACCGTCGACGAGCTGGCAGCCGTACGCCGCAGGGCCGGTGTGCGTATCGCGGCTGACGAGTCCATCCGACGCGCCGACGACCCGCTGAAGGTGGCCCTCGCCGGCGCCGCCGACATCGCGGTGCTCAAATGCGCCCCGCTCGGCGGCGTGCGCCGTGCCCTCCAGGTGGCCGAGGCCTGCGGACTGCCCTGCGTCGTGTCGTCCGCGCTGGAGACGAGTGTCGGTCTCGCCGCCCAGCTCGCCCTCGCCGGTGCCCTGCCGGAACTCGACTTCGCCTGCGGGCTGGGCACCCTGAGCCTGCTGGACGGCGACAGCGTGTCCCCGGCCGACGCGGTGCGGCCCGTCGACGGCCTGCTTCCGGTTCCTCGTACGCCCCCGGTGCCCGACCCGGTGCGGCTCGACACGTTCCGGCCCGCCGATCCCCGACGGACCGCGTGGTGGCACGACCGTCTGGCCCGGGTGCGGAGTGTGCCGCCGGCGGCTTGAGAGGACCGGGCTCAGCCCAACGCCCGGTCCACCAGCTGCCCCGCGGCTCCCGTGTAGTCCGTCGGATCGCACAGGGCGTCCAGTTCCTCACGCGGGAACAGACCGGCCGACTCCGGCGCCTTCGCCAGTTCCTGCGCCAGCGACGTGCCGTACCGCGCGGCATCCGCCGATGCCGCCGCCAGCATCTTCCTGGCGGCGTCCTTGCCGAGCCGGGGCGCCAGCAGGGCCGTCAGCCGCTCGGAGACGACCTGGCTGCCGGTGATGTCGAGGTTGGCGCGCATCCGGTCCGTGGACACGACGAGCCCTTCGGCCAGTTCGACCGCCGTGTGCGCGGCGCCCCCGGTCAGCCGCAGCGCCTCCCGCAGGAGCTGCCACTCCGCGTGCCACATCCCGCCGGACCGCTCGTCCTCGGACACCAGGCACTGGGTGAGACCGGTCGCGATCACCGGCACCTGGAGCGCCGCGCTGCGGATCAGGGTCGCCAGCACCGGGTTGCGCTTGTGGGGCATGGCGGACGACGCGCCCCGCCCGGCGGCGAACGGCTCCGCCACTTCGGCGATCTCCGTACGCCCCAGGGTCTGCACGTCCACCGCCAGTTTGCCGAGCGCACCCGCGGTGAACGCGAGCGCCGCCGCGAGATCGGCGATCGGCGTGCGCAGGGCGTGCCAGGGCAGCGGCGGACGGGCGAGGCCGGTCTCCGCGGCGAATCCGTCGAGGAGCCGGTCCGCGTACTCCCCTGACCGCACGGCATCCGCGTCGGCCCCGTCGACCTTCGCGTACTCCACATAGCCGGCGAGTGTTCCCGCCGCCCCGCCCAGGGAGACCCACAGCCCGTCCTCCAGCAGCCGGCCGAGCCGGACGTCGGCCTGGAGCAGCAGCTCCCGCCAGCCCGCCGCCTTCAGACCGAACGTGGTCGGCACCGCCTGCAGCGCGAGGGTCCGTCCGGCCATCGGTGTGTCGCGGTGCCGTCGGGCCAGTACCGCGAGGGCGTCGGCCGTGCGCCGCAGATCGCCCCGGATGATGCGCAGGGCCCGCGCCGCGACCAGCATCGCGCCCGTGTCGAAGATGTCCTGGCTGGTCGAGCCGCGGTGCACGTACTCGGCCGCGGCGGGGTCGACGGCCGCGACCAGCCGGGTCAGCGTACGGATGATCCCCACCACGGGGTTCGCCGTCTCCCGGGACTCGACCGCGATGGCCCGTAGGTCGAACCCCTCCGCACGCGCCGCCGCACCGATCGCGGCCGCAGCCGAGGGCGGCACCGTGCCGAGCGCGGCCTGGGTCCGCACGAGCGCGACCTCCGCGTCCAGCATGGCCTGGAGCCATGCGCGATCACTCACCGCGGACTCCACCTCCGTACCGGCCCGTACGGGCGAGAGCAGGCCGGTGTCGCGCTGCGCGTCGAACGACGTGATCATGAACGTATCTCCATGTGGTTGTCCTCGGTCCGGTCGACGGCCGGGGGCACGGCGAGCACGGCGCGGGCGATGGCATCGGCGTCGCCCAGACTCACGGAGTCGACGCCGGGCCGTACCGCGGCCGCCGTGACCCAGTGCACGGACTCCGTGGGCACTCCGTACGCGAACAACCGCCCGTTGACCCGGCCCTGGGCGTCGACCACCCGGCAGGGGCGCCGGGTCACCGCGAGACCGCCGGTCTCGTAGAGGACGGCGCAGCTCCCCTCGATCCGGAAGGGCGTGATGTACCCGTCCTCCAGGAGCTGCCGCAGGAGCGGGTCGGCGGGTCGCCGCACGTCGGGCTCGGGCAGCCGGGCCTCGACCAGTACGCGCGCCTCGATCGGCGGCCCGGCGACCTCGGGCGAGTCGCACACGAACGCCTCCCGCGCGGAATCGACCCGGATCCCGGCCCCCGGGCCGGTCAGGCGCAGCACCCCGGCCTTGACCAGCGCGATCATCTGCCTGATCCGGAAGGCCGGCGGGCCGATCGACAGGAAGGCGTTGAGCGGCGTGTACCACCCGTCGAGCTCGTCGCGGTGGGAGTTGCCGTCGAGACCACCGTGGTCCACGGCGAGCCGGACCTCGTTGCGCAGATCGCGCAGCACATCGAGGGCGGCCTTGAGCGGGTTGCTCACATTGCCGTCCAGGGCGTGCCGTACGTCCTCTTCCAGGTGGTCCGTCAGCCAGGCGTGGAACTCGTCCCGATCGGCGAACCGCCGTCCCTGGTAGGGGCGTGAGACCGTCTCCCAGTCCCAGCGGCTCTCTCCGGGGAAACCGTAGGCGTCCAGGATCTCGACCCTGTGCTCCTCCTGCGCGGCGGCCAGATACAGCTCGGCGAACGCCTCCCGGTCCGCGCTGCGTCCCCATCTCCCGAGGAGGGTGCTGTAGTAGACGCTCTCCACCTCACGGGCGATGAGGGGCCAGATGTCGACCCCGAAGTACACGCGGTCGCCGTCCTCGGCCCGTTTGCGCAGCTCCGCGAGGAACGCCTCGGTGAGCAGCCGGGGAAAGTACCGTCCGTGGGGGCCCTTCTCGTTCTCGCCCCGTGCCTGGTACGGAATGCCTCGCCGCGAGGTGGCGAACAGCCTGGGTTCGCGACCGGACGGCTCGTAGACCAGTTCCTCGCCGTGCGGCACGAACCGGCCGCCGCGTCCGCTCGTGAGCAGGGCCATGTGGTCGAAGAAGCACAGCCCCAGGCCGCGCAGCAGAACGTTCTCGCCGGCCCCGATGAAGTCGAGGTCCAGATCGGCCGGGTTGGCGGGTGGGACGTAGGTGAGACCGTGCCCTTCCGCCTGCGTGGCCAGGAGTCGCTCCTGTCCGCCCGGCTCGGCGCCGACGTGACCCTGCGAGAGAACCACCGCGTCGAGGCCCTCGATCAGCCGGCCGTTCTCCAGCAATACGCTCTGCGCCGCCGCTCCGTCCCGGCCCCCGTTCAGTGCGACGGCACGCGTGGAGTGCGTGATGATGTCGACGTGCGGCGGGGAACCCACGCATATCCGGGCGAACATCTCCCGCAGATAGCTGCCGAAGAAGGCACGGGTCGGATATGAGTTGGGACCCAGGTCCCGCGCTTCGGCAAGGGTGTGTTCGCCCCCGGGAGGCGCCGCCCCGGTGGATTTCCTCAGCTCCTCGGCCCACTCGTACAGGCTGGGGCCGGGTTCCACCGGCCCTTCGAGGGAGACGCTGTCGTCCGTGAACACGGTGATCTGGCAGGCGACGGTGTTCATCAGCAGCAGCCGGGACTGATCGGTGCGCCAGACGGCACCCGCGCCGGCCGGATAGGGATCGACCAGGTACACCCGCACGTTCGAACCCGGTGGCAGATGGCGGGCGTTGGCGCAGAGCCGCTCCAGTACCGACAGGCCGCGCGGTCCGACTCCGACGATGCAGAGCGACAATTGAATTCGGTCAGCAGAAGTCAATGGAGTTCCTCGGAACGGCCAACCCGAAGTGTCATTCCCTCATGCTCAGCAGATTCCGGACGTCCGACAAGTAGGCACTTCCAAGTACCTATGGCAGCGGCGGGCAGGCACTTGAAAGTACCTACTTGCCGAACACTTCGCGCTCACCAATCATCTTGACCAAAACATCCCTCGCGATTCACGACGCCTGTAATTCAGGGAGCCATCTCAATGAAAATCGCGATCATTTACCACAGCTTCACCGGCAATGTGCACCAGCTCGCCCGGGCGGGTGCCGATCACGCCGAGGCGCTCGGCCATGACGTCGCGGTCCACCGCCTGTGCGAGATCGACGAACTGGACCGCGCGACGGAGATCCACAAGGTGGCTCTCGCCGACCTGGCCGACGCCGACATCGTCCTGTGGGGCACGCCGGGGCGCTACGGGAGCATGTCGGCTCCGATGAAGTACTTCATCGACCAGACGCTGGACCTGCACATGGCGGGGCAGCTGGCGAACAAGTTCATGACGACGTTCGTCTCCACCGCCACCAACCACGGCGGGCAGGAGTCCACCGTCCTGTCGCTGAACAACGTGTTCTACCACTGGGGTGCGGTCATCGTGCCGGCCGGAGTGACCCGGCCGGAGCAGCTGACACCGCTCAACCAGAACCCCTACGGGATCTCGTCGGTCTCGGGACGTCAGCCGGACAACGTACCCGAGGAGAACCGGGTGGCCATGCGCTATCTCGTCGACCGCATCGTGTCCATCGCCGGAGGTACCCGCTGATGCTCACGCTCAAGGAACTCCTCAAGCCCAGGTCCACACCGCTCTACCTGTTCGAGAACTTCCGTACGGCGGCGGAGGCGCACCCCGCCTCGATGATCCACCTCGACGCGTTGCAGCCGGCGTTCCCCGAGCTGGGACTGCACGTGACCTACGCCGACGCGGCCGTAGCCGTCGCCCGGTGCGGCGATCAGGTCATCGCGCGGGGCATCGAGCCGGGTGACCATGTCGTCATCTACAAGTCCGCGCTGTTCGACAGCTACCTCCTGGCGGTGGCGGTCTCCTACGCGGGCGCCGTACCCGTCATGATCTCCCCCCACCTGGACGCCGGCACGGTCACCGTGATGGCGGCCCGGCTGAAGCGGCCGTGGCTGATCCACGACGCCGAGACCGTGAAGAAGGCCGCGGACATCTCGTCGGTCGAGGAGTCCCGGAAGCTCGACGCCCGGGACATCAGGGACGTCGTGGTGGAGCGTTCGACGGGCTCGGGACAGAAACCGGGCGTGCTCGACATCGCCTATATGACGCACACCTCGGGGACCACGGGCATCCCCAAGCTCATCGCCCACTCCCCCACCTCGATGGGCTGGCGGGTCACCTGGCAGCGCCGCGTCCTGTCCTTCGTCGACTCCAAGGGCCTGGTCGCCTTCCACATCTCCCCGGTGCACAGCCGGTTCAACATCGGTGTCTCGTCGCTCATGTCCTACGGGCACTCGTTCCTGAACATCGGGGATCCCCAGGAGGACAACGTCGAGGCCGTCCTGCGCAAGTACCGGCCCATCGCCCTGGAGTCGCACCCGAACCACCTCGTGCGGTGGACGTCCATCCTGGACCGCGACCCCTCGGTCTTCGCCAGCGTCAAGTACCTGCACTCGACCTTCGACGCCGTCAACAAGGGCACGATGCTCAAGTACCTCAGTGCGTCGTCCCATCGGATACCGGTCTATCTCCAGGTCTACGGGCAGAGCGAATGCGGTCCCATGGTGCTGCGCGCGCACACCCGGACAACGCTGCGCTTCAGTGACGCCCGCTGGATGGGCATCGGCATGCCGAAGCTCACCCGCGTCCGGGTCGTCGACGGGACGGGCAACCCGCTGCCGCGCGGTGAGCAGGGCGCCATCGAGATGTTCTCCCGCGGTCGCGCGGTCACCTACTACGGCGAGGAGGAGCGCTTCGCGCAGAACCTGCGTGACGGGTGGTGGAACAGCGGTGACCAGGGCGAGCTCGGACGGGCCCGCCAACTCGCCCTGCACGACCGCCAGGTGGACCTGATCGACGACGTCCGCAGCACCCTGGCCATCGAGGACGCGCTCCTTGACAAGCTGTCGTTCCTGAACGAGGTCGTCGTGGTCCGCACACCGGACGGTGACCCGCAGCCCGTGGTCTCGGTCGCCACGGGGCACGAGATGGACTGGGACGCGTGGTGGACCTGTGTGGCCGACCTGCCGAGGCTCGAGGCGCCGGTGGTCCTGCCGTTCGACCGGTTCCCGCGCACCGCCACGATGAAGATCCAGCGCAATCGGCTGGAGCAGCTGCTGCGGACCGAGACCACCCATGTGGGCTGAGTCCACCACCGCACAGGCCTCGGGGCCGTCCGTGATCGCGGCGGTCGTGGTCGACGAGCTGGTCCGGGGCGGGATCGAGACGTTCGTCTACTGCCCCGGATCCAGGAACGGCCCCATCGGGTTCGAGCTGTCCCGGCGGGAAGCCGCGGGAGACCTCAGACTCCATGTCCGTCTGGACGAGCGGTCGGCCGCCTTCCTCGCCCTCGGCATGACGAAGGCGACGGGCCTTCCGACCGCGGTCGTGACGACGTCGGGTACGGCGGTGGCGAATCTGCTGCCCGCCGTGACGGAGGCCCACTACTCGCGGATCCCGCTCGTTCTGGTCACGGCGAACCGCCCGCTCGCCGAGCTCGGTACCGGGGCGTCGCAGACCGTCGAGCAGACCCAACTGCTCGCCTCGCAGGTGCTCCACGTCCAGCACCTCCAGGTCGGGACGGAACCGGACCCGGCCATGAACGGCAGCGTGCGCTCGCAGATCTGCCACACCCTGGCGATCGGACGCGGGCGGCTGCGCGGGCGCCCCGGACCGGTGCAGATCGATGTGCCCCTGTCGTCCGGACTCCCGCCGGCGAGCAGGGTCGTACCGTTCCCGAGCGGTCGTCCGGAGGGGCGGCCGTGGATCCGGACCGCGCCCCGCGACCGCGCGGCGGCGGCACCGCACGCCATCGACCTGACCCGCGGAACGATCCTCGTCGCCGGTGACGGCGCGGACCTCGACGCCGTGCCCGCGACCGTCCCCTGCGTCGTGGAACCGACCGTCGACGCCGGTGGCCGCAGGACCCTGCACCCCTGGGTGCTGGACCACATACGACCGGAACAGGTCGTGGTGTGCGGCCGTCCGACACTGCACCGGCAGGTCGGGGTGCTGCTGGCCCGCCGCGACGTCTCCACGGTCCTCGTCAGCGACGGGGACGACGACTGGGTCTACGCGGCACCGCACATCGACGTGGTGACCGCGCACCCGGTGTTCGGCGGCGCGGTGAGTCCGTCCTGGGCCGAGCAGCTGGAGCACGTGGACCGGACCGTACGCCGCGCGTGGTCGGACACCCTGCGCGACGACGGTCATCGGCGCACCGGTCTGGGCGTCGCGAACGCGGTGCTCGACGCGCTCGAACCGGATGACCTGCTCTGGCTCGGGGCCTCGAATCCGGTCCGGGACGTGTCGCTGACCGGTTGTCCGCCCTTCGGGGTCCGGGCCCTGTCCAACCGCGGGGTGGCCGGTATCGACGGCACCGTCAGCGCCGCGGTGGGCGCCGCGGTCGCCTCCCCCGACCGGACGGTCGTCGCGCTCGTGGGTGATCTCACCTTCGCCCACGACTCGGCCGCCCTGCAGACCGGTGTTCTCGAACAGGTGCCGGACAACCTGATCGTCGTGGTCTCGAACGATGCCGGCGGCGGCATCTTCGAACTGCTGGAACAGGGCCACCCCTTGTACAGGTCGGCTCCCTTCGACAACACCTTCGAGCGCATCTACGGAACTCCGCAGAACGTCGACTTCGCGGCTCTGTGCGGGGCCTACGCGGTCTCCCACCGAACGGTGGACACCGACGAACTCGGCGCCGCGCTGCGGGTGGCCCGCCGCGCGAAGCGACCGGTCGTCCTCGAGGTTCCCGTCACCCGCACGACGCTGCGCGGCATTCACGCGGCCGCACGACAGCGGGTCGGCGCGAGTCTGAACGCCGACGCGTCCGCCCTGATCAGTTGAGCAGCGGAGGTTCGAAGATGTCTGTCACCACCACGGCCCCCACCAGCGCGGCGGCCCCGGTCACCAACCCGTTCGACCCCTCGTGCTGGCGGAACGTCGAGGGCTTCGAGGATCTGCGCGACACGACCTACCACCGCGGTGTCGAACGCGACGCCCGGGGCGCCGTCGTGCGCGACCTTCCCTGGGTGCGGGTCGCCCTGGACCGTCCGCACGTGCGCAACGCGTTCCGCCCCGGGACGGTCGACGAGCTGTACCGCGTCCTGGACCACGCCCGTATGTCCTCCGACGTCGGTGCGGTCGTCCTGACCGGCAACGGCCCCTCCCCCCGGGACGGCGGCTGGGCGTTCTGCTCGGGAGGCGACCAACGCGTCCGGGGGCGCGACGGCTACCGCTACGCCGACGGCGAGACCGCGAAGGACATCGACCCGGCCCGCGCGGGGCGGCTGCACATCCTGGAGGTGCAGCGGCTGATCCGCACCATGCCCAAGGTCGTCATCGCGGCGGTGTCGGGCTGGGCGGCCGGCGGCGGGCACTCACTGCACGTCGTCTGTGATCTCACCATCGCCTCCCGGGAGTTCGGCAGGTTCAAGCAGACGGACGCCACCGTGGGTTCGTTCGACGCCGGCTACGGTTCCGCGCTGCTGGCCCGCCAGGTGGGCCAGAAGTTCGCCCGTGAGATCTTCTTCCTCGCACGCGAGATCGACGCCGACCGCATGCGTGAGATGGGGGCGGTCAACGAGGTCGTCCCCCACGCGGACCTGGAGCGCACGGCGATCGGGTACTGCCGTGACATCACGGCTCAGTCCCCGCAGGCGATCCGGATGCTGAAGTTCGCCTTCAACCTCCCCGACGACGGGATGGTCGGCCAGCAGGTCTTCGCCGGAGAGACGACCCGGCTGGCCTACATGACGGACGAGGCCGCCGAGGGACGCAACGCCTTCCTCGAGAAGCGCGCACCCGACTGGTCCGGCCACCCCTACTTCTTCTGACGGAGGCGCTGTGCCGGCTGTCTCCCTGCGGGCCGTCGTACTGCCCGGCCATCCCGCCCGGGCCGTCGACATCCTCATGCCCGCCATCGAGCGGATGTACGAGAACGGTCCCCCGGTCGCCCCGGTCGCCGACGCCGCAGCGGCGCGGGACCTCCCCGGGACCGTTCCGGACGGCACCGGAGTGGTGCTGTCGACGTCGGGCTCGACCCGTGCTCCCAAGCGGACGGCCCTGCCGCGGAGCGCGCTGCTGGCCTCCTGTTCCGCGTCGCTGGGCCGGCTCGGCGGAGCGGGCGACTGGCTGCTGTGTCTCCCGGTCGGATTCGTGGCCGGATTCCAGGTCGTCTCCCGCGCGGTCGTCGGCGGGACCCGGGTGACGACGCTCGACGGCGGCCGGTTCGACGCCGCGGCCTTCGTGGCCGCCGCCGGCCGTATGGGGCCCGGCAGACGCTACACCGCGCTGGTCCCCACCCAGGTCAAGCGGCTGCTCGCGGACGCCGACGCCAGGGCCGCCCTGTCGGGCTTCGACCAGGTCCTGGTGGGCGGGGCACCGCTGGACCACCACACCGCGGCACAGCTCCGGGACGTCACCCACTTCGTGGCCACGTACGGCATGACGGAGACCGGCGGCGGCTGCGTCTACAACGGGGTGCCCCTCGACGGGGTGCGGGTGCGGATCGTGGACGAGATCGTGCACATCGGCGGCGACACGGTGGCGAGTACCTATCTCGGCGCCACCGAGGAGGAGCAGAGCAGGTTCCACACCGACGGCGGCCGGCGCTGGTACCGCACCTCCGACCGCGGCCGGTGGGACGCCGCCCACCGGCTGGTCCCCCTCGGCCGGACCGACGACCTCATCAACACCGGCGGGGTCAAGATCTCCGCGGGCGAGGTCGAACAGGCCCTGCTCGGCGTCGGCTGGGTCGACAGTGCCGTGGTCATGGGTCTTCCCGATCACGAGTGGGGCGAACTCGTCGCCGCCCATGTCGTCCCCCGGGCGGGGACGTCACCACCGGACGGGGACGTCCTCAGGGACCGGGTACGCCGGCGGCTGGGCCCGGCCGCGATCCCCAAAAGGATCGTCTTCCACGACGACGTCCCCCTGCTGCCGAATTCGAAGATCGACCGATCCGCGGTCCGTGAGCGGCTGAGCGCCGCCGCGTACGCCCGAGCGCGAGGCAGGGAAGAGTGACATGCCAGGAGACCTGTTCTCACCGGTGACCTTCGGCGACATCTCCGCCAACTCCCGGATCGTCATGTGCCCCATGACGCGACGGCGGGCGGACGCCGACGGAACGCCCAACGACCTGATGCGCGAGTACTACCGGCAGCGTGCCTCGGCCGGTCTCATCGTGACGGAGAGCGTCCACCCCTCGCTCATCGGCAAGGCCTACCCCGGCAGTCCGCACCTGATCGACGGACGTGATCTGGCGGCCTGGGCCCGGGTGGTCGAAGCCGTCCACGGTCGAGGAGGGCGCATCGTCCTGCAGTTGATGCACGCCGGCAGCCTGGCCCGGCCCCGGGTCAACGGCGGCAGGACACCCCTGGCGCCCTCGGTACCGCGGGCGATGACGGGCGGCGAGATCGACGCCACCGTCGAGGAGTTCGCACGCGGCGCCGCGATGGCCCTGGAGGCGGGCTTCGACGGTGTGGAGATCCACGGCGGCAACAGCTATCTCCTGCACCAGTTCCTCGGCTCGGGGACGAATCTCCGTACCGACGCCCATGGCGGACCGGCCGAGAACCGCTGCCTGTTCCCCGTCCGCGTCGTCGAGGCCGTCGCGGGAGAGATCGGCCACGGCCGGGTGGGGCTCAGGCTGTCCCCCGGTTTCTCCGCGGACCGCACCGTGCGGGGCGACGGGCTGGACGTGTACAGCGCTCTGCTGTCCCATCCTTCGGTACGGCGTCTCGCCTACCTCCACACGTCCTCGAGCAGCGACCCGGACGCGCTGGCCTGGATCCGTTCCCATTGGACGGGCGGATGGATCCACAACCTGGGCACGGAGCCGGCGTGTTCCTCCCCGGAACTCCTGAGCAGGATCGAAGCCCGGCTCGGCGCGGGGCCGTCCGCCGTGTCCCTGGGACGCCTCTTCATCTCCAACCCGGATCTGCCCGAGCGTCTGCTCCACCGGGCACCCCTGGCCGTTCCGAACCCCAAAACCTTCTACGAGGGCGAGAGCGAGGGATACACCGACTATGAAGGGTGGACCGACACAAGCCGGCAGCCGATCCACACCTGACCGGCATCTCCGGGAAGAGCGTCCCTCGTTTCTTCTGCACGGCCCGAGCAGTTCCGTCGGGCTCACCGGCACGCTGACCCGTTTCACGGACCTGTCCGAGGCGGAGGACGCGGTGCGCAAGGGCGCCCACGGGAATCTCGTCGCGGGCGCGGTGCCGTTCGACCACGGCCCGGGGACCTCGTCGTTCTTCCTGGGGCGGCGCGGTACCGGCCGGCCTGCCCGCTCCGCGCGCGGCGCCCGGAGCGGTGGCCATTTCCTCCCGGACGTCGGATTCAACGACGCCGAGACAGCCAACTACATACGCCTGGTCGAGCGTGTGCTGCCCATGCTCCGCTCGCCGGAGAGTGCCCTGGAGAAGATCGTCGTGGCGCGGGCCGAACGGTACTTCCCCACCGAGTCCGTCGATCCGACGCAGCTGTACGGGCGCATAGTCGACATGTTCCCCGGGGTGCACAGCTATCTCGTCGAGCACCTGGAGAAACCCGGCGTCTACACCCTGGGGGCGAGCCCGGAGCTCTTCATGAGGAAGACCGGCGATGTCGTCACGATGACGCCGCTGGCCGGGACGATTCCGCGCAACCCCCTGCTCCCCGCCGTGGAGGACGAGGAGCGGGCCCGTGCCGAACTGTTCACCGCCAAGTACCTGGCCGAGCATCGTCACCTGGTCGATTTCATGCTGAAGGGTCTGGCGCCCTTCTGCACCGGCCTTGACCGCCCCGACGAACCCGAGTTGCTGGGTGTGCCCGGCGTATGGCACCTGGGAACCCCCATCCGCGGCCGGCTGGTCGATTCCGGGGTACGTGTGGCCGATCTCGTGTCGGCGCTGCACCCGTCACCTGCGGTCTGCGGTGTCCCCCAGGCCGAGTCGCTCCACCTGATCACGAAGAACGAATCGACGCGTGGGTACTACGGGGGACTCGTCGGCTGGGCGGATGCCTACGGTGACTGCGCGTTCTACATGGCGTTGCGGGGTCTCGACTTCGACTCACGGGAGCACGGCAGCCTGAGTCTGCGGGCCGGAGGCGGTGTGGTGGCCGGCAGCCGCCTGGACATCGAGTTCGCGGAGACCACGGCGAAACTCACGACGATGCGTCTGGCGCTCGGTGTGGAGCCGTCTCCGGGTGTCCGTCCACGGGCGTAGGGCACCCGAAAACCACTCCCCCCGCCGGTGCGAACCCGAGCGGGGGGAGTCGGCGACGGTGGCCCCGGAGTACCGGGACCTGGGCGCTCTTCAGTAGGGGACCACGCGGAAGATCGGGATGCCGGGGGCGGCCTGCTCGAAGCTCGCCGGGGACTTGTCGGCGACGACATGGTTCTTCACGAAGATGCCCGTGCCCATCGGCACCTGCTTGGGGAACTCACGGGCGATGGCGGCCCGTTCCTGCGGCGGCACCTCGACCAGCTTGACGCGCTGGGCCTTGCGGCCGCGCACCAGGGTGCCCTGGCCCGCCGCGCGCACGTTCTTCACCCAGTCGGACGCGGGGAACGCCTGGAGGATGTACTGCGTGCCGTCGATCTTCACCGGCGCGACCGGGTTGGTGAACTCCCGGCCGGACACCCGGCCCTTGACCTTCAGCAGGTGCATGGGGCCGACCGGCATACCGATGCCGTGGAACAGCTCCATCATCTTGTTGCCGAACTTCAGGAACGGCGATACCGGGGGGCGTGTGGACGTGGGCATGGTCTCGCTCCGCTTTCTGTTCTCTGTGGTGGATGACGTCAGGCCGTGCTTGCCGTGAGGCGGGGGTGCCAGTTCGGTTTGGGAACACCCGGACGTACGAGGCCGGTGGTGTAGGCCGTCGTGATGATGTCGATGCGGCTCCGGAGTTCCAGCTTGTTCATGAGGCTGTGCACATGGCTCTTGACGG
Organism: Streptomyces vulcanius; assembly: GCF_042653945.1. NCBI lineage: Bacteria > Bacillati > Actinomycetota > Actinomycetes > Kitasatosporales > Streptomycetaceae > Streptomyces > Streptomyces vulcanius. The sequence continues at coordinate 380,079 of NZ_JBHSFK010000003.1, read as the reverse complement.
TGGCTCCGCTGAGCATCAGGGCGTCGGCGATCTCCCCGTTGCTCCACCCTCGGAGCATCAGGTGCACCACCTCGACCTCGCGCTCGGTCAGCTTGTCGAACCGCTCCCAGACGGGGGGCTGCCGCTGTCTGCCGAGTGAGCCCTGCTCGCGGTGTTCCGGGTGTGCCGCGGCCACCTGGTAGCCGGACCGCAGCAGTCGGACGGTCGGCAGCAGGGTGGCCGTCGTCGCGAGACTGACCCGGATCCCCGGAACGCGCAGGTGCGCGCCTTTCCAGGTGGCGTGCTTGCGGGACGACACGACGACCAGCACGCGCGGCGCGGGGGCACTGGTGACCACGGCGCGCAGGGCCGGCATGGGATCGGCGTCGCCGTTGAGCACCACGAGATCCGGCTGTCGTTCGGTGATGAGCTGCTTGAGGTCGGCGGAGTGGGAGCCGTGTCCCACCACGGTGAATCCGTCCTCCTGATCGAGGAGGGAGACAAGCCCGATCCTGGAGAACAGATGGCCGCCGGAGACCAGGATCGAAAGGGACCGGTCCGTCGGCGCGTTCTTGGGCGGGCAAATGTCGACCTGCATGGTGGCCCTCTTCCCCCTGCCTGTTTACGTAGCAAGCTACCTAATCATCTCGCGGCGCGGCCTCACGTGTCAACGCGGCCCGGCTGCGGCCGTGTGCACGGCACACCCTCCTGGGACGACCGGGTCAACCGACAAGCGAAGCACGGGCGTGCCCCGGGCGCAGGACAGTGCCCACTTCAGGCCAGCCAATGGGCTTACATTCGCCCACCCCCCTGCTTTCTCTCTGCTTTATCGGCCGTCCGTACGGTCGTTGCGTCATGACGGATTCATGGACATGTCTCTTGGAGCGAATCGATGACAGCCGGAACCGACCAGGTCAAGCCCGCCGATGTGTGGCGCGAAGCCGACGACGCGAAGAAATTCCTTGATCAGGCAGCCATTGAATTAGCCGCCGTCAAGAAAGAGCTCGACGCCCTGCTCCAGGTCGAGGCCGGCAGCCATGTGCTCGACGTCGGCTGCGGTACGGGGGCCGATGTGCGGGCGCTGGCGGTCCGCGTGGGACCCGGCGGCAGGGTCGTGGGCCTCGACTCCAGCGAGCAGCTGATCGGGCGGGGGCGGCCCGCCGGCCCCGGAGCCGCCCCGGTGGAGTTCGTGCACGGCCAGGCCGGGGCGCTCCCCTTCCCCGACGCCGCCTTCGACGTCGCGCGGGCGGAGCGGGTCATCGAGCATGTGCCGGACCCGCAGGCAGCCGTCGCGGAGATGCTGCGCGTGGTCAAGCCGGGCGGCCAGGTGCTCGTCACGGACCCCGACCACGGGCTGTGGGCCCCCGATCTCGACGACCGCCGGCTGACCCGCACCATCATGAACTGGTGGAGCGACCACGTTCCCAACCCCTGGGTGGCGCGTCAGCTGCGCGAACTGTTCGTCCGGGCCGGCGCCCAGGACGTCCGCGTGAAGCTGCAGCCCGTCGTGCTCACCAGCCTCGCCGCCGCGGACGCCCTGACCTGGATCGGCAAGGCCGCCGCCGCGGCGGGCGCCCAGGGGATCGCCGACGCCGAGGCGGCCCGGGCCTGGGGCGAGGAGATCCTGCGGCGGGACGCCGAGGGCCGTTTCCTCATGTTCGGCACGTTCGTCGTCGTCACGGGGACCAAGAAGTGACCGGCGCGACGGATCACGCCACGGACCACGCCACGGACCACAGGAAGCTCGCCGAGTACTGGTTCGCCCGGGGCTGGGCCGGCGGGGACGCGAGCATCGCCGATGAGGTCTTCGCCGAGGAGTTCGTCCTCAACGGAAGGCAGGTCGGGCCGGCCGGGCCGCGGCGCAGCGTCGCCGCCGTGCACAGCGCGTTCTCCGACATCGGCGTCGACCTCGACCTGGTGCTCGTGGACGGCCCCTACGTGGTGACGCACTACACCACCACCGCGCGGCACACCGGTAACTACCGCGGAGTCGCCGCGTCGGGGCGCTCCATCCGGGTGTCCGGAATCGTCATCTGGAAGATCGCCGACGGCAAGGTCGTCCAGGACTGGAATTCCTTCGACACCGCGGAAGTCGTCGCGCAGATCAGCGCTCCGCAGGACTCAGAAAAGTAGCCGACGAACAGCCGACAAGTAGCCGACCAAAAAAGGGAGAGGCCGAAATGACGGAATCCGCTGCGCTCGAACCGGACTTCGATGTCATCATCCTGGGCGCGGGAATGGCCGGAACCGTACTCGGCGCCATTCTGGCGCGCCACGACGCCCGTGTGCTGATCATCGACGCGGGGGTGCACCCGAGGTTCGCGGTCGGCGAGTCGACCACCCTGTACACCCTCAAGGGATTCCGGCAGCTGGCGGCCCGCTACGGTGTGCCCGAGCTCGAGTACCTCACCTCGTACGAGGGCTGCCTGACGAAGATCGGCCCGACCTCCGGCGTCAAGAAGCACTTCGGGTTCATGCTCCACCGGGACGGCGAGGAGCCCGACCCGCTGGAGGTCAACCAGTTCAGCCCGCCGTCGAAGGCACTGCAGACCGGCCATCTGTTCCGGCAGGACACCGACGCGTTCCTCCTGCACACCGCGATCCAGTACGGCTGCTCGGTCCGGCAGGGCTTCCGGGTCGCCGACCTGGAACTCGGCGAGGACCAGGTCTCCGTCGCGGACGCCTCGGGCGAGCGGTTCACCGCCAAGTACCTGGTGGACGGCAGCGGGTTCCGCTCCCCGATCGCGGACAAGCTGAACCTGAGGGAGCCTGCGGACGCGCTCAAGCACCACTCCCGCTCGATGTTCACGCACATGATCGGCGTGAAGCCGACCGACGACGTGCTGCACATGGCGGCCGAGGACCTCCCGCCGCTGCCGTGGGTCGAGGGCACCATGCACCACATGTTCGAACGGGGATGGATCTGGTCCATCCCGTTCAACAACGAGCCGCGGTCGAACAACCCGCTGGTGAGCGTGGGGCTGACCTTCGACGAGCGGCTCTACCCGAAGCCCGAGGGCATGAGCCCGGAGCAGGAGTTCCGCCACCACATATCCCGCTTCCCCGCCGTGGAGCGGATCTTCGCCGACGCCGTCACGGTGCGGCCCTGGGCCTCCACCGGCCGGATGCAGTACACCTCCAAGGAGACGGTGGGCCACCGCTGGTGCCTGATGTCGCACGCGGCCGGCTTCCTGGACCCGCTGTACTCGCGGGGTCTGACCAACACGACCGAGGTCGTCAACGCCTTCGCCTGGCGGCTCCTCGACGCCCTGCGCGAGGACGACTTCGACGTGGCGCGCTTCACGTACGTCGACACCCTGCAGAAGGGGCTCATCCGGTACAACGACGAGCTGGTCAACGCCTCGTTCATCGCGTTCTCCGACTACCAGCTGTGGAACGCGGTCTACCGGGTGTGGGCCGCCGCCGAGGTGCCGATCAACCTGCGCTTCGACCGCTTCATCGAGCGGTTCCGCGAGACCGGTGACGACCAGGTCTTCCGCGACATGGAGGACGTCGAGTTCCCCGGGCTGCTGCTGCCCGACCAGCCCACGTACAAGGCCGTGTTCGACGAGATGGTCGTCGTGTGCGACGCCGTGGAGCGGGGGGAGATCACCGCGGCCGACGGCGGGCGCAGGCTGATGGCGGCCATCGAGGCCTCGCCCGGCATGCTCCAGGGCTTCGGCCTGCAGGACGCCAACCGCCGCTTCATGTTCCCCGGCATCCCGGAACTGAAGGCCATGACGGCCTGGCTCTCCGACACGGCCCCGCAGGAGATGCGCTATCTGGCCCCCCGCACCCCCGCGTCCGCGCAGAGCGGCGCGCCGGGCGTGCGCGAAGTCATCATCCCGGAGTAGCGAGGCACAGGTCACGCCATGCCGAACGAGTTCACGAACAAGGGCGGGGGCGGAGACAGGAGATTCCTCCCCCGCCTGCTCCGGGGAGCCGTCCGCACCGGCACGTTCGTGCTGAAGACGCTCTACGACGGCCTGAAGGCCATGGGCTCCCAGTGGGCACATCCGCCCCCGCCCGACCCCTGCTGCGACGCACCGCCCGCCGAACTGCTCGACGTTCCACCGGACGGCCACCCGGAACGGCTTCCCGACCTCCCCATGACCGACGAGGAACTGGACCTCTGGGCGCGCCTGTACGCCGACCCCTGATCGGAGAACACGATGGCCAAACGGCTGTTCACCTCGGAGTCCGTGACCGAGGGACATCCCGACAAGATCGCCGACCAGATCAGCGACACCATTCTCGACGCGATACTGAGCGAGGACCCGGCCGCCCGGGTCGCCGTCGAGACCCTGATCACCACCGGTCTGGTGCACGTCGCCGGTGAGATCAGCACCACGGCGTACGCGCCGATCGCCCAACTCGTACGCGCCAGGATCCTGGAGATCGGCTACGACTCGTCGACGAAGGGATTCGACGGCGCGTCCTGCGGCGTCTCGGTGTCGATCGGCGCCCAGTCGCCGGACATCGCGCAGGGCGTCGAAACGGCGTACGAGGCCCGTGTCGAAGCCGCCTCCACCGGGGGCGGAGTGACCGAACTGGACCGGCAGGGCGCCGGCGACCAGGGGCTCATGTTCGGCTACGCGACCGACGAGACACGGGAGTTGATGCCGCTGCCCATCCATCTGGCCCACCGGCTCTCGCACCGGCTCACCGAGGTCCGCAAGAACGGCACCGTCCCCTACCTGCGCCCCGACGGCAAGACCCAGGTCACCATCGAGTACGACGGTGACCAGGCGGTCCGGCTGGACACGGTCGTGGTCTCCTCGCAGCACGCCGGCGACGTCGACCTGGACTCCCTGCTCGTCCCGGACGTCCGCGAGCACGTCGTCGAGCACGTCCTCGGGCGGCTCGTGGAGGACGGCATCAAGCTGGACACCGAGGGCTACCGGCTGCTCGTGAACCCGACGGGGCGTTTCGAGACCGGCGGTCCGATGGGCGACGCCGGTCTCACCGGCCGGAAGATCATCATCGACACGTACGGCGGTATGGCCCGCCACGGCGGCGGTGCCTTCTCCGGCAAGGACCCCTCCAAGGTCGACCGCTCGGCGGCGTACGCGATGCGCTGGGTCGCCAAGAACGTGGTGGCGGCGGGCCTGGCCAGGCGCTGCGAGGTCCAGGTCGCCTACGCCATCGGCAAGGCTGAGCCGGTCGGCCTGTTCGTCGAGACGTTCGGGACCCACACCGTCGACACGGCGAAGATCGAGGACGCCATAGAGGAGGTCTTCGACCTGCGCCCCGCGGCCATCATCCGTGACCTGGACCTGCTGCGCCCGATCTACGCGCAGACCGCCGCGTACGGCCACTTCGGCCGCGAACTGCCCGACTTCACCTGGGAGCGGACCGACCGGGTGGAGGCCCTGCGCGCGGCGGTAGGGCGCTGAAGCCGGTCCGGCGGATCACGCGGACCGCGATGTCCGCATCGAGGAGGGACCGTTGTGCGTATCGCCGTTACCGGCTCCATCGCGACCGACCATCTGATGACGTTCCCGGGCCGCTTCACCGAGCACCTCATCGGTGACCGGCTCGACACGGTGTCCCTGTCCTTCCTCGCCGACGGGCTCGTGGTCCGGCGTGGCGGGGTGGCGGCCAACATCGCCTTCGGCCTGGGCTCGCTGGGGCTCGACCCGGTGCTCGTCGGCGCGGCGGGCTGCGACTTCGCCGACTACGGCGAGCACCTGCGGGCCCACGGGGTGGACATCCGAGGTGTCAGCGTCAGCCGGACGCTGCACACCGCGCGCTTCGTGTGCACCACCGACCTGGCGCAGAACCAGATCGCGACCTTCTACCCGGGTGCCATGACCGAGGCGCGTCACATCGACCTCGCGGAGGTGGCCCGCGGCACGGGCGGCCTCGACCTCGTCCTTGTCGGCGCCGACGACCCCGAGGCCATGGTGCGGCACACCGAGACCGCGCACGCGCTCGGTGTCGACGTCGCCGCCGACCCCTCCCAGCAACTGGCCCGGCTCGACACCGGGCAGACCCGGCGTCTGGTCGACGGGGCGCGCCTGCTGTTCACCAACGCCTACGAGTCCGCGCTGCTGCGGGAGCGCACCGGCTGGAGCGAGGACGAGGTGCTGGAGCGGGTCGGCACCTGGATCGTCACGCGAGGAGCCGAGGGGGTCTCCATCGGCCGGAGCGGCCGGGCCCCCGTGCACATCGACGCGGTGCCCACGGACAAAGCGGTCGACCCCACCGGTGTGGGCGACGCCTTCCGCGCGGGCTTCCTCGCCGGCCTCGCCCGGGAGTGGCCGCCCGAGCGGGCGGCCCGGCTCGGCGCGGCGCTGGCCACGGTGGCCCTGGAGTCGGTGGGGACCCAGGAGTACAGGCTCGTCGCCGCCGACCTGACGGCCCGTGTCGAAGCGGCCCACGGCCGGGTGGCCGCCGGGGAGGTGGAAACCGCGCTGACGGCCGTGCGATGACAGCACCGGCCGGTCGCTCCTGACACCGAGCACCGAGGAGGAAGCATGTCCGTGGAAGCGTCCCTGGAACCGTCCGTGGAAGTGTCCGTAGAAGCGTCTGTGGAAAAACCCGTGGCGTTGCCCATGGCGATGCCCGCGGAAGTGGACCTCGCCGCCCCGCACCCGGCCGCGGAGTTCACGGCCGACGACGCCACATCGGCGCCACCGCTCGCGCTGGCCGGGGCGGACGACGATCTGCCGGAACCCCACATCGTCCGGGGCATCGACTGACCGGCGTCCCGAGGCGGCCGGAGCGGCGCCGCCCTGCGCGGACCTCCAGGCCGGGGCACAGGACGCACAGGACGCACAGGACGTCGTACCCGTCGCGCCCGGAAACCCGCCGCCCCCGGCGTGCGCCCGCGCGTAACCCCTTCCCCGTCCCGCGCCCTGTCCTCACTTCTCCCGTCCCGCGATAGTGGCCGTTCGTACACGCCCGGGGGAGGTCGGTAGGAGTGGGCAAGGCGCACGAGCCGCAGGAGACCGGCGAGCGCGAGGTGTCGGAGTCGGAGCGGCTGCTCTTCGGCGGCCCGCTCCGCTACGACATGGGCTGGAACCAGCACCGGGACGCCTTCCTGGAGCTGGGCTTCCGCGCGATGGTGACCCGGCTGCCCGCCCTGCTGGGCGCCAGTCTGCGGCTGGCCCGGCAGGCCGACCCGCGGGCCGCCAGAATCGTGCTGGTCTCGGAGGTGGTCCGGGGCGCGGCACAGGCGGTCAGCCTGCTCGCGGTGAACGCCGTGCTGGGCCGGCTGGTGGGGGGCGGCCCGATCGAGGACCGGTTGCGCGGCGCCGCCCCCGCGCTGGCCGCGATGGCCGTCGTCCTCCTGGTCGGGGCGCTGCTGCGGGCCGCGTCGACGTATGCCACCGGGCGGCTCGAGCCCAAGGTGGAGCGGGTGGCGACCGAGTTGTACCTGGAGCGGGCGGCGGCGGTGGAGCTGGCCGCGATCGAGGACCACGCCTTCCACAAGCTGCTGGACACCGCGCAGTACGGGGCCGCCTCCGCCCGCCGGATGATCATGTACGGCACGCGCGTGGTGAACGCGATGATCTCGCTGGTCGCGGCGGCCGGCGTGCTGACGGTGCTGCATCCGCTGCTGCTGCCGCTGCTGGTGACGATGACGCTGCCGAGCGCCTGGAGCGCCCTGACGAACGCCCGGCGTCGCTACGAGTCCTTCCACACCTGGGTGCAGCACGCGCGTGCCGGTCACCTCATCGCGAGCCTGCTCACCGAGCCCGCCGCGGCCCCCGAGATCCGGGTGCACGGCGTCGGACCGTTCCTGCTGCGGCACTTCCGCGCGATGTCGGAGACGGCTGAGGCGGAGCAGGCCCGGCTGGCCGGGCTCTCCGCGCGGACCGGTCTGATCGCGGCCACCTGGACGGGCCTGGCGACGGCGGCGACGTACGCCACGCTGGGCGGGCTGCTGCTGACGGGGACGATGGCGCTGGCGGTGGCGGGCACGGCGGTGATCGCGATCCGCAGCGGCTCGACCAGCCTGAACACGCTCGTCCTGGAGCTCAACACGCTCCACGAGGAGGGCCTGTTCGTCGGCGATCTGGAGCGGCTGTACGTCGAGGCGGCCGAACGGGCGATCCCGGTGGGCGGCGTGGCCCTGCCGGAGGACCCGCGGGAGATCCGCTTCGAGAACGTCACCTTCGGCTATCCGGGCGAGTCGGCCCGCCCCGCCCTCGACGACGTCACGCTCTCCCTCCCGCTCGGCCGGATCATCGCGCTCGTCGGCGAGAACGGCTCGGGCAAGACAACCCTGGTGAAGCTGCTGGCCGGGCTGTACCGGCCGGACCGGGGGCGGATCCTGTGGGACGGTGTGGACGCCGCCGAGGCGGACCGGCACCGGTTGGCCGAGCGCATCGCGATGGTGGCGCAGGACTTCAAGCGCTGGCCGTTCACGGCCCGCGTGAATGTGGCCGTGGGCCGTTCGTCGGCGCCGCTGACCGAGGAGCGGCTGGCCACGTCGGTCGCGGAGGCGGGCGCCGAGGAGGTCGTCGCGGACCTGCCGCGCGGTCTGGACACCCTGCTGGCACGGGGGTTCAGCGGCGGACACGAGCTGTCCGGCGGCCAGTGGCAGCGGCTCGGCATCGCGCGGGCCGCCTATCGGCGCGGGCGCATCCTGATCGTGGACGAGCCGACGGCGGCCCTGGACGCCCGGGCCGAACTGGAGGTCTTCGAGAAGATCCGCGCGCTGGCCGGCAGCGGTCAGACGGTCGTACTGATCACCCACCGGCTGGCGTCGGTCCGGCAGGCGGACCTCGTGCACGTCCTGGACCAGGGCCGGCTGGTGGAGTCCGGAACGCCGGACGAACTGCTGGCGGGCGGTGGGGTGTACGCCGAGCTGTACGCGCTCCAGGCCGAGCAGTTCACCGGGCGGATCCCCGCGCAGACACCGCCGTCGAAGGTCGGCTAGGACCCGCGGCCTCGCGAGGCTCAGTCGGTCGTCGCGCCACCGCGGACGATCACCAGGAACGCGTCCGTGGCCAGGTCCATGACGACCTCCGCGGGCAGCCCCTCCAGGCGACGCGCCTGGGCGAACTCCTCCGCGGGCCACGATCCGCGCGGCCCGCCCGCGGGAAAGCGTTCGAGCACTGTTCGCCCGTTCACCATCTCGCACCTCCTGAAAACGTCGCACTCCGTCGCACTCGTAGGAGTTAACGCTCTCCAGGGACGGAACGGCCCGCTCAGTGGCGTTACTGAGACGTAGTTGACACGAGACGGGAGCGGACTGTGACGTTCCGGTCACTTTCCGAACGCCTCGCGCACGGTTCGTGTCAAACGTCGTACTCGTCGTGATATTGAACGCGCCCGCCACCCAGTCCTCCCGGCGCAGTGAGGTCCAGAAGGCTGGAGGTGGAGCCGATCCCGTCGAGTTCGCCCTCGTGCGCCGAGTAGGTGTGGAAGATCCGCTCGCCGTCGGGGCAGGGTGCGGCGCTCGGTGGCTGGCGGGCTGCGCGGAACTCATCGCCGGCGCGGGACGTATTTTCAGGTGTCGTGGTCAGGTGTCGTAGTCCTGGATGCGGCGGCCGTGGCTGCGGTCGAGGAGCGCGGGCATCCGCCGGCCCAACTCCTCCACCACCGCCGGTACGTCGATGGTCAGGAGTTCGCGGTCGCGCATCAGGATCCGTCCGTCGACGATCGTGGTGCGTACGTCGGCGGCGCGGGCGCTGTGCACCAGGGTCGCGGCGAGGTCGTGGACGGGCTGGGTGTGCGGTCCGGTGAGGTCGACGAGGACGAGGTCGGCCCGCCGTCCGGGGGCGAGGGTGCCGAGGCGGTCGCCGAGTCCGACGGCCCGCGCGCTCTGGAGGGTGGCGTGGTGCAGGGCCTGGCGTGAGGTCAGCCAGCGGGGGTCGCCGGTGGTGGACTTCTGGACGAGGGAGGTGAGGGCCATGGACTCCCATACATCGAGGGAGTTGTTGGAAGCGGCGCCGTCGGTGGCGAGACCGACGGGGATGCCGAGCTCGCGCAGGGCGCGGACGGGGGTGGTGGTGGGCCAGGCGAACTTGAGATAGCCGCGGGGCGCGCTCGCCACGGCCGTACGTCCCCGCGCGCGGGCGAGGACGGGCAGGTCGCGGTCGAGGATGCCGGTGCCGTGGGCGATGAGGAGGTCGGTGCCGAGGAGGCCGGTGCGTTCCAGGACCTCGATGGGGGTGACGCCGTGCCGGGCGAGGCTGGCGTCGGTCTGGTCGCGGTTCTCGGCGGCGTGCAGATGCACGGGCAGGCCGTGGGCCAGGGCGAGTTCGGCGGTGGCGGCGAGATCGGCGTCGGTCACGGTGTAGGGGGCGTGCGGGGCGAGCGCGGTGGTGATGCGGCCGTCGGCCGTGCCGCGGTGGCGCAGCGCGAACTCCAGTGACTCCTCGCGCCCCTGGTCCCCCTGGGAGGAGAAGTACGCCTGTCCCAGATGGGCCCGCATCCCGCATTCCCCGACGACGGCGGCGACCGCGTCCATGGCGAAGTAGTGGTCGGCGAAGCAGGTGACCCCGGCGCGGATCATCTCGGCGCAGGCGAGCCGCGCGCCCAGGTCGACGTCGGCCGGGGTGAGGTTGGACTCGACGGGCCAGACGACGTCGTTGAACCACTCCTCGGTGGGCAGATCCTCGGCGAGGCCGCGCAGGGCCACCATGGGCGCGTGGGTGTGGCAGTTGACGAGCCCGGGCATCGCGACCTGCCCGCGCGCGTCGATCCGCTCGGCGGCGGGAACGCCGGCCGCTTCGGCGGCGCCGAGGACGGCCTCGACGACACCGTCCCGGACGACGATCGCGGCGTCCTCCCGGAAGCCGGCTTCCTCGCGTTCGTCATGCACGAGGACGGTGCAGCCGACGATGACGAGATCGGCGGCGACCCGGGACGGTTCGGGCGGAGAAGGCGTCATCGCGTCAACGTACGACGATGTGATGCCCGTGGATGAGCCGTGGCCCGCATTGTGTCCCGAACCTGTCGCCGGAAGGGGGCTGCCGGGCACCCTGGCGCCAGGAACACCTCCTGGAGGGACGCGGCATGCTCCTCGGCACCTGGAACCTGGAGAACCTGTACCGGCCCGGCGGACCGTTCGGCCCGAAGGACAAGGCGGCGTACGAGGCGAAGCTCGCCGCGCTCGCGGCCGTCGTCACCGCGCTCGATCCGCAGGTGCTCGGAGTGCAGGAGGTCGGCGAGCCGGACGCGCTGACGGATCTGCTGGAGACGGTGGGCGGCACCTGGCACGCGGCGCTGTCCGCGCACCCCGACGGCCGGGGCATCCGGGTCGGGGTGATCAGCCGTACGCCCCTGGAGGTGCTGGCCGACACGCGCGCGTTCCCGGGAGAACTGCACCCGGTGCAGCTGGACGATGCCGGGGCGACCGCGGACGGTTCGGGCCGCGGTCTGTTGGCGGTGGAGACGGTGACGGAGGCCGGGCCGCTGCGGGTGGCGGTGGCGCATCTGAAGTCGAAGCTGCTGTCCTATCCGGGTGATCGTTTCTTCCCGCACGACGAGGGGGAACGGGCCCGTTACGGCGCCTACGCGCTCTACCGCAGGGCCGCCGAGGCGACGGCGCTGCGGGCACTCGCCGACGACCTGCTGGCCGGCGACGGCCGGGAGCGTGACGTGGCGGTGCTCGGCGACCTGAACGACGAGGTACAGGCGGCGACCACGCAGATCCTGCTCGGCCCGCCCGGCTCGGAGATCGGCACGGCCGGCTACGACAGGCCCGACAAGGGCGACGCGGCCCGGCTGTGGGACGTGGCCCCGCTGATCCCCGCCGAGCGCCGCTACTCGCGCGTCAACTCGGGGCGCCGCGAACTGATCGACCACATCCTCACCAGTCACCGCCTGGTCCACCGGCTCACGGAGGCGGGCACGGGCACACCCGGCGAGCAGGAACTGCGGCTCCCGTCGGTGGACGCGGACCCGGCGCCCCGCCGGAACGAGCCGGCCTCGGACCACGCACCGGTGTGGGTGCGAATCGGCTGACGCGCGCTTCTAGGCGGCGGGTGCCGAGAGCCCCGCCCGCTCCCGCTGTACGGCGAGTTCGGCGAGGAGTTCGGCGAGCCGGGCGCGGTGCCCGGGGGCGAGCCGGCCGGTGTCGTCGAGGTGCACGGCGCAGGCGGTGGTGGTGTCGACGAGCCGTTCGAGGACGGCGGCGACCTCGTCCGTGCCCTCGGTGTGCCGGGCCAGGGCGGGCAGTTCGTGGGCGGCGAGCGCGATGGCGGTGCGGGCCTCGGCGAGGGTGCGGTAGGCCTCGCGGCGCAGGGTCCAGCGGGCGGCGCGGTCGTCGGAGCCGGCGGGTCCGTCCCGTCCGTCGAGGACATGGCTGAGGTAGGCGTTCGCGGCGCCGGCGGCCACGGCCAGCCGGGCGCGCACCTGGCCGCCGCGCTCCCCCGGCATGGGCAGATGGCCGACGATCAGCACGATCGCGCAGGCCAGCAGGGTTTCGACGATCCGGCTGACGGAGGCCTGGGGTTCCCCGCCGACCATCACGAGGGCGAGCACGAGGACGGTGACGACGGCGGTCTGGGCGGCGAAGTGCCGGGTGGAGACGGGGACGAGCGCCGCGCAGACGGCGACGAGGGCGATGAGCCCCTCCGGCCGGGGCAGTACGGCGGCGAAGGCGGCGAAGAGCAGCGCCCCGAGCACGGTTCCGGCGGCCCGGCACAGCACCCGGGACACGAGGGGCCCGAGGTCGGGCTTGACCAGGAAGACGGCGGTGGCGGGCAGCCAGTACCAGTGCGAGTGCTGCCCGTACCAGTGGGAGTGGTGCAGGGCCTGCGCGATGGCGGCGCTGGCCCCGAAGCAGAGGGCGACCCGCAGCCCGTACTCGCGCCCGCCGGCTCCGAAGGCGGCCCGCAGCAGATCGCGGGCGCCGCGCCGCCGGGTGTGCAGATCGGCCCCCTGTCCCTGGTCGAAGGCGTCGGCGGCGTGCAGCAGGGCGTCGTCGAGGGCGCGAAGCGCGGGCGCGGACCGGGAGGGCGCGGGCAGCGGCCCGGTGGGCGTGTTCTCGCGTACGGCGGCGGCGAGCCGGCGGGGGCCTTCGGCGGCGCGTTCGGCGACGGGTTCCCCGGCCCAGGCGAGGGCGGTCGCGGCCTCGGCCAGCGGGAGGGCGGAGGCGTACTGGGCGCGCAGCCGGCGTTCGGCGGCGGAGCCGGCCCTGCTGCGCAGCCGGGGTCCGGTGAGGGCGTCCTGGGCGTGGTCGAGGGCGGCGGTGAGTGCGGCGCGGCGGGCGAGGGCGTGCTGAGTACCCGCGGCGCCGAGGAGCGCGGCGACGGCGTCGTACACCCCGGCGACGGCGTCGCGTTCGCCGTCGAAGCGGAAGTCGCCGGTCATGGAGCCGGGCGTGGGCAGTACGAGCCGCAGCGCGAGCAGCCATCCGGCACCGGCGAGGAAGGCGAGGGCCCGCGCCCAGCCGGCCTCGGGCACCGGCATCCCGGCCCCGATCGCCGCCGCGACGAGCAGCTGCGTCCCGGCACCGGAGGCGACGGGCCCGATGGCGCTCATCCCGCCGGCGAGGAGCCCGAGCCCGGTGAGGACGACGGTCAGCGCGACGGCTCCGGCGTGGTCCCCGGCGTACGTCCCGACGAGGATCCCCGCGGCTCCGGCGAGCGCGGGTGCCCCGAGCCGCCTGACGGAGGCCCGCCGGCTGCCGGGCCGGTCGTTGATCCCTGCGAGCATGGCGGCGATGGCCGCGACGACCCCGAGACCGACCCGGTCGACGAGGACCGCGGCAAGCAGCAACGGCCCGGCGGCCAGCGCCCCGCGCGTGACGGCGCTCCAGGGAACGGGCCCGCGCTGGGTCCGCAGCGCGTGGGCGAGCCAGGGGGGCAGAACTGTGCGAACGGCAACGGCGGAACGCGGGGACACATAGCTCCTGTCGTGTCGAGGGCGGGGTGTGCCTTCGGGCGACGGCGGCCGGGGCGGTCAGCTGGTGAGCTGTGCTGTCCACGGTACGGGGCGGTCCTGGAGGAAGCGGGACGATCGCGTTTCCGCCGGGTGACGGACGGCCCGAATCCCGCGTTCTTTATGAACGCAACGCCGGAAGAGCGCTTCTCGTGCCGAAAAGGGTGCGGATACGGGAGCGGGGCCGGAGGCGTAGCCTGCCCCCGGCCCCTGTCGATGCCACCCAAGTCGCACGCCGGCACGCTTGAGGACCCAGGTCAGTCGTGATGTCGTCGCGTCCTGCCTTTGGACCACCGCGCATCGAGCTGTGCGGGCTGGACTTGAACCAGCATTTCGACGTCCGGGGGCCTGGGCCCGGTCGATCCGGCGATCGGCGGCGAATGCTGAGTCTGGAGCGAGAGTCTGAGATTAAAAAAACCATCACGACAAGCTTCAGCTTCAGCTTTGCGCTCCTCGCGCACCCCGGCCACAAAGGACCGGGGGGTCTGGGGAATTACTCGAAGAGATAGCCGAACACCGCGTCCCCGACACGCTGGTCGACGACCTCGACGCCGTTCGCCTCTTCCCGCGCGAATTTCACGGCCTGCTGCAGCTTCTCCACGCGGGCGATTATCTCGTTGATCCGGCGGGCCGGCAGGGCTCCGGAGAACTTCACGGTGGTCCAGTAACCGACCGGGATGTCCTCGTAGTACACCTCGACCTGGGCCGGGTGCTTTTCGGTCGCCTCCGCCTTCACATGGTTGCGGGGCACCTTCTTGGTGCGCAGGGTCCGCACCGGCTCGGTCTTCCACGCGTCGGTGGAGGGGTCCTGCACCCAGGCCTCGGAGGCGTCGAGGACGGGCAGCTTCCGCACGAAGGTGTTGAGGTCGACGAGCTGCTTCTCGAGGAAGAGCAGGTAGGACACGGGTACGTCGGCGACGAGGAGCCGTCCGTCCACCGTGACGTCCGCGCGGGCGGTGCAGTTGGCCCAGTCCTTGGTGGCGGTCACGTCGAACAGCCGGGTCAGTGTGGCCGCGGTGTCCCGCAGCACGTCCTCGGCCTGCACCTGCACGCGGGTCGACTCGGGCGGCAGTTGCTCGCCCTCCTCGTCCTTGGGCTGGTAGGTACGCGAGATACCGGCCAGCAACGCGGGCTTCTGCAGCCCGTGATGGGCTGCGGACAGGTCCTGGTGCGCCTTGGACTTGATGCCCTTCTCGACTGCGATGATCTGATTGAGTTTCGCCACGAGAAGGACAGTAGCAACGGCAACTCGCCTTTCTCCAACGATTATTCGAGAGCGGCTGCGACGCATTCCGCGAAGAGCGACTCGGCGTCTTCGAGTACGGTCACCAGCCGCCCGGAATCGGCGCTCCCGAGACGGGCCACGAGTTCGTCGACGCCTCGCAGTCCCGCCCGCTCCAGCAGCCGTTTCTCATTCGTCACCCATTCTCCTCGCGCCGCCAGCACGGCGTGCCCCGCCTGGATCGCCGCCACGGCGAGCGCACCGGCCGTCTCGGTACGCCGTCCGGCAGCGGCGTGGCTGGCCCTGGCGTAGGCGAGGGTGGCCACCGCGGTGCCGTGCCACCGCTCCCGGGCCGCTCGGCGCAACGCCCCCGGATACGACACGGGACGCGGCGACTCACCTCGCACCACCCGGTTGAGGGCCAGCTCGGCGACGACCAGATAGCTGGGGATCCCCGCGAGGTGGAACATCAACGGCTCCACCCGAAACCGTCCTTGCTCCGCCTCCGCCCACTCGTGTTCGACGGCGTCCAGGTCCCGGTAGTGCACATCGACCCGCCGCCCGTCGACCGTCAGCCACGCACCCCCGTTGAACACCCCGCCGCCCCACCCGCCGATCTCCGACACCTCGCCCTCCCAGCCGACGGCACGCAGGTCGTCGGGGTCGAAGGTGCCGCGGTAGTAGACGGCCAGGTCCCAGTCGCTGTCGGGACGGTGGGTGCCCTGGGCACGGGAGCCGCCGAGCGCCACGGCACGCACACCGGGGAGCACGGCGAGCCGGTCCGCGACGGCGTCGAGGAACGCGGTGTCACCGGGTACGTGCATCGGTCGGGCTCTCCCGGAGGTCGCGGCGGCGGTGGTCTCCGGTGCGGAGGCAAGCGTCTCCGCGCGCGCCGCCCGCTGTCGAACGGTTATCGGCTCACACTCGCGCCGGATCCGTCGCGCCCCACGTCCTCCGCTTCGGCTCCGGCTTCGCGAGGCTTCCCGCCCTGCTTGTCCTCAGCCCCAGCGCCACCAGCGTCTCCGCCAGCTTCACCGCCGCCGCGACCCCGTCGACGACCGGGAGGTCGAGTCTGTCGGTCAGGGTGCGTTGGAGGCCCGTCATGCCGGCGCAGCCCAGGACCAGGACCTCGGCGCCGGCGTCGCGGGCGCGTTCGGCTGCGGCCAGGAAGGCGGCCCGGGTGCGGTCGGGGTCGCCGAGGTCGAGGACACCGAGGCCGGTGCCGATGACGGCGGCGCAGTTGCGGGCGACGCCGGCCAGTTCGAGGCTGTCCTCGATCTGGCCGCAGGAGCGTTCCAGGGTGGTGACGACGCCGTAGCGGCGGCCGAGGAGGCAGGCGAGGTGGGCCGCGGCCTCGGTGATGTCCACGACGGGTACGTCCACCAGTTCGCGGACGCCCTCTCGTCCGTGCTCGCCGAAGCCGGCCATGACGACGGCGTCGTAGGGCGGGCCGTCGTAGGTGCGGAGGGTGTCGATGACGGCCGCCGCCGAGAGGTAGCTGTCCAGCCAGCTCTCCGCCGACTCGGGGCCCCATGCGGGGGTGAGTCCGAGCACGGCGGTGCCCGGGCCGGCCGCGGCCCGGGCACCTCGCACGATCTCCTCGGTCATCTCCTGCGTGGTGTTGCAGTTGGTGACGACGATCCGTACGTTCCGCACGCTGCTCAGACCTCCACGGGCTGCTCGGGCACGGCCGCCCGCTCACTGCGGGTCAGCAGGACGTACAGGCCGGCCGCGAGGGCCGTGCCGATGAACCAGGAGTAGGGGGCGATGTCACTGAAGGTCTTCACCAGGGCGAGGACCGCAGCGAGAGCGGCCGAGGGCAGGAACGCCCACAGCGCCTTGGGGTTGACGCCCTTGCGGTAGTAGTAGCGGGAGCCGGGGGCGGCGTCGAAGAGTTCGTCGACGTCGACCCTGCCGCGCTTGACCCAGTAGTAGTCGACCATGATCACGCCGAACAGCGGGCCGAGGAAGGCGCCGAGGCCGCCGAGGAAGTAGTTGACGACGGTGGGGTTGGAGAAGAGGTTCCAGGGGGTGACGACCAGCGCGGCGACCGTGCTGATCATGCCGCCGATCCTGAAGGTGATCTTCTGCGGCCAGACGTTGGCGAGGTCGTACGCCGGGGAGACGAAGTTGGCGACGATGTTGACGCCCATGGTGGCGACGGCGAAGGTGAGCGCGGACAGGACCAGCACCCAGGTGTTGCCGACCTTGGCGACCAGTTCCGCCGGGTCGGTGATGGCCTCGCCGAACACCTCGAGGGAGCCGGCGGTGACGATCACGGAGACCACCACGAACGCGGTCGAGTTGATCGGCAGGCCCCAGAAGTTGCCGCGCCGGACGGTCCTGTAGTCGGGTGCGAAGCGGGAGAAGTCGCAGAAGTTGAGCATCAGCGTGCCGTAGGTGGCGAGGATCAGTCCGATCGCGCCGAACCACTGCCGCCACTGCTCGCCGACGGAGACCGGATGCGGGGTGGTGGTGAGGGAGATGGTCCAGCCGGCCTTGGCCAGCACCCAGACCGCGAGCGCGATCATGACGAGCCAGATCGCCGGGCCGCAGAAGTCCTGGAACTTGCGCACCGACTCCATGCCCTGGCTGATGATCACCGCCTGGATCAGCCACAGCGACACGAAGGACACCCAGCCGAGGGCGTCCAGGCCGAGGAAGGAGTGGTGCGTCCAGGACTCCAGGCCGGGCCAGGCGGCCAGCAGCATCACGTTGACGGCGACGGAGGCCAGGTAGGTCTGGATGCCGTACCACATGATGGCGATCACGGCCCTGATCAGCGCCGGGATATTGGCACCCCAGACACCGAAGCTGATCCGGCCGATCACCGGGAAGGGCACTCCGTGCCGCTGGCCGATCCTCCCCATCCAGTTCATGCCGACGTAGATGAGCACGAAGCCGACCAGGAGGGAGGTGAAGACCTGCCAGACGTTCATGCCGAGGACGAACAGACCGGCCGCGAACGTGTAGTTGCCGAGGTTGTGGACGTCGGACATCCACATGGCGAAGAGGTCGAAGACCTTCCAGTTGCGCTTCTGGGCGGGCGCGAGGTCTTCGTTGGTGAGCCGGGGGTCGGGGACGAACGCTGGTGCGCCGGTGGCTTCGGCGCTGTCGGCGAGGGACACGGGGCCTCCATGGACGACGGGAGCGGGAGGTGGCGGAGGGCTGACAACCGAGTCGTTTGGTATACCAAACTGCCGTCATGGTCCTCCCGTCAAGCGTTCCGACCGATGTCCGCCCCGTTACGGCTCAGTAAAAGCACCCGCGCGTCGGCGAAGATGGCACTCATGAGCTCCACGGCCAAGATCGAACCCCTCGGCGCGGTGCGCGAACGCGTCCTGGCCACCCTGCGGCAGGACATCATCGCGGGCCGCCTGCGCCCCGGCGACCGGCTCGTCGAACGCGAACTGGCCGACCGGTTCGGGGTCTCCCGGGTACCGGTCCGGGAGGCGATCCGGTCCCTGGTCTCCGAGGGCTTCGTCCACTTCGAGTCCGCCCGCCGCACGGTCGTCCGCCGGCTCACCCCCGGCGACGTCAAGGAACTCTTCGAACTGCGCGAGGCCCTAGAGGTCTACGCGGCCGGGCTGGCCGCGGCACGGGCCACCCCGGAGTCCCTCGCCGAACTGCGCGGACTGCTCGACCAGGCGGCCACGGCCACCGCGGCCGGAGACGCCGACACCATCACCGACGTCAACACCCGCCTCCACGACGCCATCCTGGCCATGGCCGGCAACAGCCTGCTGAGCTCGGTGATGGAACCGGTCGACGGCCGGCTCCGCTGGCTCACCCGGCAGAACGAGGAGTGGCCCCAGCTCCTCACCGAACACCGCGAGCTGTACGAGGCCATCGCCTCCGGCGACCCCGACCGCGCCCGTACCCACGCCCTGAACCACGTCCAGGCCAACTACCGGTCGACCATCCGCCATCTCTTCGGCGACCTGGCGGAGCAACCGCCCTCCGCGTAGCGACCGCCGGCTTCAGCGACGGGCGTACCCGTCCGTCGCCGCCACCAGCGCCTCCACCATGCTCGGTGCGCCCGCGTTGTGGCCGACCTGGTCCACGGTCACCAACTCGCTGTCCGGCCAGGCGTGGTGGAGCTGCCAGACGATGCCAAGCAGGTTGCCGAAGTCGAGGCTGCCCTGCACGAGGGTGCCGGGGATCCCCTTGAGAAGGTGCGCGTCACGCAGGACCACGCCCTGCCCGTCGGTCTCCTCCCCCAGGAAGTGGCCCTTGCCCCAGTAGTGCGTGACGGTGCGGGCGAATCCCATGCGGAACTCCGGGTTCTCGAACCGCGGCACGGACCGCGGCGGTGCGGGAATGATCGCGGTCTCCCAGTCGGTCCACGCCCGCGCCGCCCGCTCCCGCACCCCCGGGTCGGGCGACTCCAGCAGCCGGTTGTACGCGGCGGCGAGGTTGCCCTCCCGCGCCGCACCCTCCGGCAGCCCGTCCAGAAACCGCTCGAACGCCTCCGGGAAGACCTGCCCGAGCCCCCTGGTCAGCAGCTCCACCTCCGCCTCGGAGCCGGTCGCCACCCCGGTCAGCACCAGCTCGCTCACAACCCCGGGATGCGTCTGCGCGTACCGCAGCGCCAGTATCGACCCCCACGACACACCCCACACCAGCCACCGCCCGATCCCCAACCGCCCGCGCAGCAGTTCCAGATCGGCCAGCAGGTGCGCCGTGGTGTTGACGCTCATGTCGGTGTCGTACGCGCTCGCCCGCGGCACGGACCGGCCGCAGCCGCGCTGGTCGAGCAGCACGATCCGGTACGCCTCCGGATCGAACAGCCGCCGCGCCCAGGGCGTGGCCCCGGATCCCGGTCCGCCGTGCAGCACCAGCGCGGGCTTGCCGCGCGGGTTCCCGCAGGTCTCCCAGTACATGAGGTTGCCGTCGCCGACGTCGAGCATGCCGTGGTCGTACGGTTCGATCTCCGGATACAGGCCCATCCGGGCACCCTAGGGCGCGGGCGCCCCGCAGGGAGAGTCAATTTCCCGCTATGTGAACTTTCCCCGCTCAGGGCCGGGGAGTACGTTTCAGGAGAGGGAGTGATGGACCCGATGCGTACGGGCAGTGAGCCGACGACAGCGCGCAGTGCACTGAGGATGCGTCTCTGGCTGAGCGTGTGGGGGCTCGTGTGGGCGGTCTTCGGGACAGCCGCGTTCGCCCTCGCCGGGCGTCCTGGGTGGGCCGCCGCGTGCGGGGTGCTCTGGCTGGTGGTCACCGTCGACCTGACGAGGATCGTCAAGCACATCCGCCAGGGCCCGCACTACCAGCCGGGCCGGGACATTCCGCCGTACCGGCCGCCGGAACGCCGCCACCCCTGAGGCCGACCGGAAGGGGGCGCGCTCATGTCTCGAAGCGCGCGGCCTTCAGGTACTGCGGATTCGGGTCCAGCGCCGCCGCCAGCCGGAAGTGCCGCTTGGCCTGGTCGCCGCGCCCTTGGCGCTCGTAGGTCCGGGCGAGCGCGAAGTGCGCGAACGCGTTGTCCGGCTCCCGCTCCAGGACGACGGTGAACTCCAGCTCGGCGGGCCGCAGTTGCGCGGCGGCGAAGAAGGCACGCGCGCGCAGCAGACGGGCGGCGGTGTTCTCGGGGTGCGCGGCGATGACACCGTCGAGCAGTTTCACCGCGCCCCGCGGGTCCCGTGCGGCGAGCAACTGCTCAGCGGCACGGAAGTCGATGACATGCGTCTCCGGAGTACGTCCGGTCGAACCGCTGGTATCGGGCACGGAAAGTTCCTTCCCTTGCTGGGCGGCTTCAACGCACGGAGCGCGCCCCCCTGTTCCTCGGCCTACTCCTCGGCGGACTCCTGTCGGCCGTGGGCCCTGCGCGCCAGGCCGGCCCACACCTCCGCGACGCGTCGTCGCAGTTCCGGCAGGGGTACGTCGTTGTCGATCACGATGTCCGCGATCTTCCGGCGCTGCTCCCGGGTCGCCTGCGCGGCCATACGCGCGCGTGCGTCGTCCTCCGTCATACCGCGCAGCCGGACCAGCCGGTCGAGCTGGGTCGCCGTATCGGCGTCGACGACGACCACGAGGTCGTACAGCCCGGAGAGGCCGTTCTCGGTGAGGAGCGGGACATCGTGGACGACGACGGCGTCCTCGGGGGCGGCGGATTCCAGTGCGCGGGAGCGGGCGCCGACCAGGGGGTGCACGATCGAGTTGAGCACGGCGAGTTTCTCGGGGTCGGCGAAGACGATCGAGCCGAGGCGGGGACGGTCGAGGCTGCCGTCCGGGGCCAGCACATCCGTGCCGAAGGCCTCGACAACCGACGCCAGGCCGGGTGTGCCGGGGGCGACGACCTCACGCGCGATGCGGTCCGCGTCGATCAGTACGGCGCCGCACTCGACGAGCAGCCGCGACACCTCGCTCTTGCCGGCGCCGATCCCACCGGTCAGGCCCACCTTCAGCATGAGCCGAAGCTTAGGGCCTGCCGGCGTCGACGCACCCGGCAGGCCCCGAGCTGTTCAGGCCGTTCAGTTGTCGCCCTCCCGCTCCGCCAGGAACTTCTCGAACTCCAGCCCGATCTCGTCCGCCGACGGGATGTCCACCGGCTCGGCCAGCATGTTTCCGCGGACCTCCGCGCCCGCCGCGGCGTCGTACTGGTGTTCAAGACCCTGGACGAGCGCGGTGAGCTCCTCGTCGCCCTCCTGGATCTGCCGGTCGATCTCCGTCTGCGTACGGTGCGCGTCGGTGCGCAGGGCGTGGGCGATGCCCGGCAGGACAAGACCGGTCGCCGCCGTGATCGCCTCCAGGACCGTCAGGGCCGCGTCCGGGTAGGAGGAGCGGGCGATGTAGTGCGGGACATGCGCGGCGACGCCCAGGACGTCATGGCCGGCCTCCATCAGGCGGTACTCCACGAGCGCCTCGGCACTGCCGGGGACCTGCGCCTCGTCGAAGGGGCTGCGGTGGCCCGGGACGAGGTCGTTGCGGTTGCCGTGCGGGGTGAGGCCCACCGGGCGGGTGTGCGGGACGCCCATCGGGATGCCGTGGAAGTTCACGGCCAGGCGGACGCCGAGCCGCTCCACGATCTGCTTCACGGCCACGGCGAAGCGCTCCCACTCCACGTCCGGCTCGGGGCCGGACAGCAGCAGGAAGGGCGCTCCGGTGGTGTCCTGGACGAGCCGCACCTCGATGGAGGGCTCCTCGTACTCCGTCCAGCGGTCACGCTTGAAGGTCAGCAGCGGTCTGCGCGCGCGGTAGTCCACCAGCCGGTCGTGGTCGAACCGTGCGACGACCTGGTGCGGCAGCGTGTCGAGAAGCCGGTCGACGATCTGGTCGCCGGTCTCGCCCGCGTCGATGTACCCGTCGAAGTGGTAGAGCATGACAAGTCCGGCCGACTCCTGGGCCAGCGCCATGTCGACGACAGCCAGCCCCTTCGGCTCCCATGCGTACAAACCCTGCGGATCAAGCACTTGGACCGCTCCTCCTCGTGTTCGTACATCACAACGCGCGGCGGGGCGTGGGCATTCCCGGCCCCACGCCCCTGATCAGGTGACTCCCGGCGACTATCGACGACCTCTCATTCGGCGAGCACACGCGTGTGCAGCGCGGTCACGGCCCGGCGGGCCGAGGTGAAGGCGCCGTGCTGCCAGGCGTCGGTGTAGCTGAGCCAGTCTCCCGCGAAGTGGACACGTCCGGTGGGTTCGTTCAGCGGCCGGTAGCGGGGGTCGTCGGGGCCGCCCGGGGTGCTGTGCCAGGCCGCTTCCAGGTGCGGGGTCTGACGCCAGTGGTGGGAGAAGGAGGAGACGAGTTCGGTGCGGTACTTGGCGCCGTAGATCTTCACACCGGCGGCCACGGCCCGCCCCTCGCGCCCCTTGGGGGTGAGCCTGGCGTAGGAGTCGGCGTCGGCGCCGTAGTTGTAGTAGCCGATGAGGACGCCGCGCTCGCCGTGGAAGCCGTACGACGGATGCCAGATGTGCGTGACGTCCTGGTCGGTCTCGGTGATGCCGCCGTAGATCCGGTGGTCGAGCTCCCACCAGCGCGAGCGGTACTCCAGTCCGATCTTGGCGGCGGACGACGGGGTGATCGCCTCCAGGGCGCTCTGCACGCCGGAGCCCAGGTTGTGCGGCACCTTGGCGAGGATGTTGGGCGGAAGCGCGGCGACGCAGTAGTCGGCCTCGACGACTCTCGTACGGCCACCCTGGGTGTACGTGACGCTGACGCCGCTCCCGGTGTCGGTGATCTTCGAGACCACCGCTCCCGTACGGATCCGGCGCGCGCCGCCGATCGCCCGCGTGAGCGCCGCCGGTATCCGGTCCATGCCGCCGACCGGCTGGAACATCAGCATGGCCTGGTCGAAGCCGAACTCGAAGGAGAAGTAGCGCCCGACGCCGCTGGCGAAGACCTCCGAGGCGGCCGGCACGTCCCCGAGCAGCACGCCCGGGGTCCCGGCCGCGGCGGGGACAGTCGTGTAGCCGCGGCGCTCGCCGCCCTCGTACGTCAGTGTGTCGCCGAGTTCGCCCCAGTCCTTGAGGAACTCGACGAGCCGTTCCCGGTCGTCGGCCGTCAGCTCCGCGTCGAGGGCGCCGGTGTCGGTGGCCTTGGCGAGCAGCTCCGAGACATAGCCGTAGACGTCGGCCTTGGCGGTGCGGTGGCGCTGCGGTCTCGTCATGCCGGCGGACTCGTTGTACAGATAGGCGTCCGCGTTGACGTTGGTGAACACCTCGATGGGGACACCAAGTTCACGGCAGTAGTCGAGGGTGACCATCCACTGGGGGATGCGGGCGGGCCCGGCGTTCATGTAGTGCCCGTCGGCGAAGCGGGCGGTCTGCCGGTTGCCGTAGAGGTCGGTGGTGGTGTCGCCGCCGCGTACGGTGAAGTTGCGGCCTCCGGCGCGGTCCCTGGCCTCCAGGACCGTACAGTCGTAGCCCGCCTTGCCCAGTTCGTAGGCGGCGGTGAGGCCGGCGATACCGCCGCCGACGATGACGACCCTGGCGGCGGCCCGGCCGGTGAGGTGGAAGTCGCTCGTGCTGGGCGCCCGGAAGGGCGTCTCGCGCGGGGCGGCCTGGGCGGTGGGGGCGAGGCCGAGGGCTCCCATGGTGGCGAACATGGTCCCGGCGCCACCGGTGAGGCCGACGTTCCGCAGGAACGTCCGCCGACTCGTTCCCGACCCGTGCTGAGGCTGTGGCATGACCGCTCTCCCCTTCCGATCTTGAACGAAGACCGGGGAAGCGTCCCAACTACGCGTTACGGAGCGGCAGTTACTCGTGTATCCCGCACGTTTCCACAAGGGCTCCCGTCCAGCGGGCTGGACGGGAGCACGGCTGAGGGCCCGTACCTCGAAAGGTACGGGCCCTCAGCTCAGGAGCTACTGCTCAGTCGGGCGTCAGCTCTGCCCGCCCGCCAGCTTCTCGCGCAGAGCGGCCAGCGCCTCGTCCGAAGCGAGGGCACCAGAGGTGTCCGCGCCCTCGGAGGAGTACGAGCCACCACCGCCGCCGCCGGACGCGGCCGGAGCCGCACCCGCCGCGTCGCCGCCCTCGGCGGCAGCCGCGGCGTCCGCCTCGCGGGACTTGATGACCTGCTGCTGGTGCTGCTCGAAGCGGGTCTGCGCCTCGGCGTACTGGTTCTCCCACACCTCCCGCTGGGACTCGTAGCCCTCGAGCCAGTCGTTGGTCTCGGGGTCGAAGCCCTCGGGGTAGATGTAGTTGCCCTGGTCGTCGTACGACGCGGCCATGCCGTAGAGCGTCGGGTCGAACTCGACCGAGGCCGGGTCGGAACCGAACGACTCGTTGGCCTGCTTCAGCGAGAGGCTGATGCGACGGCGCTCGAGGTCGATGTCGATGACCTTGACGAAGATCTCGTCGTTGACCTGGACGACCTGCTCCGGGATCTCCACGTGGCGCTCGGCCAGCTCGGAGATGTGCACCAGACCCTCGATGCCCTCGTCCACGCGGACGAACGCACCGAACGGAACCAGCTTCGTGACCTTTCCGGGCACGACCTGGCCGATCTGGTGGGTGCGGGCGAACTGCTGCCACGGGTCTTCCTGGGTCGCCTTCAGCGACAGGGAGACACGCTCGCGGTCCATGTCGACGTCGAGGACCTCGACGGTGACTTCCTGGCCGACCTCGACAACCTCGGAGGGGTGGTCGATGTGCTTCCAGGACAGCTCGGAGACGTGCACCAGACCGTCGACGCCACCCAGGTCCACGAAGGCACCGAAGTTGACGATCGAGGAGACGACGCCGGAACGGACCTGACCCTTCTGCAGGGTCGTGAGGAACGTCTGGCGGACCTCGGACTGGGTCTGCTCCAGCCAGGCACGGCGGGACAGGACCACGTTGTTGCGGTTCTTGTCCAGCTCGATGATCTTGGCCTCGAGCTCCTTGCCCACGTAGGGCTGGAGGTCGCGGACACGGCGCATCTCGACGAGGGAAGCCGGCAGGAAGCCACGGAGGCCGATGTCGAGGATGAGACCACCCTTGACGACCTCGATGACGGTACCGGTGACGATGCCGTCCTCTTCCTTGATCTTCTCGATGGTGCCCCAGGCACGTTCGTACTGGGCGCGCTTCTTCGAGAGGATCAGGCGGCCTTCCTTGTCCTCCTTCTGGAGAACAAGGGCTTCGATCTCGTCACCGACGGCGACGACCTCGTTGGGGTCGACGTCGTGCTTGATCGAGAGCTCGCGGCTCGGGATGACACCTTCGGTCTTGTAACCGATGTCGAGCAGGACCTCGTCCCGGTCGACCTTCACGATGACGCCGTCGACGATGTCGCCGTCGTTGAAGTACTTGATCGTCTCGTCGATCGCGGCGAGGAAAGCTTCCTCGTTACCGATGTCGTTGACCGCTACCTGCGGAGTGGTAGAGGTGGTCTCGGTGCTGCTCGTCATGTGGGAAAGGGCTCCGGTACGGACAGTGAGTCGTAGGTACTGCTACGCCGGGAGCCCGTATCGCTCTGAAGAAGCCGGACAGCCAAGGAAGCGCCCCGCCGGTGAACCGACGACGGCGCCTCGAAAACCGAGGGGACTACAACAGATGCGAGCGCAGCCTGCTATGTCTGAGGTGCGCAGGCCCGCAGCGCAACTTGTAGCATACGGGGGCAGCCGGACAGGGTCAATGCGCGAAGGCGCACACCCGGGGCGGATCGCCGCATACCCGGCACACAACCTGTCTCCTGAGGCCACGCGGGCCGCAGGAACGCTCTCCGGTGACACCCCGGCGGCACCGCCGACGGGTTGCACGGAAGAGCCGCAGACTAATACGAGGGAGCCGATCATCCAAGAGCCCGCATCGTCCGACGCGGCTTTCGAGCCGGAGGCCACCCGACGCGACGCCGACGTCGCGGAGAGCGCCCGGGCCAACCGGGGCTGGTGGGACCGCAACGCGGACGAATACCAGATCGAACACGGCACGTTCCTCGGCGACGACCGCTTCGTGTGGGGCCCCGAGGGCCTGGACGAGGTGGAGGCGGAGCTGCTCGGCCCGCCCGAGGACCTCAAGGGCCGCGCGGTCCTGGAGATCGGCGCCGGCGCCGCCCAGTGCGCGCGCTGGCTGGCCGCCCAGGGCGCGCGTCCGGTGGCCCTGGACCTCTCCCACCGCCAGCTCCAGCACGCGCTGCGCATCGGCGGCCCCTTCCCGCTGGTGTGCGCCGACGCGGGCGCGCTGCCCTTCGCGGACGGCTCCTTCGACCTGGCCTGCTCGGCGTACGGGGCGCTGCCCTTCGTGGCCGATCCGGTGCTGGTGCTCAAGGAGGTCCACCGCGTCCTGCGCCCCGGCGGCCGGTTCGTGTTCTCGGTGACCCATCCGATCCGCTGGGCCTTCCCGGACGAGCCGGGCCCCGAGGGCCTGTCCGTCTCGGCCTCCTATTTCGACCGCACGCCGTACGTCGAGGTGGACGAGCAGGGCGACGCGGCCTACGTCGAGCACCACCGCACCGTCGGCGACCGGGTCCGTGACGTCGTGGCCGGCGGTTTCCGTCTGGTCGACCTGGTCGAGCCGGAGTGGCCGGCCTGGAACACCGCCGAGTGGGGCGGCTGGTCCCCGCTGCGCGGGAATCTGATCCCGGGCACGGCGATCTTCGTCTGCGAACGGGACTGAGGGACCGGACACATCCGTCGCCCTCGCGCGCGTGCACCTTATGTTCGCACGCGCGCGTGGGCGCGGTACGCGCGCGTAGGGCGCGTTTTCGGCGGCGTACGACACTAGGGGCGTGATCCTCCGTTACGACGCCCTCGACGCGTTGCCCGTCAGGGCCGCCCTGCCCGCCCTGACCGCCGCTCTGGACGGGCCCGGCACCGCCGTCCTGGCCGCGCCGCCCGGCACCGGCAAGACGACGCTGGTGCCGCTGGCGCTGGCCGGGCTGCTGGACGGGGGTCCCGCGCGGCGGGTGGTCGTGGCCGAGCCGCGGCGGATCGCGGTGCGGGCGGCGGCGCGGCGCATGGCGTGGCTGCTGGGCGAGCGGCCCGGGGAGAGCGTGGGCTTCACGGTGCGCGGCGAGCGGGTCGTCGGCCGGCACACGCGCGTGGAGGTCGTCACGACCGGTGTACTGCTGCAACGACTCCAGCGCGACCAGGAGCTGACGGGCGTCGACGTCGCCATGCTCGACGAGTGCCACGAACGGCACCTGGACGCGGACACGTCGGCCGCGTTCCTGTGGGACGTACGCGAGACACTGCGGCCCGAGCTGCGGCTGGTGGCCGCCTCCGCGACGACCGACACGGAGGGGTGGGCGCGGCTGCTGGGCGGGGCGCCGGTGGTCGAGGCCCGGGGGACGGCGTACGACGTCGAGGTGGTCTGGGCGCCGCCGGCCCGTCCGGTACGGCCGCCGCACGGGATGCGGGTGGATCCGGCGCTGCTCGCACACGTGGCCTCGGTGGTGCGGCGGGCGCTGGCCGAGCGGTCGGGGGACGTGCTGTGCTTCCTGCCGGGCGTCGGGGAGATCGCCCGGGTCGCGGGGCAGCTCGGGGACCTGGGCGGGGTGGACGTGCTCCAGGTGCACGGGCGGGCGCCGGCGGCCGTGCAGGACGCGGTGCTGGTGCCGGGCGAAAGGCGCCGGGTGGTGCTGGCCACCGCCGTCGCGGAGTCCTCGCTGACGGTTCCGGGTGTGCGCGTGGTCGTCGACTCGGGGCTGGCTCGCGAGCCCCGGGTGGACCACGCGCGCGGGCTGAGCGCGCTGACGACCGTACGGGCCTCGCAGGCGTCCGGGCGGCAGCGGGCCGGGCGCGCGGGGCGTGAGGCGCCGGGTGCGGTGTACCGGTGCTGGGCGGAGGCGGAGGACGGGCGTCTGCCGCGGTTCCCGGCACCGGAGATCAAAGTGGCCGACCTCGCCTCGTTCGCCCTCCAGGCGGCCTGCTGGGGCGATCCCGGGGCGTCCTCGCTGGCGTTGCTGGATCCGCCGCCGGGCGGCGCGATGGCGGCGGCGGGGCGTCTGCTGACGGCCGTGGGGGCGGTCGACTCCGCCGGCCGGGCCACGGGCAGGGGGCTGCGGCTGGCCCGGCTGGGGTTGCACCCCCGGCTGGGGCGGGCCTTGCTCGACGGGGCCTCGCGAGTGGGGGTGGAGCGGGCCGCGGAGGTCGTCGCCCTGTTGAGCGAGGAGGCTCCGCGGGAGTACGGCGATGATCTGGCGGGTGCGTTGCGCGGCGCTCGGCGTGGGGGTGACGCCTATGGTGCGCGGTGGCGTGCTGAGGTCCGGCGACTGCGGGCCGTCGCCTCCGAGGGCATTTCCCACCCACCCGCCCGTGACTCCCGGCTGCAAAGCGAGGTAGAGCCACATCAAGTTGCCGGACTTGTCGCCGCCCTCGCGTATCCGGAGCGGGTCGCCAAGTTCGACAGCGGGTCGTATCTCATGATCTCCGGTACCCGGGCCGAGGTCTCCGACGGGTCCCCGCTGCGCGGGGCGCCCTGGCTGGCCGTCGCCGTGGCGGACCGGCCCGTCGGGAAGGGGCACGCGCGGGTGCGGCTCGCCGCGGTCGTGGACGAGGAGGTCGCGCGGCTCGCGGCCGGCGCGCTGCTCGACGAGCGGGACGAGGTCCACTGGGCCGACGGGGACGTCGTGGCGCGGCGGGTGGAGCGGCTGGGGGCGGTGGAGCTGGCGGTGCGCCCGCTGCGGAACGCCGACGCCGGGCTCGTACGCGAGGCGCTGCTGGACGGGCTGCGGCAGGAGGGGCTGCGGCTGCTGCGGTGGTCGGCGGATGCCGGCGTACTGCGGCAGCGGCTGGCGTTCCTGCGGCTGCACCTGGGCGAGCCGTGGCCGGACGTCTCGGACGCGTCGCTCCACGCGCGCGTGGAGGAGTGGCTGGAGCCCGAGCTGAGCCGGGCCCGGCGGCGGGCCGATCTCGCGCGGATCGACGCCGGTCAGGCGCTGGGGCGGCTGCTGCCGTGGGCCTCGGGCGAGGCGGCGCGGCTGGAGGAGCTGGCGCCCGAGCGGATCGCCGTACCGAGTGGGTCCAGGATCCGGATCGACTACGGGGATCCGGAACAGCCCGTTCTCGCGGTGAAGTTGCAGGAGATGTTCGGACTGCAGGAGTCGCCACGGGTCGCGGGGGTGCCGCTGCTGGTGCATCTCCTCTCCCCCGCCGGTCGGCCCGCGGCCGTCACCGCCGATCTCGCGTCGTTCTGGAAGGACGGCTACAAGGGGGTGCGGGCGGAGCTGCGGGGGCGGTATCCGAAGCATCCGTGGCCCGAGGACCCGGCCTCTGCCGAGCCGACCCGGCACACCAACGCGCGGCTCAGGCGGTGACCGGCTCGGGGTCGGGGGCCCGGGCGGGCTCGCGCGGAACCGGACGGCGGCTGCGGGCCTCCAGGCAGAGGGACAGGACGAGCAGCAGGGCGCCGAGGGCGAGGAAGGCCTTGGGCAGGTAGGACGTCAGCAGCAGGACCAGGGTGCGGTTGTGCTTGACCAGGGCGACCGTGCTCTCGACGTAGTCCTCGCGCATCTTCACATGGCCCGCGAACGCGGTGACCTTGGCCCGGCCGCCGAGGAGGGTGCCGCCGCGCAGTTCCTCCTTGTGGATCTCCTCGCCGTTGACGGGCGCTCCGGTGAGCGGTTCGACCCAGAACTTGCGGACCGTGGTGTACCAGCGGGTGGTGCCGGTCGCGGCGACGTCCTCGGGGGTGATGCCGGCGACGGGCATGGCCTTCGGCATGGAGACCTTGGTCCAGGGGATGGTCTGCTCGAAGTAGTAGACCTTCACGCCGCGGAAGTTCTGGGTGCCCTTGTAGTGGATGGGGTTCGTGGTGCGGGTCTGCGCGTCGAAGTACTGGTAGTCCCGTTTCTCGGTCATGAAGGGCCACTTGAACTCGATGCCCTCGCGGCGGACCGGGTCGCCGTCGACCATCTCGCCGGCGGCGTGGACGGGTTCCTGGCTGTGGGCGTCGAAGATGTAGCGCTCGGGGAGCTTGGAGACCATCTTGCCGTCGGGGCCCTGGATGTAGGACAGGCCGTCCCAGACGACGACGTCCCGCCCCGCGGTCTTCTCGATCTTCTCGGAGGCCTCCACGTTGCCCTTGAGGGTCTGCACGATGGTCACCTTGGGCACCGTGCGGGCGGTGAAGCCGTTGTAGTCGAGGAGGGTCGCGTTCTTCGCCTCCAGGACCATGGTCTGGTACTCGTTCGGCGGGATCTTGGCCAGGCGCGGGAAGGCGTACCAGCGCAGCAGCGGGGACAGCGCCGCGAAGAACACGGCGAGGGCGAGCAGGACCAGGCTTGCCTTGCGGCGCATCTCGGCCTCCCTACGGCGGTGCGGCGGTTACGGGTGTGCGGGCACCGTCGTGAGCAGCGGCTTCGGCGAGGTCTTCCCGGCCGGTGTGCCGATCGCGGAGACGGTGAGGACGAGGGCGAGCGCGACGGCGAGGCCGGTCGCGGCGGCGATCAGGGCGCGCATACGGGCCTCCTGAAGCTGACGGGACGTCAGGTGGCGGCACCGTAGCAACGGGCGGCCGAGATGAGAACACGTCGGACACGACTGCGGCGCCCCTCCCGCAGGAAGGGCGCCGCAGTCGTCGTACGGAGACCGGCTAGGAGCCGGAGGTGGAGGCGGTCGACTCGCTCGCCGAGGCGCTCGTGCTGGCGCTGGCGCTCGGTGAGGCGGACGCGCTCCCGCTCGACGTCTCGGTGGGCGTCGGGTCCGGCGTCGGGATGATCACGGGCGCGGTGACGGTCAGTTCGACCGTCAGGGTGGCGCCGCCCGCGGTGGTGATGCGCAGCAGGAACGTGCCGGCGGTGTCGTCCGCGTACAGCCTGGGCAGCTGGAGCAGGCCGTTTGCGTCCGTCTGGAGGCCGGTCAGGGTGCGGACCGGGTTGCCGGAGGCGTCCTTGAAGTAGGGGCCCTTGTCGTTCGCGGTCGTGTCACCGGCCGACTCGACGAGGGTGGCGGTGGCGGCGACCTTGTCGGCGACGGCGCTCTGGTAGGTGGCCTTCACCGCGACCTGGGTGGCGAACTCGCCTCCCGCGACGACGGTCAGCGCACCGGCGCCGGTGTTGGTGAGGGCGTCGGCGGCACGCTCGGTGACGGTGGCCGTGTAGTCGAAGGCGGTGACCGTACGGCCCACGACCGTGGCACGGACCTTGAACGTGCCGGTCTTCTCGCCCGCCTTGAGCGCGGGGGCCACGGCGACACCCTTGCTGTCGGTCTGGGCCGTGGCGACGCTCTCGCCGCCGGTGAACGTGGCGTCGGTGTCGCCGACGATGGTGAAGCGGACCCGGACCTTGGCGACGGCCTTCCCGGCCTTGGTCTCGGTGCGGGCGCTTATCTTCCCGGTGAACGCGTCACCGGCCATGGCGGTGAGCTTGGCCGTGGCCGCGCCCGCGTTCTCCAGGTGGTCGACCGTGTCGGTCGGGGTGACGGGCGGGGCCGGGGTGGTCGGCGGGTTCGGGAGCGAGGGCGTGGTGGGCTTCGACGGGGTGGTGCTCCCGGAGCCGCTGCTCGCGTTGTCGTCGTCACTGCTGCTGTTGGACGGCAGGGTGCCGGTGCCGTCCGGGATCTCGTGGGTGCCCCTGCGGTAGTACTCCAGCCACGACATGACGGTGTTGTAGTAGTCCGTCGAGTTGTTGTAGCTGAGGATCGCGCTGCGCAGACCCGAGTCGGTCGCCATGTTCCAGTTGAAGCGGCACAGATAGTGGCCGGCGGCGAGCGCGGCGTCGTAGATGTTGTTGGGGTCCTTCTTGCCGTCGTTGTTGCCGTCGCGGCCCGCCCATGCCCAGGTGGAGGGGATGAACTGCATGGGGCCGACGGCGCGGTCGTAGGTGCTGTCGCCGTCGTAGAGGCCGTTGTCGGTGTCGCTGATGTTGGCGAAGCCGTTGCCGTTGAGGACCGGGCCGAGGATCGGGGTGATGGTGGTGCCGTCCGCGGTGACGTTGCCGCCGCGGGCCTGGCCGGACTCCACCTTGCCGATGGCGGCGAGGAGTTCCCAGGGCAGGTTGCAGCCGGGCTTGGAGGCCGCGAGCGAGACTTCCGCCTTCTTGTAGGCGTCCAGGACGGTCGCGGGGATGCCCGCCTCGGAGCTGCCGGTGCCGACGACCGGGCCGGTGGTGGCGGAGCTCTGACTGGGGGCGGGGTTCGGGCTGTTGAGCGGCGGGAGGTCCGTGTAGTACGGCGAGTTGCCGGTGGCGCTGTCCCCCGTGCCCGTGCCGGTGCCCGTACCCGCGTCGGCGACGGGGTCGGTGGACGGGGCGTCGGCGGTGGTCGTCCGCCTGCCCGCGTCGTCGGCCGTGACGTCCGGTGCCTGGGAGGCGGCCAGCGCCGCCACCGCCAGTGCGGCCACGGTGGTGTTGACCGCCCCCTTGCGCAGCCTGCTGCCGAAATGCGCCGACGACATGAAGTGAACCCCTCCCGTGGACGATCGAGCGCCCTTGCCCTTGTCTGCTGCCCCTGCGTGCGCCACGTCGGCGGCTGGTGACGTCGTGGCTCGTGACGCCGCCTGTGGCTGGTGTGACGATCGACGTGCCCCGACGGTTGCGTCCGGCGGCACAGCAACCCAAGCGACCCTACGACAACTTCTTTTGCACCGGCACCCGTTCGAGCGCCGTTTTCACCGGTTGGCCGGGTTCCGTTCGCCTCTCGACCACGCTCCGCTCGCCGGGGAACCGGGTCCCGCATACTGGCGTCCTCGATCATCGGGCCGCATATGCCCGCCCACCTGCGCCCGAGGAGCCGCGTTGCCGTTCACCCTCAGCCACGCGGCGGCCGTACTGCCCGCGGTACGCGGCGACGGCACCGGCCGCGGACGACTGGTTCCGGCCGTCCTCGTGGCGGGCTCCTTCGCCCCCGACATGACCTACTACGCGGCGAGCGTGCTGGACGGAGCCATGGAGTTCGGCGACGTCACCCACTCCTTCCCGGGCGTGTTCACCGTCGACGTGCTCACCGCGTGGGCGCTGGTGGGGCTCTGGCTGCTGCTGCGCGAACCGCTGGTCGCGCTGCTGCCGCGGTCCCGGCAGGCCCGGACGGCCGCCCTGACCCGCTGCGGAACGCCACGCGCGCGTGTACGTGCGGCCACGGTGGCGCGGTGGTACGTCTCGGCGGCACTCGGCGCGCTGACGCACGTCGTGTGGGACGCGTTCACCCACCACGACCGCTGGGGCACCCGGCTCTTCCCGGCCCTCGGCGAGACCGTCGCGGGCTCCCCGCTGTACTGGTATGTGCAGTACGGCAGTTCCGCGGTCGCCGCGGTCGTGATCGCCGCGTTCGTGACACACGCCGTGCGCCGGGCACCGGACACCGAGCCGGTCGGGGTGCCCCTGCTGTCGCGGCGGGACCGGTGGGCGGCCGGGATGGTGATCGGCGCCTGCGCACTGGTCGGCGCGGTACGGCGGGCGACCCGCTGGTGGGACTACTGGGGGCCGCGGGACGCCAGACTCTGGGAGCTGATCCCCACCCTGTGTTTCGGCGCGGGCGCGGGCCTGGTGCTCGGCCTGCTCCTGTACGCCGTCGGCGTGCGCGTACGGCGTCCCGCCGCCCCGGACGCCCCCGCCGTCACCGCCGGGCAGAGCCGTCAGGGCGTTCGCTGAGCGGACGTACGGGCACGACGAAGACGTCGATACGGCGGGTTGGGCGGGGTCGGCGCAGCCGGCCCACCGGCGCCAGGTGCCGGCCCGGGGGACTAGCTCCGTACTTCGCGGGTCACCCGTTAGGAGCGCCTCAATTCAAGATGGGGCACGACCCAGTGTCGTTGGTGGTGACGTTGGCTTTCGTCTGGGGCGGGGTGGGCTTTGACCTCGATTGAGAGGACCGCGTATCCGCGGTTCAAGCGGCTGATCACCGCGCATGAGCTGCATCTGTTCTTCGCGCCGAGCCGCGACGAGGTCGAGTGGGCCGCGGCGAAGGCTCTGGAGCAGGAGATCAAGGCCCGGATGCCGGAGCGCTCGCTGATCGGGATCATCTCCCGCACGGCGTACTGGGTGGAGTGGTGGCGCCGCTTCGGGCCCGCGTCCGGCAACGAGCCGAAACTGAAGGACCCCTTCGGCCGGTACGTGATCACCATCTTCGTGAAGGGCACCAACATGGGCCCCTACGAGGCCGCCCGGCACATCCCGGGCGTGAGCGGGCACGAACTGTCGCTGGCCACGAACCCGTCACTTCTCCATCCCGCCCCTGAACGAGGCGATCGCCGACCTGGTCAACGCGCACGCCCGCCCGGACATCTCACAGGCGTGGGGCGACGGTTCCACGGCCGCCGCGGACGGCACCCACATGGACACGCGGGGTATGGGAGGCCGTCGACATCATCGAGGGCCTGCTCAAGAACACCTCCGAGGTGAAGCCGACCACCGTGCACGCGGACACACAGGGCCAGAGCTTCCCTGTCTTCACGCTGGCCCATCTGCTGGGCTTCGACCTCATGCCCAGAATCCGGAACTGGAAGGACCTGACCTTCTACCGGCCGTCGAAGAGCGCCGAGTACGTACACATCGACGCCTTGTCCGGGGAGCCGGGCCGCAACGTCATCGCAGCTGCTGCGCTACCTCTCCGATGCCCCGCTGCGCCGGCGGGTGACCGCCGCGACGGACAAGGCCGAGGCATTCAACGGTTTCTCCCAGTGGATCGGCTTTGGCCAAGGCGGCGTCATCACCGACAACGACCCAGTCGAACAGGAGAAGACCGCGAAGTTCAACGCGCTGCTCACGAAACGCGGTGATCTTCCACAACGCCCTCGACATCGCCGAGATCGTCCGCCAGGTCCAGGAGGAGGGCCACGTCGTCGACCCCGACGACCTGGCCCGCATCTCGCCGTACCTGACCGAGCACATCCGCCGCTTCGGCGAGTCAGATGCAGATCACGATCTTTCCGCGTGTGCGTCCGCGCTCGGCGTGCGCGTGGGCGTCGGCGATCCGCTCCAGGGGGTAGGTCTGTTCGATACGGGGTGTGTAGCGGCCTTGCCGGCCCAGTTCCGCGGCCGCGGACAGGAGGGTGGAGTCGTTCTCCGCGTTGACCACATGCGTGCCCAGGCGCTGCCCGCCTGCGTGGTCGGCGACCGTCGCGACGCGTGTCGGGTCGCCCGTGATCGCGACGAGGTCGTCCAGGGATCCGGAGGCCGCGGTGTCGAGCGCGATGTCGACGCCGTGCGGAGCGAGAGCGGAGAGGCGCCGCGCGAGGCCGGGGCCGTAGGTGGTGGGAACGGCGCCGAGAGAGGTGAGGAACTCGTGGTTGCGTTCGCTGGCTGTCCCGATCACGGTGGCACCTTGTGCCACAGCTATCTCGACTGCCGCGCCGCCCACGCCTCCGGCGGCGCCCTCGACGAGAAGGGTGCGCCCCGCCAGGGAGCCGAGCGCGTGCAGGCCACGCATCGCGGTCACGGACGCGAGGCCGGCGCCCGCGGCCTGCTCATCGTTCCACGTGTCGGGGGCGTGGGCCCAGGCTGAGAGGATGACCAGCTCTGCGGTTGCGCCGGTGACACCGCCCAGCCCGAAGACGCGGTCGCCGATGCTCACCCCCTGCACTCCGTCACCGATTTCGTCGACCACGCCGGCGGCGTCGCGCCCGGGGATGGCGGGTAGCTCCAGGGGAATCAGCTGGTGCAGGGTGCCGGCGCGCAGCTTCCAGTCGATGGGATTGACGCTGGCCGCCGCGACGCGGACACGGATCTCACCAAGTCCGGGGTGGGGGTCGGAGGCCTGCTCGATCACCAGGCTCTCCGCTCCGCCGTATTCATGGAAGCGGGCTGCACGCATAATGTCCTGCCTTACCTTTATAGGTCGAAATAACGGTGTTCATTCGATGCCCGTTACTGCAAATCTGACGTTGACTTGAGGTGCGGCAAGCCGACTTCCTCCCGGCCAGAGGAGGACGGGTGCGAATCGGTGAGGCTGTCGAGCAGCCACCCGCCCCGACAACCACGATCCTGCCCATCGTCGGAATACCTCCCGTTGAGTCGATGCTCCAGAAGATATCCAGAGGGTCGGTCACCAACTGGATACCAAGACCTGAGACGGGAGACCCTCAATGACGCAACGGCCACCGCTGCCACCCGACTTGTTCGACGAGCTGTGCCCGTCCGCGCTGCTGCCTTTCCGCTTCGGTGACAAATGGGCATCCATGGTCCTCCGCTGCCTGGACGACGGCCCGCGCAGATACTCCGAACTCCGCGTACCACTGAGTCGCGTCACCCCGAAGGCGCTCACCCAGTCGCTCCGCGGCTTGGAGCGGAACGGGTTCGTGTCACGCACCGTGCACGCCGACCCGAAACTGCGGGTGGAGTACGCGCTGACACCGCTGGGCCGCAGCACGCTGGAGCCGCTGGCCGCCGCGTGCCAATGGGCTGCCGAGCACTGGGACGAGCTACTCGACGCCCGCGAGGGCGGCATCTCCTCCATCGGCTGACTCGAACCTGCGTTGACGCGTGCCGCACCGGACGAGCCGCACCTCTGTGTCGACTCGGGGAATCGCCAACAGCGGTGTCCGCGGCACCGGGAGCTGCTGTCCACCGTGAAGTTCATGGGGCAGACCCTCGCCGCCGCCGGGGACCTCCAGCGTGACCTCCAGCGCGAACTGACTTACGACGGGCTGAGGGCGGCCGAGGCCAAGGGCAACAAGGGCGGCCGCCGCCCGGCCGTAGTGGCGAGGAAGGTGGACGCCGTGCGCACCGCGTATCTGGAAGGCCGCTCCATCGCCGCCCTCGCCCGCGACCACGACGTCAGCCGCGGCGCCATCCGAACCGCCGTCGCCGACCTCCTGCCCGAGTACACGGCCGCTGCTCCGGACGCCCCGGCCCCGGAGCTGGCGGTCGCCCTCGACATGCCTGGCAAGGTCGCCGACTTCCTCCGCGCGGCCGACCTGAAGCCCGCCGAGCGTGCCACGCTCGACCAGGGCGTCACCGTACGGCGCGGCCAGGGCTATACCCTGCGCCCAGGAACCTCGGCGGTCCCGGCACAGCGCAAGGCCCGCCGCGAGTACGAGAACCGCGTCAGCACCCCGTAGCGGGCCATCCGGGCTCGTCGGATCGCAGGGCGCACCGTGCCCAGTGGCGACTCATTGTTACCGGTTGATCTTCACGAATGGGTGGCCTGCGGAAGAGGGGCTGCTCCTCGATCGCCGCGTAGGGCACCGCCGGATACGGAGGATCGTCGACGGCTCGGGCCTGAGTCTTCAAGTCCGAGATGTGCACCAGCGCCCCGCCGGGCTGGAGCATGTCCCGGATGGTTTGCCGCCACCAGGTCACGATTCATCCAGAAGCCTCCCGTGCTGGTAATAGGCGGCAGTATCCGAGAACAACGCGTCGTCTCACTCCCAGCCGGCCGCCATGCCCGCCCACCACCTTCGCAGAGATCCGCAACCGCCCGGCTGCCGATGATTCCACGGAGTGACGAACGACTGCATACGTCAACCGAATGCGGGGGACACAGTCAACCAGGCCAGTTGGGAAGCGGCTTCATAGAGGTGACAGTCCATGGCACTGGCTCAACCCTCTGCGATGGTCGCCGCCAGCTCCTCCATCGACTCCCTGACGACTTGCGTCAGCGGCCCCTCCGCGGAGTTCGCGATCCAGCGGGCGAACGCGACCCGGAATGCGGCCATGCCCGCCTCCGCGACCAGGCGCGCGAGCCACGCGTCGAGTCCGCGCCCTCGCAGCGCCGCGGCGATGTCCCGGGCGAGCGCGGCGAGCTTGACCAACTCGCGTTCCTGCAGTTCGAGATGCACATCGATGACGGCCTGACGCATCTTCACGTCCTCGGGCCGCTCCTGGATCATCTCTGCCGCCGTCTCGAGCCCCAGGGAGACCACCGCGAAGGGGGTCAGTGACGCCGGCGCCTCGGCGACCGCGCGCACGACCACCTCCCGCAGCGGGGCCATGCCGGCGAACAGCACGTCGCGTTTGTCGGCGTAGTGGCGGAAGAAGGTCCGCTTCGTCAGGCCGGCCCGTTCGGCGATCTCCGCGACCGTGGTGCGGTCGAAGCCGCGCTCCACGTACAGCTCCATCGCCGCCCGCCCCAGGCGGCCGCGCGCGTTCGGCTCCCATCGACCCATGCCCCCATCCTAGTGATGACACCTGGTGTCGTCACTTGCTAGGGTGATGACACCAAGTGTCATTGATGCGTTCCGCCCCCGCACCCGCGCGGCGGCACCGGGACGGTCAGCTCTTTGGAGGTTTCTCTCATGCGCGTATTCGTCACCGGCGCTTCCGGCCACCTGGGCTCCGCGGTCATCCCGGAGCTGCTCGCCGCCAGCCACCACGTCACCGGCCTGGCCCGCTCCGATTCCTCCGCCGCGGCGGTCGCCGCGCTCGGGGCCGAGGTCCGCCGCGGCGACCTGGACGACCTCGACGGCCTGCGCGAGGCCGCCGCTTCCGCGGACGGCGTCATCCATCTCGCGTTCAAGCACGAGGCGATGCGCTCCGGTGCCTTCCTCGACGCTGTGGACGCCGACCGGCGCGCCGTCGAGGCGATGGGCGACGCGCTGGCCGGCTCCGGCACCGGCAAACCGCTCGTCATCGCCTCGGGCACGCTGATGCTCGCGCTCGGCGGCATCAGCGGACGGGCAGGCACCGAGGCCGACTTCCTACCGGCCGGGCCGCGGATCGACACCGAGAACGCGGTGATCGCGATGGCCGAGCGCGGCGTGCGCTCCTCGGCCGTGCGGCTGCCTCCGCTGGTGCACAGCGACCTCGACCATCACGGCTTCACCCCCGCGCTGATCGGCTTCGCCCGCGCCAAGGGCTACTCCGGCTACCCCGGCGACGGCGCCAACCGCTGGCCGGCCGGCCACACCCTCGGCGCCGCCCGCCTGTTCCGCCTCGCGCTGGAGAAGGCCCCCGCAGGTTCCCGCCTGCACGCCGTCGGCGACGAGGGCATCCCGCTGCGCGAGATCGCCGAGGCCATCGCCCGCAACCTCGACGTCCCCGCCAAGTCCGTCCCCGCCGAGGAAGTGCCCGACTACTTCCAGTTCCTCGCCGCCTTCATAGGCCTCGACAACCTCACCTCCAGCGCCCGCACCCGTGAGCTCCTCGGCTGGGAGCCGGCCCACCCCGGCCTCATCGCCGACATCGACGCAGGCCACTACTTCGCCCCCAAGGCCCTTCACGGGTAATCCATTGAGGTCTCTGGCCAGCGGGGATGTGTTGGTTCCCCGAGTAGGCCGAGGAGGCGGAGCTGGATGCCTCGGCTGATGACGATGGTGGGCGGGTCGGTGGCGTTGCCGACCCGCAGTCGCAGGTCGGACAGGTGGTAGAGGATCATCCGGCCGGTGGGCCGTACGGCCTGGTTGCCCGGATACAGGTCGCGGCGGAGGAGGGGTGCGGGGAGGCCCCCGGTGCCGTGCGGGGGCCTCCGTTCCGCCGCCGGAGGCTAGTGCGCTGCCGACTCCCAGTCCGGGCCGACGCCCACCGAGACGTCGAGCGGGGCCCTGAGGTGGACCGCGTCGGCCATCTCGCGGCGGACCAGCTCCTCCACGGCC
The DNA here is from genome assembly GCF_042653945.1 of Streptomyces vulcanius. Classification (NCBI taxonomy): domain Bacteria; kingdom Bacillati; phylum Actinomycetota; class Actinomycetes; order Kitasatosporales; family Streptomycetaceae; genus Streptomyces; species Streptomyces vulcanius. The sequence continues at coordinate 340,200 of NZ_JBHSFK010000003.1, read as the reverse complement.
GCGCGCTCGCCGGGGGCGATCTCCAGGACGATTTCGTCGTGGACCTGGAGCAGCATGCGGGAGGTGAGGTCCGCCGCCCGCAGCGCGTCGCCCACCTTGAGCATGGCGATCTTGACGATGTCCGCCGCGGTGCCCTGGATGGGCGCGTTGAGGGCCATCCGCTCGGCCGCCTCGCGCCGCTGGCGGTTGTCGCTGTTGAGGTCGGGGAGGTAGCGGCGGCGGCCGAACAGGGTCGCCGTGTAGCCCGTGGCCCGCGCCTCGTCGACAGCCCGGCGCAGATAGTCGCGGACTCCGCCGAAGCGCTCGAAGTAGGTGTCCATCAGGCCCCGGGCCTCACCCGCGTCGATGTTCAGCTGCTGGGAGAGACCGAACGCCGACAGGCCGTACGCCAGGCCGTAGGACATCGCCTTGATCTTGCGCCGCATCTCCGCGTCCACGTGGTCCGCGTCGACCGTGAAGACCTGGGAGGCGACCGTGGTGTGCAGGTCCTCGCCGGAGGTGAACGCCTCGATCAGGCCCTCGTCCTCGGAGAGGTGGGCCATGACGCGCAGTTCGATCTGGCTGTAGTCGGCGGTCATCAGGGACTCGAAGCCCTCGCCGACGACGAAGCCGCGGCGGATCGCCCGGCCCTCGTCCGTACGGACCGGGATGTTCTGCAGGTTCGGGTCCGTGGACGACAGCCGGCCGGTGGCGGCGACCGTCTGGTTGAACGAGGTGTGGATACGGCCGTCGGGGGCGATCGTCTTGATCAGGCCCTCCACGGTGACGCGCAGCTTCGCCTGCTCGCGGTGGCGCAGCATGATGACCGGCAGTTCGTTGTCCGTCTGGCCGACCAGCCAGGCCAGGGCGTCCGCGTCGGTGGTGTAACCGGTCTTCGTCTTCTTGGTCTTCGGCAGGCCCAGTTCACCGAAGAGGATCTCCTGGAGCTGCTTGGGCGAGCCCAGGTTGAACTCGTGCCCGGCAGCCGCGTGCGCCTCCTTCACGGCCTGCTGGACGGCGCCCGCGAACATCTGCTCCATCGCCTCGAGGTGGGCGCGGTCGGCGGCGATGCCGTGCCGCTCCATGCGGGCCAGCAGGGCCGAGGTGGGCAGCTCCATGTCGCGCAGCAGGTCCGCCGCGCCGACCTCCTCCAGCCGGTCGCGGAACGCCTCACCCAGGTCGAGGATGGTGCGGGCCTGCACCATCAGGGCCTCGGCCTCGGCGCCCTCGTCCGCGCCGAAGGCGAGCTGGCCGTCGGCGGTGGCCGCGGGGGCCAGCTCGCGGCTCAGGTACTCCAGGGACAGGGCGTCCAGGTCGAAGGAGCGGCGGCCCGGCTTGACCAGATAGGCGGCGAGCGCGGTGTCCATGGAGACACCGGCGACGCTCCAGCCGTGCTCGGTGAAGACCCGCATCGCGCCCTTGGCGTTGTGCAGGACCTTGGGCCGGTCCTCGGCGGCCAGCCAGTCGCCCCACGCGCGCTCGTCGGCCTCGTCCAGCTGCGAGGGGTCGAACCAGGCGGCCGGCCCCCCGGCGGCGGCCAGCGCCACCTCGGCGACGGAGCCGGAGCCCAGCGCCCAGGTGTCCACCGTGGCGACGCCCAGCGTCTGCGTGCCGTGCTCCCCGAGCCAGCCGGACAGCTCACCGGTGCCCAGCACCGCGCCGTCCAGCTCCACGCCCGCGGTGTCGATGGGGGCCGCCTCGGCCTCCACGCCGCCCGGGTCCACGGCCAGCAGCCGCTCGCGCAGCGAGGGGTTCCTGATCTCCAGGGTGTCCAGGACCATCGCGACGGCCGTGCGGTCGTAGGGCGCCCGCTCCAGGTCGGTGACCGACTTCGGCAGCTCCACGCGCCGCTCCAGCTCGGTGAGCCGGCGATTGAGCTTCACCGTCTCCAGGTGGTCGCGCAGGTTCTGACCGACCTTGCCCTTGACCTCCTCGACCCGCTCGACCAACTCCGCGAACGAACCGAACTGGTTGATCCACTTCGCGGCCGTCTTCTCACCGACGCCGGGGATGCCCGGGAGGTTGTCGGACGGGTCGCCGCGCAGCGCCGCGAAGTCGGGGTACTGGGCAGGGGTCAACCCGTACTTCTCGACGACCTTCTCCGGAGTGAACCGGGTCAGCTCCGAGACGCCCTTCGTCGGATACAGCACGGTCGTGTGCTCGGTGACCAGCTGGAACGAATCCCGGTCGCCGGTGACGATCAGCACGTCGAAGCCCTCGGCCTCGGCCTCGGTGGCGAGCGTGGCGATGACGTCGTCGGCCTCGAAGCCGTCCACCGCGAAGCGCTGCGCGTGCATCGCGTCCAGCAGCTCGCCGATCAGCTCGACCTGGCCCTTGAACTCGTCCGGGGTCTTCGAGCGGTTCGCCTTGTACTCGGTGAACTCCTCGGAGCGCCAGGTCTTGCGGGAGACGTCGAAGGCGACCGCGAAGTGCGTGGGCGCCTCGTCACGCAGGGTGTTGGCCAGCATCGACGCGAAGCCGTAGATCGCGTTCGTCGGCTGGCCCGTCGCGGTGGTGAAGTTCTCCGCGGGCAGCGCGAAGAACGCGCGGTAGGCCAGCGAGTGCCCGTCCATGAGCATCAGGCGGGGCCGGCTGCCGCCGGGGGAGGTCTCGGTCTTCTTCGCTGCTGTCTCTGCCACGCCCCCGATCCTGCCACGCCCCACTGACACTCCGACCCCAGCGCCCGGCAACCGAGCCCCCGGCTGCGCCCCGCCCACGGCCACCGACCCCAGGGCGGCAGCCCAACAGCGTCAGCCCACGGTGACCGGACATGGCGACCGGCCCACGCCGGCAGCCCGACGGCGCTCAGCCCCACGGCAGCGGCCCGACGACGCTCAGCCCCACGCCGGCAGCCCGACGCCACTCGGACCCACGGCGATCGGACCGGTGGCGCTCGGGCCGGCGGCGCTCGGGCCGGCGGCGCTCGGGCCGGCGGCGGGCGCGGCCCTCCCGGAATCGGCGGGCCTCGTCGGCCACGGGCTCCGCTCCCCCGCTCCCCCGCTCCCCGCACGCACTGCGCCCGGCGCCCGCACCCGTGTCCGCCGCCCAGGCCCCCGCACCCGGCCCACACCCCCGCCCGTGCCCCTTCGCCCGCCCGGGAGGGCAGCGGTGTGCATCCTCAGTGCGTGTGGTCCGTGGCAGGTGGGCCGTGATTGTTGTCGGTGTCGCGTGCGAGGATCGGACGGGAGTCGAGGGTGTATCGCGGTCTCGGCAGGTCGACGGTGAAGGAGAGCGTGCGATGGCGAGCAAGCCGCCCAAGGCGGACCCGGTGCAGGACGCGCCGCGAGTCGGCGAGCCGAAGCATGTCGCGGCAGGGCTGCCGGCCGTCGGTCACTCCCTGCGCATGGCTCAGCAGCAGATGGGCGTGAAGCGCACCGCCCTGACCCTGCTGCGCGTCAACCAGAAGAACGGCTTCGACTGCCCGGGCTGCGCCTGGCCGGAGCCGGACCACCGGCACGCCGCGGAGTTCTGCGAGAACGGCGCGAAGGCGGTGGCGGAGGAAGCCACGCTGCGCCGGGTCACCCCGGAGTTCTTCGCCGCCCACCCCGTCGCCGACCTGGCCGGCCGCAGCGGCTACTGGCTGGGCCAGCAGGGGCGGCTCACCCACCCCATGTACCTCCCCGAGGGCGGCACGCACTACGAACCGGTCGACTGGCAGCGCGCCTTCGACATCATCGCCGAGGAGACCGCCGCGCTCGCCTCCCCCGACGAGGCCGTCTTCTACACCTCGGGCCGCACCAGCAACGAGGCCGCGTTCCTCTACCAGCTCTTCGCGCGCCAGCTCGGCACGAACAACCTGCCGGACTGCTCCAACATGTGCCACGAGTCCTCCGGCTCGGCCCTGTCGGAGACCATCGGCATCGGCAAGGGCAGCGTCCTCCTGGAGGACATGTACCAGGCCGACCTGATCATCGTCGCCGGACAGAACCCGGGCACCAACCACCCGCGCATGCTCTCCGCCCTGGAGAAGGCCAAGGCCGCCGGGGCGAAGATCATCAGCGTCAACCCGCTGCCCGAGGCCGGCCTGGAGAAGTTCAAGAACCCGCAGACGGCCAAGGGGCTCACCGCGGGCGCCGCCCTCACCGACCTGTTCCTGCAGATCCGCCTCGGCGGCGACCAGGCCCTCTTCCGGCTCCTCAACAAGCTGATCCTCGAAGCGCCCGACGCCGTCGACCAGGCCTTCGTCGACGAACACACCCACGGCTTCGAGGAGTTCGCCGCGGCGGCCCGCGCCGCCGACTGGGAGGAGACGCTCACCGCGACCGGCCTCACGCGCGCGGAGATCGAGCAGACCCTGCGCATGGTGCTCGCCTCCGAGCGCACCATCGTCTGCTGGGCCATGGGCCTCACCCAGCACAAGCACTCGGTGCCCACCATCCGCGAGGTCGTCAACTTCCTTCTCCTGCGCGGCAACATCGGCCGCCCGGGCGCGGGCGTGTGCCCGGTCCGCGGCCACTCCAACGTGCAGGGCGACCGCACCATGGGCATCTTCGAACGGCCCGCCCCGGCCTTCCTGGACGCCCTGGAGAAGGAGTTCGGCTTCGCGCCGCCGCGCGAGCACGGCCTCGACGTCGTACGCGCCATCCGCGCCCTGCGCGACGGCGAGGCGAAGCTGTTCTTCGCCATGGGCGGCAACTTCGTGTCGGCCACCCCGGACACGGACGTCACCGAGGCCGCCATGCGACGCGCCCGGCTGACCGTGCACGTCTCGACGAAGCTCAACCGCTCGCACGTCGTCACAGGCGCCCGTGCGCTGATCCTGCCCACCCTGGGGCGCACCGAGCGCGATCTCCAGGTCAGCCCGAACGGGAAAAACACGGAGCAGTTCGTGACCGTCGAGGACTCCATGGGCATGGTGCACGCCTCACGCGGCCGGCTGGCGCCCGCGAGCGCCCACCTGCTGTCCGAGCCGGCCATCGTCTGCCGGCTGGCCCGCCGGGTGCTGGGCGAGGACAGCACGGTGCCCTGGGAGGAGTTCGAGAAGGACTACGCGACGATCCGCGACCGGATCGCACGCGTGATCCCCGGCTTCGAGGACTTCAACGCGCGCGTGGCCAAGCCGGGCGGCTTCACCCTCCCGCACGCCCCGCGCGACGAGCGCCGCTTCCCGACGGCCACCGGCAAGGCCAACTTCACCGCCGCGCCGGTCGAGTACCCCCGGCTGCCCGAGGGCCGTCTGCTGCTCCAGACGATTCGCTCGCACGACCAGTACAACACCACGATCTACGGCCTCGACGACCGCTACCGGGGCATCACCAACGGCCGCCGGGTCGTCCTGGTCAACGCCGAGGACGCGCGCGAGCTGAAGATCGCGGACGGCTCGTACGTGGACCTGGTGAGCGAGTGGCGGGACAACGTGGAGCGGCGGGCGCCCGGCTTCCGGGTCGTCGTCTACCCGACCGCGCGGGGCTGCGCAGCCGCGTACTACCCGGAGACCAACGTCCTGGTGCCGCTGGACGCCACCGCCGACACGAGCAACACCCCGGCCAGCAAGTCCGTCGTGGTCCGTCTGGAACAATCGTCGACCGACTGAGCGTTTGCTCAGTCGTCGCTTGAGTCGGACCGACGAACGGAAGCAGGGCCCATGGGCGAGCAGCAGCATGTGAAGTTCCCGCAAGAGGTCATCGACGAGTACGCCGCACTCGGCGTCGACCTCCCGGCCCTGTTCTCCGCCGGACACCTCGGCGCCCGGATGGGCGTCCAGATCGTCGAGGCCTCGGCGGACCGGGTCGTCGGCACCATGCCGGTGGAGGGCAACACCCAGCCCTACGGCCTGCTGCACGGCGGCGCCTCCGCGGTGCTCGCCGAGACCCTCGGCTCGGTCGGCTCCATGCTGCACGCCGGCAGCTCGAAGCTGGCCGTCGGCGTCGACCTGAACTGCACACACCACCGCGGCGCCCGCTCCGGCCTGGTGACCGGTGTGGCCACACCCGTGCACCGGGGGCGGTCGACGGCGACGTACGAGATCGTGATCAGCGACGAGCAGGGGCGGCGGGTGTGCACCGCCCGGCTGACCTGTCTGCTCCGGGACGCCAACGCGGCCGGCTGACCACGCAGCGAGGGAGCGGAACACGGGATGCCCGTTGCCCCCGCCGCCCCGGCGCCCTAGCGTCGGGGCATGACAGCGGGAGGGCCCCCAGGGGCACACGCGGCGGTGGCACGGCTGCTCGGACCGGCGTTGCCCGTGGGCACCTTGGGCGCACCGGGCACACCGACAACCGCCTCCGGTCAACTCCCGCGAGGGCCGCGCCGGCCGGTACCGCCCGGGCGGCCCCGGCGAAGGCCCCTGGCAGTGAAGGGCCGTCGACGGTGAGCGGCGTCGGCCCGGTCGAGCCCGGCGAGGGCACCAGCGCGTGGGACACCGCCGCCCCCGAGATCACCCCGGCGCCGAACCCGTCCCTGCCCCCGGCACACGGCCGCCGGCTCACGCGTCTCTACCGCGCCCACCGACGCGCCACACTCGCCGCCCTCACCGCCGTGCTCGTCCTCGCGGGCGGCACCTACCTCTACGCGACCCGACCCCAGCCCCGCCAACCTGACACCCCCGAACCGCCGTTCCCCGCCCAGGCCGTCGACGTCGCCTATCTCGGCGGACACACCGTGCCGCCCGGCACCGGGCCACGGACGTTCGCCTTCGAGGTGCTGTTCGGCGTGGAGACCGGCCCCCCGGTCACGGTGACCCGGGTGAGCCAGCCCTACGCGGGGCTCTCGCTGACCGCGGACCCGCGCCCTCCGTTCCGGACCAGGGCGGGATCGGCCCACACGATCGTCGTCACCATGCAGGTGACGGATTGCGGGAAAGTGCCGGAGAATGCCGGGCTCCCTTTCCTGGACGTAACTCTACGTAATGCACGCGCAATACAGGTGCAGAGTTTCATCCTCGGTTCACGCTATGCGCACGACCTCTCCCAGGCCCTGCAGGTCGCCTGTAGCAACGATTTCACGTAATCACCAAAACGCCCGAGACGCCTGAACCGACCACGCTTCGTCCTGCGCGTTCTCAGCATGCGGACAGGGCGAATCGGCCTGAATTCGACCGTTCCACCCACCAAGTACCGCTCTGCATAACCTCGTGTCATAACAAGAGCGTCACATCATCGGCCAGACCCTCCTCCCCGTAACCTCCACGCGCCTAGAGTCACGCCCAGTGACCGCGCGGCTGAATTGGACAACTCCTCGGCCCAGCGCAGTACTCGGCCCCTTCCAGGGGGGAGGGCCGCCCACGGAAAGGACTGGAACGTGCGTCAACGTTCGCTCATCGCCATCACCGCCGCGCTGTCCGCCGGAGCGCTCACTCTCACCGCCTGCGGTTCGCGCGACAGTGACGACAAGGGCTCCGACAGCGGCGGCACCACCGTCACCATCGGCGTGGACGCCCCGCTCACCGGCGACCTGTCCGCACTGGGCCTCGGCATCAAGAACTCCGTCGACCTCGCCGCCAAAACGGCGAACAAGGAGAAGTACGTCGACGGCATCACCTTCAAGGTCGTCTCCAAGGACGACCAGGCGCAGCCCTCCTCCGGCCAGCAGAACGCCGTCTCCCTGGTCGCCGACAAGAGCGTCCTCGGCGTGGTCGGCCCGCTGAACTCCTCCGTCGCCGAGTCGATGCAGAAGGTCTTCGACGACGCCGGCCTGGTCGAGGTCTCCCCGGCCAACACCAACCCGGCGCTCACCCAGGGCACCGACTGGCAGACCTCCAAGAAGCGCACGTACAAGTCGTACTTCCGCACCGCGACCACGGACGCCATCCAGGGCCCCTTCGCCGCGCAGTACGTCTACAACGACGCCAAGAAGAAGAAGGTCTTCGTCATCGACGACAAGAAGACCTACGGCGCCGGCCTCGCGGGCACCTTCACCGAGGAGTACAAGAAGCTCGGCGGCACCGTCGTCGGCACCCAGCACATCAACCCGGACTCCAAGGACTTCTCCGCCGTCGCCACCGAGGTGAAGAACTCCGGCGCCGAAGCCGTCTACTACGGCGGCGAGTACCCGCAGGCCGGCCCGCTCAGCAAGCAGATCAAGGCCGCCGGCGCCAAGATCCCGCTCATCGGCGGCGACGGCATCTACGCCGAGGACTTCATCAAGCTCGCCGGCACCGACGCCACCGGCGACCTCGCCACCTCCGTCGGCGCCCCGGTCGAGACCCTCGACTCCGCCAAGGAGTTCGTCGCCAACTACAAGGCCGGCGGCTACAAGGAGGCCTACGGCGCGTACGGCGGCTACTCCTACGACTCCGCCTGGGCCATCATCGAGGCCGTCAAGAAGGTCGTCGAGGACAACGACGGCAAGCTCCCCGACGACGCCCGCGCGAAGATCACCGCCGCCACCCAGAACGTCTCCTTCGACGGTGTGACCGGCAAGGTCTCCTTCGACGAGTACGGCGACGCCACCAACAAGCAGCTCACCGTCTACGCCGTCAAGGACGGTGCCTGGGCAGCCGTCAAGTCCGGCACCTACTCGGCCAGCTGACCCTCCCGCACCACTCTCTGAGCCGCGCGGGGCGCTGTTCCACTGGCGCCCCGCGCGGACTCACATCCGGCCCCCGTCGAAACATCCGAACCGTCTCGGAGGACATGCGGTGAACGAACTGCCGCAGCAGCTGGTCAACGGCCTGCTACTGGGATCCATGTACGGCCTGGTCGCCATCGGTTACACAATGGTCTATGGCATCGTCCAGCTCATCAACTTCGCCCACGGCGAGATCTTCATGACCGGAGCGTTCGGCGCTCTCACGGTCTACGTGTACATACTGCCCGACGGCACCTCCATGGCCATCGCCCTGCCACTCATGCTGGTCGGCGCCGTCCTGGTCTCCGTCACCATCGCCGTGGGAGCGGAACGGTTCGCCTACCGTCCCCTCCGAACCGCACCACGCCTCGCCCCGCTCATCACCGCCATCGGACTCTCCCTCGCCCTCCAGCAGGCCGTCTGGGCCTGGTACCCCGAGGCCAAGTCCGCGCGCGTCTTCCCCCAGATCGACGGCGGCCCCTTCACACTCGGCGACGTCACCATCCAGACCGGTGACGTCTTCCTGCTCATCGCCGCCCCCATCAGCATGGCCGTCCTCGGCTACTTCGTCATGAAGACCCGCACCGGACGCGGCATGCAGGCCACCGCCCAGGACCCCGACACCGCCAAGCTCATGGGCGTCAACACCGACCGCATCATCGTGATCGCCTTCGCCCTCGGCGCCACCTTCGCCGCCGTCGGAGCCGTCGCCTACGGCCTCAAATACGGCCAGATCAGCTTCACCATGGGCTTCCTCCTCGGCCTCAAGGCCTTCACCGCAGCCGTCCTCGGCGGAATCGGCAACATCTACGGCGCCATGATCGGCGGCGTCGTCCTCGGCGTCGCCGAAACCCTCGCCACCGCCTACATCGCCGACATCCCCGGAATGGACAAGTTCGGCAGCAACGCCTGGGCCGACGTCTGGGCCTTCGTACTCCTCATCCTCGTGCTGCTGTTCCGGCCCCAGGGCCTGCTCGGCGAGCGCGTCGCGGACAGGGCGTGACACCGATGACGACACAGACCAGCGCACCCGAGACCCCTGGCAAGACCCCCACCACCCAGGCCGGCCTCATCGCCATCCCGCCACACCTCGGCCGCGCCCTCGCCACCGGCGGCGCCGTCCTCACCATCATCTCCACCTTCCTCGCCTGGACCTGGACCTCCGCCTTCCCCGGCGACCTCACCGTCTACGGCTACCCCGGCGGCCTCCAGGTCCTCGTCCTCATCGGCGGCGCCCTCACCACCCTCTTCTGCCTCGCCTCCTACGGCATCAAGGGCCTCGGCTGGCTCACCCCCGCCGGCCCCGACGGCGCCATCAAGTTCGCCGCCCTCGCCACCTTCGCCACCAGCTGGTACACGGTCATCGCGATCAGCGCCGACCTCGGCGGCGTCGTCAACCTCGAACCCGGCGCCTACGTCGTCGCGATCGGCAGCCTCGCCGCCTTCCTCGGCGCACTCTCCCTGCCCTTCGAACACCCCGCGCCCGACCCGATCGACCCCGACGACACCTCGTGGGAGCACACCAGGCACAAGGCAGCCCACAAGTGGGAAACCACCAAGGCCGCCTTCACCTCCAGCACGCCCCGCCCCGTCGGCCAGCTCCCCGCCTACGCCGAAATCCTCATCATCGTCGCCGTCCTCGCCCTCGGCCTCACCGTCTTCACCTACGGCATCGGCACCGAGTACGACGAACTCTTCGTCGGCTTCCTGATCACCGCCGGCTTCGGCTTCGCCGCCCTCAACAAGGCCGGCCTCGTCGCACAAGCCAGCCAGATCACCGCCCGACACCAGAACATCACCATCTGCGGCGCCTTCGTCGCCGCAGCCGCCTTCCCCTTCACCCAGACCGACGACCAGTACGCGACCCTCGGCGTCTACATCCTCATCTTCGCCACCGTCGCCCTCGGCCTGAACATCGTCGTCGGCCTCGCCGGCCTCCTCGACCTCGGCTACGTCGCCTTCCTCGGCGTCGGCGCCTACGCCGCCGCCATGGTCTCCGGCTCCCCCAGCTCACCCTTCGACGTGCACTTCCCCTTCTGGGCCGCCGCACTCGTCGGCGCCGCCGCCTCGCTCGTCTTCGGCGTCCTCATCGGCGCCCCCACCCTGCGACTGCGCGGCGACTACCTCGCCATCGTCACCCTCGGCTTCGGAGAGATCTTCCGAATCACCGCCAACAACCTCGACGGCACCTCAGGCCCCGACATCACCAACGGCTCCAACGGCATCTCCTCCATCCCGAACCTCGACATCCTCGGGTTCGACTTCGGAGTCGTCCACAACATCCTCGGCGTCGACATCGGCCGCTTCGCCAACTACTTCTTCCTGATGCTGATCATCACCGCCGTCGTCGTACTCGTCTTCCGACGCAGCGGCGACTCCCGCATCGGCCGCGCCTGGGTCGCCATCCGCGAAGACGAGACCGCCGCCCTCGCCATGGGCATCAACGGCTTCCGCGTCAAACTCATCGCCTTCGCCGTCGGCGCCTCACTCGCCGGCCTCGCCGGCACCGTGCAGTCCCACGTCACCTACACGGTCACCCCCGAGCAGTACCTCTTCGCCGGCCCCATCCCGCCCAACTCCGCCTTCCTCCTCGCCGCGGTCGTCCTCGGCGGCATGGGCACCATCGGCGGCCCCCTCATCGGCGCCTCACTGCTCTTCCTCATCCCCAACAAACTCCAGTTCCTGGGCGACTACCAGCTGTTCGCCTTCGGCGTCGCGCTCATCCTGCTGATGCGCTTCCGCCCCGAAGGCATGATCCCCAACCGCCGCCGCCAGCTCGAGTTCCACGAAGAGGCGGAAGCGCCCACCGTCCTCACCAAGGCAGGGGCCTGACCACCATGACCACCGACACCACCACCAAGGTCGCCCCCGCCGGAGAGCGCGTCCTCGACGCAACAGGCGTCACCATGCGCTTCGGTGGCCTCACCGCCGTCCGCAACGTCGACCTCCACGTCAACAGCGGCGAGATCGTCGGCCTCATCGGCCCCAACGGCGCCGGCAAGACCACCTTCTTCAACTGCCTCACCGGCCTCTACATCCCCACCGAGGGAGAGGTCCGCTACAAAGGCAACGTCCTGCCGCCCAAATCCTTCAAGGTCACCGCCGCCGGCATCGCCCGCACCTTCCAGAACATCCGGCTCTTCGCCAACATGACCGTCCTGGAAAACGTCCTCGTCGGCCGCCACACCCGCACCAAAGAAGGCTTCTGGTCCGCCGTCCTGCGCCTCCCCGCCTTCCACAAGGCAGAGGCCGCCTCCCGCGAACGCGCCATGGAACTCCTCGAGTTCGTCGGACTCGACAGCAAGGCCGACCACCTCGCGCGCAACCTCCCCTACGGTGAGCAGCGCAAGCTCGAGATCGCCCGAGCCCTGGCCAGCGAACCCGGCCTGCTCCTCCTGGACGAGCCGACCGCCGGCATGAACCCCCAGGAGACCCGCACCACCGAGGAACTCGTCTTCGCCATCCGCGACCAGGGCATCGCCGTCCTCGTCATCGAGCACGACATGCGCTTCATCTTCAACCTCTGCGACCGCGTCGCCGTCCTCGTCCAGGGCGAGAAGCTCGTCGAAGGCGACAGCGCCACCGTCCAGGGCGACGAACGCGTCGTCGCCGCCTACCTCGGCGAACCCTTCGAGGGTGCCCCCGGTTCCGCGGAGGCCGCCGAAGTCGAGGCCGCGGAGGCGAACGCCGGGGCCCCGACCGACGCCGCGCCCGGCAAGGAGAACGACCGATGACCGCACTGCTCGAAGTCGAGGACCTCCGGGTCGCCTACGGCAAGATCGAGGCCGTCAAAGGCATCTCCTTCAAGGTCGAGGCCGGCGAAGTCGTCACCCTCATCGGCACCAACGGCGCCGGCAAGACGACGACTCTGCGTACCCTCTCGGGCCTGTTGAAGCCCGTCGGCGGGCAGATCAAGTTCAACGGCAAGTCGCTCAAGAAGACCGCCGCCCACGACATCGTCTCCCTCGGACTCGCCCACTCCCCCGAGGGGCGGCACATCTTCCCCCGCATGACCATCGAGGACAACCTCCGCCTCGGCGCCTTCCTCCGCAGCGACAAAGCGGGCATCGAGAAGGACATCCAGCGCGCCTACGACCTCTTCCCCATCCTGGGCGAACGCCGAAAGCAGGCTGCGGGCACCCTCTCCGGCGGCGAGCAGCAGATGCTGGCGATGGGCCGCGCCCTCATGTCCCAGCCCAAGCTCCTCATGCTGGACGAGCCCTCCATGGGCCTCTCCCCCATCATGATGCAGAAGATCATGGCGACCATCGCCGAACTCAAGTCCCAGGGCATCACCATCCTGCTCATCGAGCAGAACGCCCAGGCCGCCCTGTCTCTCGCGGACCACGGCCACGTCATGGAAATCGGCAAGATCGTCCTCTCCGGCAGCGGACAGGACCTCCTCCACGACGAGTCCGTCCGCAAGGCCTACCTCGGCGAGGACTAAGCAGCATCAGCTACGACGAGGCCCGCGCCCCTTCTTCTCCGGGCGCGGGCCTCGTCGTCTGTGCCGTACGGGGTTCTACCCCTTGTTGGCCTTCTTCTCCTCGGCGTCCAGGATGACGGCCTCGGCGACCTGCTGCATCGACATCCGCCGGTCCATCGACGTCTTCTGGATCCACCGGAACGCGGCCGGCTCCGTCAGCCCGTACTCCGTCTGGAGGATGGACTTCGCCCGGTCGACCAGCTTCCGCGTCTCCAGCCGGAGCGTGAGGTCGGCGACCTCCTTCTCCAACTCCTTCAGCTCATTGAAGCGGCTGACGGCCATCTCGATCGCCGGCACGACATCGCTCTTGCTGAACGGCTTCACGAGATACGCCATCGCACCGGCATCCCTGGCCCGCTCGACCAGATCCCGCTGCGAGAACGCGGTGAGCATCAACACCGGGGCGATGCGCTCTTCCGCGATCTTCTCGGCGGCGGAGATCCCATCGAGCTTCGGCATCTTCACATCGAGAATCACCAGGTCAGGCTGGTGCTCGCGGGCAAGCTCGATCGCCTGCTCGCCGTCACCGGCCTCGCCGACGACGCTGTAGCCCTCCTCCTCCAGCATCTCTTTGAGATCGAGCCGGATCAGGGCCTCGTCCTCGGCGATGACGACACGGGTCGTCAGCGGAGGCACGTGCGACTTGTCGTCGTCGGGCGCGTCTACGGGCTGTGGCGACTCGGGGGCGGTCACGGGGGCTCCTTGTTACGGGCCGGGCAGGTGCTGCTCCCCTAGAGCCTACCTAGCTGCAGCATCACGCGGTCACCCGGTACACTTCCGAGAGTTCCACGACCTGCCCGGTTGGAGGAATCTGGTCAGACTCGCGGTGCTCAAACCACCGTGCCTTCGGGCATGTGGGTTCGAATCCCACACCGGGCACATTCAAAAAGCGGAGGCTCACATTCTCGTGAACCTCCGCTTTTTGCTGCACACGGCCACGACCAGTGACACAGAGTTGCCGCATGGCTGTTCATGGAACTGAGGTACGGCAGAAGGCCCTCACCCTGCTGCATGGCGGTGTACGCAACGCGGATGTCGCCCGGCGTCTCAACATCCCAGCGGGCACGATCGGCAAGTGGCTCCACGAAGACCGGGCGAAACGCGGAGCGTGTCCCGGAAAGCAACCCCCGAAATGCCCCCGGTGTGATGGCCGCCCGCTCGACGATGCCGCCTACGCCTATCTACTCGGCCTCTATCTCGGTGATGGATGGATCAGCGAGCACCGAAGGGGTGTCCACTTCCTCCGCATCGCGTGCGCCGACGCATGGCCCGGTCTCATCGACGCCTGCGAGGCCGCAATTCGCGCCGTACACCCAGACAACTCTGTTTGCCGGGTACAGAACGTGGGCTACGTGGCAGTGACCAGCTCCAGCAAGCACTGGCCCTGTCTCTTTCCTCAGCACGGCCCGGGCAAGAAGCATGAACGCCAAATCGCCCTCGAACCCTGGCAGCAGGACATCGTCGACACTCACCCCTGGGACTTCATCCGGGGCCTCATCCACTCTGACGGATGCCGCCTCACCAATTGGACGACCCGTCTTGTCGCCGGCAAGCCGAAGCGCTACGAGTATCCCCGCTACTTCTTCACCAACGTGTCGAGCGACATCATCCGTCTCTTCACCAAGACCCTCGACAGCGTGGGCGTCGAATGGAAGCAGGCGAATGCCAAGAACATCTCCGTCGCCAAGAAGGCCTCCGTCGCTCTACTCGACGCCCACGTCGGCCCCAAACACTGACTCGCCCTACTTCGGGCTGTCGTCCTCGCCCACATGGTGGACTCGGACCAGGTTCGTGGAGCCCGACACCCCCGGAGGCGAGCCGGCCGTGATCACCACCACGTCCCCCTTCTCGCACCGTCCGTACTTCAGCAGCAGCTCGTCCACCTGGTCGACCATCGCGTCCGTGGAGTCCACGTGCGGGCCCAGGAACGTCTCCGCGCCCCACGTGAGGTTCAGCTGGGAGCGGGTTGCCGGTTCCGGGGTGAAGGCCAGGAGGGGGATCGGGCTGCGGTAGCGGGACAGGCGGCGGGCTGTGTCGCCGCTCTGGGTGAAGGCGACCAGGAACTTGGCGCCGAGGAAGTCACCGATTTCGGCTGCCGCGCGGGCCATCGCGCCGCCCTGGGTGCGGGGCTTGTTGGCTTCGGTCAGGGGCGGGAGGCCCTTGGCCAGGATGTCTTCCTCGGCCGCCTCGACGATCTTCGACATCGTGCGGACCACGTCGATCGCGTGCTTGCCGACGCTCGTCTCCCCGGACAGCATCACCGCGTCCGTGCCGTCGATGACGGCGTTGGCGACGTCGGAGGCCTCGGCGCGCGTCGGGCGGGCGTTCTCGATCATGGAGTCGAGCATCTGGGTGGCGACGATGACCGGCTTGGCGTTGCGCTTCGCCAGTTTGATCGCTCGCTTCTGGACGATCGGGACCTGTTCCAGTGGCATCTCGACGCCGAGGTCGCCCCGCGCGACCATGATGCCGTCGAACGCGGCAACGATGTCGTCGATGGCCTCGACCGCCTGGGGTTTCTCCACCTTGGCGATGACGGGGAGGCGTCGCCCCTCCTCGTCCATGATGCGGTGGACGTCTTCGATGTCCTTGCCGCTGCGGACGAAGGAGAGGGCGATGACGTCGGCGCCGGTGCGGAGCGCCCAGCGCAGGTCGGCTTCGTCCTTGTCGGAGAGGGCCGGGACCGAGACCGCCACACCGGGGAGGTTCAGTCCCTTGTGGTCGGAGATGATGCCCCCTTCCACCACTCGGGTGTGGACGCGGGGGCCGTCGACCGAGGTGACCTCGAGGCAGACCTTGCCGTCGTCGACGAGGATGCGTTCGCCCGTACGGACGTCCGTCGCCAGGCCGGCGTATGTGGTGCCGCAGCGGGCGCGGTCGCCCGCGACGCCCTCCTCGACCGTGATCGTGAAGGTGTCGTCGCGTTCAAGGAGTACGGGGCCTTCCGCGAAGTGGCCGAGGCGGATCTTCGGGCCTTGAAGGTCGGCGAGGATGCCGACGCTGCGGCCGGTTTCGTCGGAGGCCTTGCGGACGCGGTGGTAGCGCTCCTCGTGTTCGGCGTGGGTGCCGTGGCTGAGGTTGAGGCGGGCGACGTCCATTCCGGCGTCGACCAGGGCTTTGATCTGGTCGTAGGAGTCGGTGGCGGGGCCCAGGGTGCAGACGATTTTTGCTCGGCGCATGTGTCGAGCCTATGACTTACCGGTCGGTAGCGAATTGGGGGAGCATGACTGTCCAACAACCTTTGCGTGAAAGGTAGTTGACAAGTGTTTAAGTGTGCGGGGTGCCGCTCTTATGAGCATTTCGTATACGGGTGAATTCACAGGGCCGGTGGGACCATCGTGAATTGCGCGCGTACCTCCGCCTGTACCCGCATCCGCTGCGGTTCGAGGTCCAGGGGCTCGGGTGCGGATTCGATCTCCTCGGCGGCTGCCGACATGCGGCGCATACGGCGGCCGAAGCCGCGTCGGGGCTGCCCGGCGGCCGAGCCGGTGCCGGTGTCGGCCAGTTCGGTCAGGGCGGCGACCGTCGTGCCCAGGGCTTCCGCGTACTCCTTGGCGCGTTGCACGGCGTCCCGTACCGCCCGCTGACGTGCTTGGCGGTAGACGGGTGACTCGGTGCGCAGGGCCCACCAGGGGCCGTCGACTCTGGTCAGGTCCAGGTCGGCCAGTCGGGTGGTGAGTTCTCCGAGGGCGGTGAAGTCCGTGAGCTCGGCGGTGAGGTGGACGCTGCCCTGGTAGGCGCGGACGCGTTCGCCCCGGCCGTGCTGGCCGAGTTCGGGGGTGATGGACAGCACGCCTGTCGACAGGTCCTCGACGGCGTCGCCGTAGGACTTCACGAGTTCGACGACGGTGGCGTTGCGGCGGGTGAGGTCGTCGAGGGTGGTGCGGCGGTCCTTGCCTCGGGCGGTGACGGTGATGCCGATGCGGGCGAGGTCGGGGTCGGTTTCGAGTTCGGCCTCGCCGCGGACCGCGAGGAGGGGGGTGTCGGGGGTGCCGTACGGCTGGATCTGCGGGGAGGTCATACGCCCCACCTTGTCATGCGTTTCCCGTTTCCCGGGCCGGAGTTGAGCGTTCTGGTCATCAGATCGAAACCTTCGCGACCTGTTGCGGTCGGTCATGCGCGGGTCAGAATCTACGCGCGTTTGTCTACGCGCGTCGTTGACCATTCCCCTAGGAGCCCGAGACATGCCGTTGAACCGCCGGAAGTTCCTGAAGAAGTCCGCCGTGACCGGGGCGGGGGTGGCGATCGCGGGTGCGGCTGCGGCTCCGGCGGCGCAGGCCACCGAGGCGAAGAAGCCGGGGAAGCCCGCCAAGCAGCCGAAGCGGTACTCGCTGACGGTGATGGGGACGACGGATCTGCATGGTCATGTCTTCAACTGGGATTACTTCAAGAACGCGGAGTACAGGGACACGGCGGGCAACGCGCAGGGGCTGGCGCGGATCTCGACGCTGGTGAACCAGGTGCGGGCGGAGAAGGGGCGCGCGAACACGCTGCTGCTGGATGCGGGCGACACGATCCAGGGCACTCCGCTGACGTATTACTACGCGAAGGTGGATCCGATCACTGCCAAGGGTGGTCCGGTGCATCCGATGGCGCAGGCGATGAACGCGATCGGGTATGACGCGGCGGCGCTGGGCAACCACGAGTTCAACTACGGCATCGAGACGTTGCGGAAGTTCGAGTCGCAGTTGCGTTTTCCGCTGCTTGGCGCGAACGCGGTGGATGCCAAGACGCTCAAGCCGGCGTTTCCTCCGTATGTGATGAAGACGTTCTGTGTGAAGGGTGCGCCGCCGGTCAGGGTCGCCGTTCTCGGTCTGACCAATCCTGGTATCGCGATCTGGGACAAGGCGTATGTGCAGGGGAAGCTGGCGTTCCCGGGGCTTGAGGAGCAGGCGGCGAAGTGGGTGCCGAAGCTGAGGTCGATGGGTGCGGATGTGGTGGTGGTGTCGGCGCATTCGGGGTCGTCGGGGACGTCGTCGTACGGTGATCAGTTGCCGTATGTGGAGAACTCGGCGGCGTTGGTGGCGCAGCAGGTGCCGGGGATCGACGCGATTCTGGTGGGGCATGCGCATGTGGAGATTCCGGAGCTGAAGGTCACGAACACGAAGACCGGGAAGACGGTGGTGTTGTCGGAGCCGCTGGCGTATGCGGAGCGGTTGTCGCTGTTCGACATCGAGTTGGTGCTGGAGCGGGGGCGGTGGTCTGTCGAGTCGGTGTCGTCGAAGGTGTTGAACTCGAACACGGTGGCCGACGATCCGAAGATCACGAAGCTGTTGGGTGATGAGCACGCGAAGGTCGTGGAGTACGTCAATCAGGTGGTCGGTACGGCGACCGAGACGCTGACGACGGTGGACGCGCGGTACAAGGACGCGCCGATCATCGATCTGATCACGAGGGTGCAGGAGGACGTGGTGAAGGCGGCCCTGGTGGGTACGTCGTATGCCTCGCTGCCGGTGATCTCGCAGGCGTCGCCGTTCTCGCGCACGTCGGAGATTCCGGCGGGTGAGGTGACGATCCGGGATCTGTCGGGTCTGTATGTGTACGACAACACGCTGGTGGCGAAGTTGCTGACGGGTGCGCAGGTGAAGGCGTATCTGGAGTATTCGGCGGAGTACTTCGTGCAGACGGCGGTGGACGCGGTGGTGGACGTGGAGAAGCTGACGAATGCGAACAACCGGCCGGACTACAACTACGACTATGTGTCGGGGTTGTCGTACGAGATCGACGTCGCGCAGGCGGCGGGGTCGCGGATCAGGAATCTGACGTACAACGGCGCTGCGCTGGACGATGCTCAGCAGTTCGTGTTCGCGGTGAACAACTACCGTGCGAACGGTGGTGGCGCGTTCCCGTTTGTGGCGTCGGCGACCGAGGTGTGGTCGGAGTCGACGGAGATCCGGACGCGGATCGCGGAGTGGGTGACGGCGAAGGGTGTGCTGGACCCGGCGGACTTCGCGTCGGTGGACTGGAGGCTGACGCGGAACGGTACGCCGGTGTTCTAGCGCACCACGGTGCGTTCCCAGAGGGCGGTGGCCTCGGCTGCCGCGCCTGGGGCGACGAGGAGCAGCGGGGTGTCGTAGGGCGGGAGTTCGGGGATGGCGAGGGCTCCCGCCTCCGTTGCGATGAGCAGGGGTGGCAGGCCGTCGACGGGGTGGAATTCGCCGATGGCGGCTGCGGTGGCGCGGCCGGCGGCGACCTGGGCCAGGGAGAGGGCTGTGGAGCCCATGACCCGGACGGTGCAGTGGCGGGCGGCGAGTTCTCGCAGGAGGTCGTCCATGCCGGGCCAGTGGGCGTGGGCGGCCCATTCGGTGAGGAAGGTGTGGCCGGTGAGGGTGGTGTGGGTGGCGGCGTGGATGGGGTGGCCGTTGAGGTGGGCGCCGCCGCCTTTGGTGGCGGTGTAGATCTCGTGGCGCCAGGGGTCGGCGACGATGCCGAGCAGGGGTGCGCCCTGTGGGGTGGCGAGGCCGAGGGAGAAGGAGCACCAGCCGATGCCGTGGGCGTAGTTGGTGGTGCCGTCGACGGGGTCGATGAGCCAGTGGGGGGCGCCGGGTGTGCCGTGGTGGACGCCGTGTTCCTCGCCTTCGATGCCGTATTCGGGGAATTCGCGGCGTAGGACGGCGCGGACGTGGGTTTCGACGGCTTCGTCGGTGGCGGTGACGATGTCGGCGGGGCCGGCTTTCTGGCGTATGTCGCTGTCGTCGTGGGTGGCGCGTGGGCGGCGGATCTGTTCGGAGGCCCATGCGGCGAGTTCTGTCGCGATGGTCAGTTCGCGGTCCATGTGTTGGCCTCGGCCTCTCTCGTCACCGTCTCTGATCATCGTACGGTCAGTCCGGGCGGGTCAGTCTTTGAGGCGTACGAAGGTTCCCCGTTGGGTGCCGATGGTGGTGCTGTGGGTGGTCTGGCGGGGTGGGGTGGGTTCGAGGCCGAAGGTGGTGAAGGCGGTGCGGGTGGGGAGGGGGTAGTTCTCCTTGCCGGTGAGGGTGTTGAGGATGGTGGCGCTGCGGTGGGCGGCGAGGCCGAGGTCGGGGGCGCCGACGCCGTGGGTGTGGCGTTCGGCGTTCTGGACGTAGGCGTGGCAGCCGGTGGCGGTGACGGAGGGGTCGAGGAGGAGGCGGAAGTGTTCGTCGACGCGGGGGCGTTCGGCGCTGTCGCGGCGGAGGTAGGGGTCGAGTCCGGCGAGGATGAGGTCGAGGTTGCGTTCGCGGTGGCCGGTGGCGAGGACGACGGCGTCGGTGGTGAGGCGGGAGCGGGTGTTCTGTTCGGTGTGTTCGAGGTGGAGTTCGATTCTGGTGGTGGCGATGCGGCCGGCGGTGCGGACGCGGACGCCGGGGGTGAGGACGGCGTCGGGCCAGCCGCCGTGGAGGGTGCGGCGGTAGAGCTCGTCGTGGATGGCGGCGAGGGTGCCGGCGTCGATGCCTTTGTGGAGTTGCCAGTGTGTGGTGACGAGGCGGTCGCGGGTGGGTTCGGGGAGGGCGTGGAAGTAGCGGGTGTAGTCGGGGGTGAAGTGTTCGAGGCCGAGTTTGGAGTACTCCATGGGGGCGAAGGTGGGGGTGCGGCCGATCCAGTGGAGTTGTTCGCGGCCGGTGGGGCGGCTTCGGAGGAGGTCGAGGAAGATCTCGGCGCCTGACTGTCCGGATCCGACGACGGTGATGTGTCCGGCGGTGAGGAGGGTGTCGCGGTGGGTGAGGTAGTCGGTGGCGTGGACGACGGGGACGCCGGGGGTGTCGACGAGGGGGCGCAGGGGGTCGGGGATGTGGGGTTCGGTGCCGATGCCGAGGATGACGTTCCTGGTGTAGGTGCGTCCGAGGGCTTCGGCTTCTCCGTCGGTGTCGAGTTGGGTGAAGTCGACTTCGAAGATGTCGCGTTCGGGGTTCCAGCGGACGGCGTCGACCTGGTGGTGGAAGTGGAGTCCGGGGAGGTTGTCGGCCACCCAGCGGCAGTAGGCGTCGTATTCGGCGCGGTGGGTGTGGAACTGCTCGGCGAAGTAGAAGGGGTAGAGGCGGTCGCGGGTTCTGAGGTAGTTGAGGAAGGTCCAGGGGCTGGTGGGGTCGGCGAGGGTGACGAGGTCGGCGAGGAAGGGGACCTGGACGCGGGCGCCGTCGATGAGGAGGCCGGGGTGCCAGTCGAAGTGGGGGCGTTGTTCGTAGAAGACGGTGTCGAGTTCGGCGAGGGGGTGGGCGAGGGCGGCGAGGGAGAGGTTGCTGGGGCCGATGCCGATGCCGACGAGGTCGCGGGGGGTGTCGGGGTCTTGGGGTTTCATGTGCGGGGGTGTCCTTTTGTGTGCGCTTCCTGGTGCCCTTCCAGTGTTTTCAGGAGGGCGGCCAGGTCGTGGGGGCTGGTGTGGGGGTTGAGGAGGGTGGCCTTGAGCCAGAGGCGGCCGTCGAGGCGGGCGCGGCCGAGGACGGCGCGGCCGTCGGTGAGGAGGCGGCGGCGTATCTCGGCGACGGTCTTGTCGGTGGCGTGGGTGGGGCGGAAGAGGACGGTGCTGATGGTGGGCGGGGAGTGGAGTTCGAGGTGGGGGTGGTCGGTGATGAGTGCGGCGAGTTCCCGTGCGCGTTGGCAGACCTGGTCGACGAGGGCGCCGAGGCCGTGTCTGCCGAGGGTTTTGAGGGTGACGGCGATTTTGAGGACGTCGGGGCGGCGGGTGGTGCGCAGGGAGCGGCCGAGGAGGTCGGGGAGGCCGGCGTCGGTGTCGTCGTCGGCGTTGAGGTAGTCGGCGTGTTGGTGGAGTGCGCGGAGGTCGGCGGGGTCGCGGACGGCGAGGAGTCCGGCGGCGACGGGTTGCCAGCCGAGTTTGTGCAGGTCGAGGGTGACGGTGTGGGCGGCGTCGAGGCCGGTGAGTTTGTTGCGGTGCCGGTCGCTGAAGAGGAGGCCGCCTCCGTAGGCGGCGTCGATGTGGAGGCGGGCGCCGCGGTCTCGGCACAGGGCGGCGATGTCGGGGAGGGGGTCGATGAGGCCGGCGTCGGTGGTGCCGGCGGTGGCGGCGACGAGGGTGGGGCCGTCGGGGAGGGCGGCGGTGAGGGTGGCGGGGTCGAGGCGGCCGGTGGGGGTGGGGACGATGACGGGTTGGGGCAGTCCGAGCAGCCAGGCGGCGCGGGTGAGGGAGTGGTGTGCGTTGGCGCCGCAGACGAGCCGGACGCTTCCGCCGTGTGCTTCCCGGGCGAGGAGGAGGGCGAGTTGGTTGGCTTCGGTGCCGCCGGTGGTGACGAGGGCGTCGGTGAGCCCGGCGAGTCGTGCGATGGCGCCCGTGACGAGTGTTTCCAGTTCCGAGGCGGCCGGGGCCTGGTCCCAGGAGTCCAGGGAGGGGTTGAGGGCGGAGACCGCGAGGTCGGCGGCGGTGGCCACGGCGAGGGGCGGGCAGTGGAGATGGGCGGCGCAGAGGGGGTCGGCGGGGTCTGCGGAGCCTGCGGCGAGGGCGTGGACGAGGGCGGCCAGGGAGTCGGGTTCGCCGTCGTCGGGCAGTACGTCCCCGATCGCGTCGCGCAGCCGGGCGGCGACCGCTTCGGGGCCGCCGGCGGGGAGCGGGCCGCCACGCGCGCGTGTGCCGGTGTCGAGCGCGTCGAGGACGACGGGGAGCAACGACCGCAGCGCGTCGGCGCCTTGGGGTCCTGAGGCGAGCGGCGGGGTGCTCATGAAGTCCTCCGGGCGGGCCGCGCATGGCTGGGGGTTCCAGCTTGTACGCGGTGGTGAGGACACGCCCGGTGAGAGCGGCGATCGGTACCCGAAAGTGGGTACCGATCGCGGCGGGCCGTGGTTATGCGCCGTGTGCGGAGCGGACGTTCAGGGCGCGGGTCAGGTCGTCGAGTTGGTCGGTGAGTTTGCGGCGGAGGGACGGGGCGGGGTCGGCGTCGTTCAGGCAGGTCTCGCCGAGGCGGAGGGTCTCGGGGTCGACGGCGTCGGCGGGGAAGCCGAACTGGCCTGCGGCGAGGGCGATGGCGGGGCCGCGGCGGGCGGCGACGGCGACGGCGTCCTGGTAGTAGCGGGGGACGTACTCGCGTACCAGGTCGGCCTGTTCGGGCTGCCAGAAGCCCTGGGCGGTGGCGGTGAACAGGTAGTTGGAGAGGTCGTCGCTGTCGAACATGGCGGCCCAGGCGGCGCGCTTGGCCTCGGGGTCGGGCAGGGCGGCGCGGCAGCGGGCGGCGCCCTCGCGGCCGGTGGCGGAGGGGTCGCGGGCGAGTTCGGCGGCGATGGCGGTCTCGTCGGTGGCGCCGAGGACGGCGAGCCGGGCGAGGACGCGCCAGCGCAGGTCGGGGTCGAGTTCGGGGCCGCCGGGGACGGTGCCGTCGGCGAGCCAGGCGGCGATGGTGTCGGGCTGGGCGGCGACGCGGATGAAGTGGCGTACGGCGATGAGGCGCAGGCTGGGCCGGTCGCCGTCCTCGGTGCGGCGGATGAGGTCGCGGCAGAGGGAGGTGAGGGTGGCGAGGGCGGCGGGGCGCTGTTGGGGGGTGACGTAGCGGTCGGCGACCTGGGTTCCGGCGAAGGCGAGGACGCCCTGGACGAGGGCGAGGTCGGTTTCGTGCGGGAGGTGGGTGCGGGCGGTGTCGAGGTAGGCGGTGGGGGCGAGTTGGCCGTCGCGGACGGCGTCGCGCAGGGCGTTCCAGACGACGGCGCGGGTGAGCGGGGCGGGGAGGCCCGAGAGGCCGTCGGTGACGCCCTGGAAGGAGCGGTCGTCGAAGCGGATCTTGGCGTAGGTGAGGTCGTGGTCGTTGAGGAGGAGCAGGGCGGGGCGTTTGCCGATGGGCAGGGGTTCGTTCTGCGGGATGTCGAGGTGGAGGCGTTCGCGCAGGACGAGGCCGCGGGCGTCGTCGGCCGGGTTGTGGTCGTAGAGGCCGACGGCGATGCGGTGGGGGCGGCTGCCGGTGCGTTCGACGGTGAGGGTGTGGTGGCCGTTTGCGCCGGCGAGGGTGGGGGTGAGGGTGTCGACGCCGGTGGTGCGCAGCCAGGTGTCGGCCCAGGCGTGGACGTCGCGTTCGGTGGTGGTGGCGAGGGAGTCGATGAAGTCGGCGAGGGTGGCGTTGGCGAACCGGTGCCGGGCGAAGTGGGTGTTGATGCCGGCGAGGAAGTCCTTCTCGCCGAGCCAGGTGACGAGTTGGCGGAGGGCGGAGGCGCCCTTGGCGTAGGAGATGCCGTCGAAGTTGAGGAGGGCGGAGGCGGTGTCGGGGACGGCTTCGGGGGCGACGGGGTGGGTGGAGGGGCGCTGGTCGGCGTCGTAGCCCCAGGCCTTGCGGACGACGCCGAAGTCGGTCCAGGTGTCGGTGAAGCGGGTGGCTTCGGTGAGGGTCTGGTAGCCCATGTACTCGGCGAAGGACTCGTTGAGCCAGATGTCGTCCCACCAGCGCAGGGTGACGAGGTCGCCGAACCACATGTGGGCCATTTCGTGGGCGATGACCATGGCGCGGGTCTGGCGTTCGGTGTCGGTGACGGCGGAGCGGTAGACGAACTCGTCGCGGAAGGTGACGAGTCCGGGGTTCTCCATGGCGCCGGCGTTGAATTCGGGGACGAAGGCCTGGTCGTAGGAGTCGAAGGGGTAGGGCTCCTCGAACTTCTCGTGGTAGCGGTCGAAGCACGCGCGGGTGATGTCGAGGAGTTCGTCGGCGTCGGCGTCGAGGTGGGGGGCGAGGGAGCGGCGGCAGTGGATGCCGAAGGGCAGGCCGCGGTGTTCGGTGCGCACGGTGTGCCAGGGGCCGGCGGCGACGGCGACGAGGTAGGTGGAGATGAGGGGGGTGGGGGCGGCCTGCCAGCGGCCTTCGCCGAGGTGTTCGGTGATGCCGTTGGCGAGGACGGTCCAGGCTTCGGGGGCCTTCACGGTCAGCTCGAAGACGGCTTTGAGGTCGGGCTGGTCGAAGGCGGCGAAGACGCGTTGGACGTCGTCCATGAACAGCTGGGTGTAGAGGTAGGTTTCGCCGTCGCTGGGGTCGGTGAAGCGGTGCATGCCCTCGCCGGTGCGGGAGTAGCGCATGCGGGCGTCGAGGCGGAGTTCGTGTTCGCCCGCGCGGAGGTCCTTCAGGGCGAGGCGGTTGTCGGTGAGGCCGGCGGGGTCGAGGGGGTGTCCGTCGAGGGTGGCGGAGCGCAGTTCGGCGGGCTTGAGCTCGACGAAGGTGTCCCCATCGGTGCGGGCGGTGAACCTGATGGCGGTGTGGGAGAGGAAGGTCTCCTCGCCGGTGGTCAGGTCGAGCTCGATGGTGTAGCGGTGGACGTCGAGGAGCTGGGCACGGCTTTGCGCTTCGTCGCGCGTCAGTACGGACATGCGTGACATGCTGCCCGATACCGCAGGCCGGGCACAGGGGCGAGTCGGTACGCGGTGTATGTCCTGCCTGTGCTCCTCCTGTGCGCCGGAGCCGCCGCGGCCCGCCGGGCGGGTCAGCGGACGGCGTTGCGGCCGGCGTCCTCCGCGATGCGTTCGTGGTGGCGGATGACCTCGCCGATGATGAAGTTCAGGAATTTCTCGGCGAACGCGGGGTCGAGTTTGGCGTTCTCGGCGAGGGTGCGCAGCCGGGCGATCTGGCGGGCCTCGCGGGCCGGGTCGGCGGCGGGCAGTTGGTGGCGGGCCTTGAGGTGGCCGACCTGCTGGGTGGCCTTGAAGCGTTCGGCGAGCATGTGCACGACCGCTGCGTCGATGTTGTCGATGCTGTCCCGCAGCCGGGCGAGCTCCTCGCGGACGGCCGGGTCGACGTCGCCGGTGCCGGGGGTGTTGCTGGTGGTCATGGGCGATCACCCTAGTGCGCGGTGTCCTCGTACAGTGGTACCGGGTGTAGTGAACCGGGCGTACTGGGGTGCACGGCGTCTTGGGGGTGCTGCGTGGCAGGCGGCGGACCGGTCGAGCACGGATACCCGCATCTGGAGACGGTGCGGGCCGCTGTGACGGCCCTGTACAGACGGTTGTCGTACGACACCATCCACCAGTTCGCGGGCAGTGTGCCGCCGGCCGACGTGGCGTTCTGCGACGGGGACGATCTGCATCTGGGGGCGCAGCGGGTGGCGCGGGAGCTGGTGCGGCACTTCCGGCTGCCGGACGCCCGGATGGTGGTGGCGTTCCGGGAGATGGAGCATGCGGCGAATGTGGAGCTGACGGCGGGCCCGGAGTACTTCGTGGAGCTGAACGACCGGTTCCGTACGCATCGACGGGACATCGGCGCTGCCCTGGCGCACGAGATCATGCATGTCTATCTGCACCGTATGGACCTGTCGTTCCCGGGGACGCGGGACAACGAGATCCTGACGGACACGGCGACGACGTATCTGGGGGCGGGCTGGCTGCTGCTCGACGCCTATCGGGAGGACGCGGCGTCCTCGCAGAAGCTGGGGTATCTGACGCCGGAGGAGTTCGGGTACGTGCTGGCGAAGCGGTCGCTGGTGTTCGGTGAGGATCCGTCGCCGTGGTTCACCAGTCCGCAGGCGTACACGGCGTACGTACGGGGTCTGGAGCGGGCCCGGCACGACGGGCGGCAGCCGCCGCTGACGGCGGCCGGCTGGGCGGGGCGCCGCCGGTACGCGCGCGACCGGCGGCACGCCCAGGACCACCGCCCGGCCGCGGCGCCCTCGGACTCCCCGTACGCGTTCGCCCCCGGCCCGGAGGGTCCTTTGCGGGTGACGTTCCCGTGTCCGACCTGTCACCAGCGGATCCGGGTGCCGGTGAAGGGCCGGGTGCGTGCCCGGTGCGCACTGTGCCGGTCGGTGCTGGAGTGCGACACGTAGGGGTCAGGGCAGGAGCGTGGGCTCGGCTCGTGGCAGGGTGGCCGGGGCGAGGCCGGGTGACTGTGCGGGGCACAGCGCGCCCACCAGGTAGTCGTTGAAGGCGTAGTCGATGGCGTGGGGTTCCACGGCCGTGCCGTCGTCGGTGGGCTCCTGGTACTTCTGCCGGTTGAGCGCGGCCGCGACCTGCCGGGTGCCGTCGGCGCTGGACAGGACGACGGTGCCCGCGCCGAACACCGAGCCGTCGTGGCCCCAGAACCGTCCGCACCCGGGGATGTCCAGGGTGTAGATGCCGAGGCCGTAGTCGATGCCGTCCATGTTTACCGTGCGCTGCATCTCGGAGAGTTCGGCCGGTCCGACGAGCCGGCCGCCGAGGAGGGCGCGGTAGAAGCGGTTCAGGTCGTCCATGGTCGAGATCAGCGCCCCGGCGGTGCCGGCCCAGGACATGTCGTAGACGCTGTAGTCGCGGGGCGGGTCGATGAGGCCGTACAGGGACTCGTACATCTTGGAGTGCGGGCCCTGGATGCGGGGTGTGGTCGGGAAGTAGGTGTGGCGCAGGCCGGCCGGGCGGATCACGTGGTCGGTGATCCAGCGTTCGGGGTCCTGGCCGGTGACGCGGCGCAGGATCTCGCCGGCGATGACGTAGTTGGTGTTCGAGTAGTGTCCGGGCGTCTGGCCGGGGCTGCCGGTGGCGGTCGCGTCGAGGCCGAAACGGATCAGCTGCCCGGGGGTGAAGCGGCGGAAGCGGTTGTCGTCCAGGCTCGCCGGGGAGTTGTGCGGCAGCGAGGGGAACGCGGCGAGGACGTAGTCGCCGATGCCGCTGGTGTGGTTGAGCAGCATCCGTACGGTGATGGCCCGGCCGCGTTCGCCGGGGACGAGGTCGGGGACGTAGTCGGCGACCGGGGCGTCGAGCGCGATCCGCCTCTTGCCGACCAGTTGCAGGACGGCGGTCGAGGTGAACGCCTTGGTGACGCTGCCGACCCGGTGCTCCATGTCCGCCGTCACCGGCCGGCCCGTGTGCACGTCGGCGACTCCGGAGGCGCCCGCCCACCGTGATCCGCCGTCCCGGACGGCGGAGAACGTGCCGTACATCCCGGCGTCGCGGACGGCGTCCAGCGACTGCCGCAGGGCCTCCCGGTCGAGGCCCGCGGAGGTGCCCGCCGCCGACGCCCCCGGCGCCGTGACGACCCCCGCGATCAGCACGGCTCCCAGTCCGATTCCGGCGATTGCCGTACGTAACCTGTGCAAGCGGCGCATGGCACGCTCCCCCTCTGCTCGTCTGCGGTCGGTGATCATCGTATGACCCGCCGCGAACGCCCGACAGGCTGATCTAAGCCCCGTACACCGCCCCCGGAACCTCTGCTTCCGCCAGCAGTTTCCGTACGGCCTCCCCGGCTTCCGCCGGGTTCCAGCGGGCGCCCTTGTCGGCGGTGGGGCCCGGGCGCCAGCCCTCCATGACGGTGATCCGGCCGGCCTCCGCCTCGAAGACGCGTCCGGTGACGCCGGCGCTCGCGGCGGAGCCGAGCCAGACGACGAGGGGCGAGACGTTGTCCGGGGCCATGGCGTCGAATCCGGTGGCGGGGGCGGCCATGGTCTCGGCGAAGGTCCGTTCGGTCATCCGGGTGCGGGCGGCGGGTGCGATGGCGTTGGCCTGGACGCCGTAGCGGGCGAGTTCGGCGGCGGCGACGAGCGTCAGGGCGACGATCCCGGCCTTGGCGGCGCTGTAGTTGCCCTGTCCGACCGAGCCGAGCAGTCCGGCCCCGCTGCTGGTGTTGACGATCCTGGCCACCGGGGTGCGGCCCGCCCTGGCCTCGGCCCGCCAGTGTGCGGCGGCGTGCCTCAGCGGCAGGAAGTGGCCCCTGAGGTGGACGTGTACGACGGCGTCCCAGTCGTCCTCGTCGAGGTTGACGAGCATGCGGTCGCGCAGGAAGCCGGCGTTGTTGACGAGGGTGTCGAGCCGGCCGTAGGCGTCCAGGGCGGTGGTGACGAGGGAGGCGGCGCCCTCGGGGGTGGCGATGTCGCCGCCGTGGGCGACGGCCTCGCCGCCGGCCGCGCGGATCTCGGCCACGACGCGTCCGGCGGGGCTGTCGGGTCCCGGTGTGCCGTCGAGTCCGACGCCGAGGTCGTTGACGACGAGCCGGGCGCCCTCCGCCGCGAAGGCGAGCGCGTGTGCCCGTCCGAGGCCGCGTCCGGCGCCGGTGACGACGACTACCCTGCCGTCGCAGATTCCTGTCATCTCAGGCCTCCTTGTTGGCGGTCGCGGCGTCGAGGAACGCGGGCCGTTCCCCTCCCCCGTGCACGAGCAGGCTCGCCCCGCTGATGTACGCGGACGCGTCGGAGGCGAGGAAGACGGCTGCCGCGCCCACGTCGGCGGGCTGGGCGAGGCGGCCGAGCGGGACGGTGCGCGAGACGGCCTCGACGCCCTCGGCGCCGCCGTAGTGGAGGTGGGCCAGCTCGGTGTGGACCATGCCGACGACGAGGGTGTTGACCCGTACCTCGGGCGCCCACTCCACGGCCATCGAGCGGGCGAGGTTCTCCAGGCCCGCCTTGGCGGCTCCGTAGGCGGCCGAGCCGGGCGAGGGGCGGCTTCCGCTGACGCTGCCGATCATCACGACGGAGCCTCCGGCGCGTCTGAGGTGCTCGTGGGCGGCGAGGGAGACGGTGAGCGGGGCGAGCAGGTTGAGTTCGATCACGCGCGCGTGGCGCTCGGGTTCCGCGTCGGCGAGTCGGCGGTACGGCGCGCCGCCGGCGTTGTTGACGAGTACGTCGAGCCGGGGCAGCCCGGCGAAGAACTCCCGTACGGCGTCGGCGTCCCGTACGTCCAGTGCCCTGAACTCGGTTCTGGGCAGGGGGACTTCCGGTGGTCTGCGGGCGCAGACGACGACCTCGGCGCCCGCCCGCGCGAAGGAGCGCGCGATACCGGCGCCCACGCCCCGGGTGCCGCCGGTGACGACGGCGACCTTCCCGTCCAGCTCCATTCGCTGCTACCTTTCACCTAACAAACGTTTGGTGGAAAGGTAGCTGATGCTTCCATGGGTGTCTCCACCTCGTCCCCGGAAAAGGGGCCGGAAAAAGGAATCGCGGTCGTCACGGTCGACGTTCCGCCGGTCAACGCGCTGCCGGTGAGCGGCTGGTTCGCGCTGGCCGACGCGGTGCGCGCGGCCGGCCGCGACCCGGAGACCCGGTGTGTACTGCTGACCGCCGAGGGCCGGGGCTTCAACGCGGGCGTGGACATCAAGGAGATCCAGGCGCGGGGGCAGAGCGCGCTGGCCGGCGCCAACCGCGGCTGCTTCGAGGCGTTCGCGGCGGTGTACGAGTGCGAGGTGCCCGTGGTCGCGGCGGTGCAGGGCTTCTGTCTGGGCGGCGGCGTCGGGCTCGTGGGGAACGCGGACGCGATCGTGGCGAGCGAGGACGCCGTGTTCGGGCTGCCCGAGCTGGACCGGGGCGCGCTCGGCGCGGCCACCCATCTGGCCCGGCTGGTCCCCCAGCATCTGATGCGCGTCCTGTATTTCACCTCGCGCACGGTCACGGCGGCGGAGCTGCACGCGCACGGCTCGGTGTGGCGGGTGGTGCCGCGGGAGGAACTGACCGCCGCCGCCCTGGAGCTGGCGCGCGAGATCGCCGCCAAGGACGGAGAGCTGCTCCGGCTCGCCAAGGCGGCCATCAACGGCATCGACCCGGTCGACGTGCGCCGCAGCTACCGCTTCGAGCAGGGCTTCACCTACGAGGCGAGCGTCGCCGGGGTGGCCGACCGGGTGCGGGACAGGTTCGGCAAGGAAGACAAAGAAGCGGAGGAGGGGGCGTAGGTGACCGACAAGACGATGACCGCCGAGGAGGCCGTCTCCCGGCTGCGCAGCGGGATGACCCTCGGCATCGGCGGCTGGGGCTCGCGCCGCAAGCCGATGGCCCTGGTACGGGCGCTGCTCCGGTCGGAGATCACCGACCTCACCGTCGTGTCGTACGGCGGCCCGGACGTCGGCATGCTGGCGGCGGCGGGGCGGATCCGCAAGCTGGTGGCCGCCTTCGTCACCCTGGACTCGATCCCCCTCGAACCGCACTACCGCGCGGCCCGTGAGCGCGGCGCCCTCGAACTGACGGAGATCGACGAGGCGATGTTCATGTGGGGGCTGCGCGCCGCCGCGAACCGGCTGCCGTTCCTGCCGGTGCGGGCGGGTCTGGGCTCGGACGTGATGCGGGTCAACCCCGGCCTGCGCACGGTGACTTCGCCGTACGACGACCAGGAGACGTTCGTCGCCATGCCCGCCCTGCGGCTGGACGCGGCGCTGGTGCACGTCAACCGGGCGGACCGGCTGGGCAACGGGCAGTACCTGGGCCCGGACCCGTACTTCGACGACCTGTTCTGCGAGGCGGCGGACACCGCGTACGTGTCGTGTGAACGGATCGTCGACACGGCCGAGTTGACGAAGGAGGCGGCCCCGCAGACCTTGCTGGTCAAGCGGCATGTGGTGACGGGGGTGGTGGAGGCCCCCGGCGGCGCGCACTTCACGTCCTGCGCCCCCGACTACGGCCGCGACGAGGCATGGCAGAAGCGGTACGCGACCACGCCCTGGCCGGAGTTCGCGGCGGGCTATCTGGCAGCGGTCGAGGAGGAGTCATGAGCGAGGTCACCCGCGCCGAGTACTGCGTCGTGGCCTGCGCGGAGGCCTGGCGCGGCGCGGGCGAGATCCTGGCCAGCCCGATGGGCGCCGTGCCCTCCGTCGGCGCCCGGCTGGCCCGGCTCACGTTCGCGCCGGACCTGCTGCTCACCGACGGCGAGGCGACGATCGTCCGCCCGGACGGCACCGCCGAGGGCTGGCTGCCGTACCGCAAGCACCTGGAGATGGTCACGGGCGGCCGGCGGCACGTGATGATGGGCGCGAGCCAGATCGACCGGTTCGGCAACCAGAACATCTCCTGCATAGGCGACTGGGCGCAGCCGAAACGGCAGCTGCTCGGGGTGCGCGGGGCGCCGGTCAACACGCTGAACAATCCCACCAGTTACTGGATCCCGAAGCACTCCCGGCGGGTGTTCGTGGAGAAGGTCGACATGGTGTGCGGGGTGGGCCACGACCATGCGGCGGGCGCCCGGTACCACCGCATCCCCCGGGTCGTGTCCGACCTGGGCGTCTTCGACTTCGCCACGCCCGACCGCGGCATGCGGCTGGCCGCGCTGCATCCCGGGGTGAGCGTCGAGGAGGTCCGGGAGGCGACGGGGTTCGACCTCGTGGTCCCGGACGAGGTGCCCTACACGCGGGAGCCGACCGGCGGCGAACTGCACCTCGTCCGCCAGGTGATCGACCCGGGGAACCTGCGGCTCCGGGAGGTCCCGGCGTGACGGAGACCGCGCTGACCCGGCTGGTCGGGGTCCGGCACCCGGTCGTGCAGACCGGGATGGGCTGGGTGGCCGGACCACGTCTGGTGTCGGCGGTGGCGAACGCGGGGGCGCTGGGTGTGCTGGGCTCGGCGACGATGACCGTGGACGGGCTGCGGGAGGCGATCCGTGAGGTGAGATCCCGTACGGACGCGCCGTTCGGGGTGAATCTGCGGGCCGACGCGGCGGACGCCGGGGACCGGGTGCGGATCATGGTCGAGGAGGGTGTGCGGGTCGCGTCGTTCGCGCTGGCGCCGTCCCGGGAGCTGATCGCGGAGCTGAAGGAGGCCGGGGTCGTCGTCATCCCCTCCGTCGGGGCGCGCCGGCACGCCGAGAAGGTCGCGGCGTGGGGCGCGGACGCGGTAGTGGTGCAGGGCGGGGAGGGCGGCGGGCACACCGGTGAGGTGGCGACGACCGTGCTGCTGCCGCAGGTGGTGGACGCGGTGGACATCCCGGTGGTGGCGGCGGGCGGCTTCTTCGACGGACGGGGCCTGGTCGCGGCGCTGGCCTACGGCGCGGCGGGGGTGGCCATGGGGACACGGTTCCTGCTGACCTCGGACTCGACGGTGCCGGACGCGGTGAAGGCCCGCTATCTGGCGGCGACGGTCCGCGACGTCACGGTCACCCGGGCGGTGGACGGCCTCCCGCACCGCATGCTGCGCACGGACCTGGTGAGGGCACTGGAGGACTCCGGCCGTACGAGAAGACTCCTGCACGCGGTCCGCCGGGCGGCGGCCTTCCGCAGGCTCTCCGGTCTGACCTGGCCGCAGCTGGTGCGGGACGGCCTCGCCATGAAGCACGGCAAGGAACTGTCCTGGAGCCAGGTCCTGCTCGCCGCCAACACGCCCATGCTGCTGAGGTCGGCGATGGTGGACGGCCGTACGGATCTCGGCGTCATGGCCTCCGGACAGGTCGCCGGCCTGATCGACGACCTGCCGTCGTGCGCGGAGCTGGTGACCGGGATGATGTCCCAAGCGGCCGAAATCATCGGCGAGTTGACGGCCACGGGTGCTTCAATGCGCGCATGACGACGCAGACGATCAGAGAGCCCTGGGGGCTCAGCGTGTTCGGGGCGGGAAGCGTCCGCGATCTGGTGCCGGGCATGGTGGAGGTGCAGGCGGGCGTGGTGCTGGGGTTCTCCCTGGAACACTGACGCCCGCCCCGAAACCCGGTGGTCTCAGATCCGCTCGATGATCGTCACGTTCGCCTGGCCGCCGCCTTCACACATGGTCTGCAACCCGTACCGGCCGCCCGTGCGCTCCAGTTCGTGGAGCAGGGTGGTCATCAGCTTGACGCCGGTCGCGCCGAGGGGGTGGCCGAGGGCGATCGCGCCGCCGTTGGCGTTGACCTTGTCCGGGTCGGCGCCGGTCTCCTTCAGCCAGGCGAGGACGACGGGCGCGAAGGCCTCGTTGATCTCGACGAGGTCGATGTCGTCGATGGTCAGGCCGGTCTTCTTCAGGGCGTGGGCGGTGGCCGGGATCGGCGCGGTCAGCATGCGGATGGGGTCCTCGCCGCGCACGGAGAGGTGGTGCACGCGTGCGCGTGGCGTCAGCCCGTGCTCGCGCACCGCCTGCTCGGAGGCGATGAGCATGGCGGCGGCGCCGTCGGAGACCTGCGAGGAGCAGGCGGCGGTGACGGTCCCGCCGTCGATGACGGGCTTCAGCGCGGCCATCTTCTCCAGGGAGGTGTCCCGGCGCGGCCCCTCGTCGGCGGTCACGTCCCCGTAGGCCACGGTCTCCCGCGCGAACCGGCCCTCGTCGATCGCGCGCACGGCCCGCTGGTGCGAGCGCAGCGCGAACTCCTCCTGGTCCTGCCTGGTGACGCCCCACTTGGCGGCGATCATCTCGGCGCCGGCGAACTGGTTGACGGGCCGGTCGCCGTAGCGGGCGCGCCAGCCCTCGCTGCCGGCGAAGGGGCCCTGGGTGAAGCCGAGGGGTTCGGCGGCCTGGCGGGTGGCGTAGGCGATGGGGATCTGCGACATGTTCTGCACGCCGCCCGCGACGACGAGGTCCTGGGTGCCGGACAGCACGGCCTGCGCGGCGAAGTGCACGGCCTGCTGGGAGGAGCCGCACTGGCGGTCCACGGTCACGCCCGGCACCTCCTCGGGCAGCCCGGCGGCCAGCCAGCAGGTCCGCGCGATGTCGCCGGCCTGCGGTCCGACGGCGTCCAGGCAGCCGAAGACGACGTCCTCGACGGCCGCCGGGTCGACGCCCACGCGCGCGACGAGTTCCTTGAGCACATGGGCGCCGAGGTCCGCCGGATGCACCCCGGCGAGTCCTCCCCGGCGCCGCCCGACGGGCGTGCGGACCGCTTCGACGATGTAGGCCTCGGCCATGACAACTCCCCAGTGGGTTACGTACGTACGGCGATTCCGTCCAGCACCATCGACAGGTACTGCCGGGCGATCTCCTCGGGGCTGTGCTGTCCGCCGGGCCGGTACCAGGAGGCGGCGACCCAGACGGTGTCGCGGACGAACCGGTAGGTGAGGCGGACGTCGAGGTCGGCCCGGAAGACCCGGTCCTCGACCCCGCGCTCCAGCGTGGACAGCCACGCCTTCTCGAACCTGCGCTGCGACTCGGCGAGGAACGCGAACCGTTCCTGCGCGACCAGCTGCTTGCTCTCCTTCTGGTAGATCGCGACGGCGGCGCGGTGCCGGTCGATCTCCCGGAACGACTCGGTGACCAGTGCTTCCAGGGTCTCGCGGGGGCCCTTCCCGGCGTCCAGGACGGTGTCGTAGCCGTCCCACAGCTCGTCGAGGAAGGTGCGCAGGATCTCCTCCAGCATCGATTCCTTGGAGTCGAAGTGGTAGTAGAGGCTGCCCGCGAGCATGCCCGCGTGGTCGGCGATCTTGCGCACGGTGGTGGCGTTGTAGCCCTGCTCGGCGAACACCTCGGCAGCGGTGTTCAGGAGCTCGCCACGGCGGGCGGGCACGGCGGTCACCTGGGGCTTCTTCTTGGTCGGCACGAACACATTGTGGTCCTAGGCGTGCTGGCTGCTGACGGAGACGGCCTCGCCGGTCATGTACGAGGAGTAGCCGGACGCCAGGAACACGATCACGTTGGCCACCTCCCAGGGCTCCGCGTACCGCCCGAAGGCCTCGCGGGCGGTGAGTTCCTCCAGCAGTTCGGGGGTGGTGACCTTCACCAGGTGCGGATGCATGGCGAGGCTCGGCGAGACGGCGTTGACCCGCACCCCGTAGGCGGCGGCCTCGATCGCCGCGCACCGGGTCAGGGCCATCACGCCCGCCTTCGCGGCGGCGTAGTGCGCCTGCCCGGCCTGGGCGCGCCAGCCGACGACGGAGGCGTTGTTGACGATGACCCCGCCGCCGGTGTCGCGCATGTGGCTCAGGGCGGCGCGGGTGCAGCGGAAGGTGCCGTTGAGTGTCACGTCGAGCACGCGGGTCCACTGCTCGTCGGTCATGTCCACGAGGTCGGCGGTGCCGCCGAGTCCCGCGTTGTTGACGACGACGTCCAGCCGGCCGTGTTCGCGCGCGGCGGTGTCGAAGAGGGCCCGTACCTGGGTGTCGTCGGTGACGTCGCAGGGCTGGGCGGTCACGGCGCCGGGGAACTCGCGGGCCAGTTCGGCCTCGTACTCCTTGAGCCGGCGGGTGTGCGCGTCGCTGATGAGCACGCGCGCCCCCTCCTCCAGGAAGCGGCGGGCGGTCGCCCCGCCGATGCCCGCGCCGGCCGCCGCGGTGACGACGGCGGTGCGGCCCTTCAGCAGCCCGTGTCCGGGCTCGTATGCCGGACTCTCGACGCCTGTCATAGGGCCACGCTAACCTACCAAACACTTGTTAGGGAAGAAGGAGACGGACGGGGAAGGGTGGCTGCGATGGACCTCGCCTTCACACAGGCGGAGGAGGCCTTCCGCGCCGAGGCGCGCGCCTGGCTCGCCGCGCATGTCCCGCGCGTGCCCCTGCCGTCCCTGGAGACCGCGGAGGGTTTCGTCGCGCACCGCGCGTGGGAGGCCGAACTGGCCGCGGACGGCTGGTCGGTGGTGAACTGGCCCGCGCGCTACGGCGGCCGGGACTCGGGGCTGGTCCGCTGGCTGCTCTTCGAGGAGGAGTACTGGGCGGCGGGCGCCCCCGGCCGCGTCAACCAGAACGGGATCAGCCTCCTCGCCCCCACCCTCCTCGACCACGGCACGCAGGAGCAGCGGGCGCGGGTCCTGCCCCCGATGGCCGCGGGCGAGGTGGTGTGGGCGCAGGCCTGGTCGGAGCCGGAGGCGGGTTCGGACCTGGCGTCGCTCAGGTCGCGGGCGGTGCGCACGGCCGGCGGCTGGCTCCTGAGCGGTCAGAAGACCTGGTCCTCACGCGCGGCCTTCGCCGACCGCGCCTTCGGTCTCTTCCGCAGCGACCCGGCCGCGCCGAAGCCGCACCAGGGGCTGACCTACGTCATGTTCGACCTGCGCGCCCCGGGCGTCACGGTCCGTCCGATCGGCCGCCTGGACGGCAAGCCGGCGTTCGCGGAGCTGTTCCTGGACGAGGTGTTCGTGCCGGACGAGGACGTGATCGGGGAGCCCGGCGCGGGCTGGCGGATCGCGATGTCCACGGCGGCCAACGAACGCGGCCTGACCCTGCGCTCCCCCGGCCGCTTCCTCGCCGCCGCCGACCGTCTGCACGCCCTCTGGCAGGCGCAGGGCAGCCCCGCCTGGGCGGCGGACCGGGTGGCCGACGCCCTCGTCGGCGCCCGCGCCCACCAGCTGTTCACGCACGCGGCGGCGTCCCGCTTCCTGGCGGGCGAGCCGCTCGGCCCGGAGGCGAGCCTGAACAAGGTCTTCTGGTCCGAGTTCGACATCGCGCTGCACGAGACGGCGCTGGACCTCCTCGGCGAGGAGGGCGAGCTGTCGGACACCGAGTGGGCGGAGCGGTACGTGTTCTCGCTGGCGGGGCCGATCTACGCGGGGACGAACGAGATCCAGCGCGACATCGTCGCCGAGCGGCTGCTCGGCCTGCCGAAGGGACGCCGCTGATGCGCTTCCTCCTGGACACCGAGCAACGGGCGTTCGCCGACTCCCTGGACGCCCTGCTGACCGCCGCCGGCACCCCGCGGCTGATACGGGAGTGGAGCCGGGGCGAGCACGCGGGCGGGCGCGCGCTGTGGTCCCGGCTGGCCGACGCGGGGGTGTTCGCGCTGGCGGTGCCGGAGGCGTACGAGGGGCTCGGGCCGCGTCCGGTGGAACTCGCCGTGGCCTTCGTCGAGCTGGGGCGGCACGCGGTACCGGGGCCGCTGGTGGAGACGGTGGCCGCGGCGGTCCTGGTCCGTGAACCGGGCCCGGCGAAGCGGCTGTTGCCCGCGCTGGCCGCGGGCGAGTCGGTGGCGACGGTGGCGTACGAGGGGTCGTACGCGCTGGACGGCGACCTGGCGGACGTACGGCTGTCGCTGGCCCCCGACGGTCTGCGCCTCGCCCCCGGCCACGACGCCGTACGCCTCTCCCTGGACCCGGCGCGGCGGCTGGCGCGGCTGCGGCCGGGCGGGGAACTGCTCGCCGCGCGGCCGCCCGTGCGGGAGGCGCTGCTCTGGGCGCGGCTGGCCACCGCCGCGCAGGCCCTCGGGGTCGGCCTTGCGCTGCTGGAGCGGACGGTGGCGTACGTCGGGCAGCGCACGCAGTTCGGGGTGCCCGTCGGCTCGTTCCAGGCCGTCAAGCACCGGCTGGCCGACGCGCGGATCGCGCTGGAGTTCGCCCGGCCGCTGGTGCTGGGCGCCGCCGTGACGATGGCGCCCGCGGACGTGGCGGCGGCGAAGGTGAGCGCCTGCGAGGCGGCGTACGCGACGGCCCGTGCGGCGCTCCAGCTGCACGGCGCGATCGGCTACACGGCGGAGTACGACCTCTCGCTCTGGCTGACCAGGGCCCGTGCCCTGCGCACGGCGTGGGGCACGCCGCGGGAGTGCCGGGCCGAGGTCCTGGCGGCCCGCGCCTGACCTCAGCTCGTGACCTTGGCGACGAAGGCGGCGAGGTTGGTCACGGTCCGCCGGATCTTCTCCTCCAGCGTGATCGTCTCGTGCAGCCGGGCGCCGACGCCCGCGTCGCGCTTGCCGCGCAGGTAGAGCGAGCAGGCGAGGTCGCTGCAGAGGTAGGCGCCCACCGAGTTGCCCTGCTGTCCGGCGCGGCCCGCCTTCGGCGCGACCATCAGCGAGACACCGCCGGAGTGGGTGGTCAGACACACGGAGCACATGCTGCGCCGCGTCTGCCCGACAGCCGCTGAGCCGTTGGCCCGCAGGACGAGCGCGGTCGGGCCGGCGTCGTCCAGCTCCGCGACGAGGTAGGCCCGGTCGGGGGCCTGGGGGTCGCGCCAGCCGAGGTAGTCCAGGTCGTCCCAGGGCAGCTCGGCCAGGTCGCGCGGCACGGACAGACGCCTGGCCTCGCCTTTCGTGCAGTTCACGAAGGCGGCGCGGATCTCTTGCTCGGTCAGCGGCTTCATAAGGGTGAGGCTAATTTGCCTAAACCTTTTAGGCAAATGCATAATCATCACTCCACACTTACTACAGTCGAACGGGAGGATGGCGATGGTGCGCGTGGGGCTGACCCCGGAGCGTCTGACGAGAGCGGGCGCGGAGCTGGCCGACGAGGTCGGCTTCGACGAGGTGACCGTCTCGGCGCTGGCCAGACGGTTCGACGTCAAGGTGGCGAGCCTGTACTCGCACGTGCGGAACTCCCAGGACCTCAGGACCCGGATCGCCCTGCTCGCCCTGGAGGAGCTCGCCGACCGGGCCGCCGACGCGCTTGCCGGACGGGCCGGCAAGGACGCCCTGACCGCACTGGCGAACGTCTACCGCGACTACGCCCACGAGCACCCCGGACGCTACGCCGCCGCCCAGCTCAGACTCGACCCGGAGACGGCGGCCACCAGCGCGGGCGTCCGCCACGCCCAGATGACGCGGGCGATCCTGCGCGGCTACGACCTGACGGAGCCGGACCGCACGCACGCGGTGCGCCTGCTCGGCAGCGTCTTCCACGGCTATGTCAGCCTGGAGCTGGGCGGCGGCTTCAGCCACAGCGCCCCCGACTCCGAGGAGACCTGGACCCGGGTCCTGGACGCCCTCGACGCCCTGCTGCGCAACTGGCCCGCCGTATGAGCGCCCCCGGATGGGTGACGACACCCGTCACCGCCGGTCTCCTGCGCGGCGCCCTCGACCTGGAGCGCACCGAGCACGGCCTGCTGCCGCACCGGCTGCCCGCACGCGCGCGTGCCCAGTGCTCCGACCCGCAGCTCGCCATGGCCGAGTCCCAGCCGTCGGGCGTACGGCTGGTGTTCCGCAGCCGCGCCACCGCCGTGGAACTGGACGTGCTGCCCACCCGCCGGTCCTATGTGGGCGCCCCGGACCGCCCGCACGGCGTGTACGAGCTGCTCGTGGACGGCCGCCCGGCCGGCCGGGGCAGTGTGCCGGACGCCGGGCGCGTCCTGACCGTCGACCTGTCCACCGGCGCCACCACCACCCGGTCAGGACCGGTCGGCACCGTGCGCTTCACCGGCCTGCCGGACCGGCCGAAGACCGTGGAGATCTGGCTCCCGCACAACGAGACCACCGAACTCGTCGCCCTGCGCACCGACGCCCCGGTGGCCCCCGCCCCGGCCGGCGACCGCAGGACATGGCTGCACCACGGCAGTTCGATCAGCCACGGCTCCGACGCCGCGAGCCCCACCGGCATCTGGCCGGCGGTCGCCGCGTCCCTCGCCGGGGTGGAGCTGGTCAACCTGGGGCTGGCGGGCAGCGCGCTGCTCGACCCGTTCACCGCCCGCGCGCTGCGGGACACCCCCGCCGACCTGATCAGCGTCAAGGTCGGCATCAACCTGGTGAACCTCGACCTGATGCGGCTGCGCGCCTTCACCCCGGCCGTGCACGGCTTCCTCGACACCATCCGCGAGGGCCACCCCACCGCACCCCTGGTGCTCGTCTCACCGATCCTGTGCCCGATGCACGAGGACACCCCGGGCCCGACCGCCCTCGACTTCACGACCGTCGCCGAGGGCCGCCTGTGGTTCCAGCCGATGGGCGACCCGGCCGAGGTCGCGCAGGGGAAACTCACCCTGCGCGTCGTCCGCGAGGAACTCGCACGGATCGCGGCCGAGCGCACGCCCGACGACCCGAACCTCCACCACGTCGACGGCCGCACCCTCTACGGCGAGGCCGACGCCGCCGAACTCCCCCTCCCCGACGGCCTCCACCCGGACGCGGCGACCCACCGGCGCATGGGAGAACGCTTCGCC
Source organism: Streptomyces vulcanius (assembly GCF_042653945.1). NCBI lineage: Bacteria > Bacillati > Actinomycetota > Actinomycetes > Kitasatosporales > Streptomycetaceae > Streptomyces > Streptomyces vulcanius. Next base: position 299,958 of record NZ_JBHSFK010000003.1, on the reverse strand, counting down.
GACATCCTCCGCGGCATCGCCCAAGGCGCCTAGGCGGCCGGTACGATCCCCGCCGCGCGGGCCGCCACCAGCCACTTCGGGAACTCGCCGACCAGGCGGTCGTAGAGCTCCGCGTCGGACACCTTGCGCGGGTCCGTGCCGGCGTGGAAGTAACCGGCGTTGTCGACCACCCGCCTGCCCGGCACGGGCAGTTCGTCGAGCTTGCGCAGGAAGTCGAACTGCTTGCTGCCCCGGTCGCCGAAGCCGACGAACTGCCAGAACAGCGGCAGTCGCGCCGCCTTGCACAGGTACCGCTCGGCGGCGAGCTTGTTGATCGGGCCGCCGTCGGTCTGGAAGACGACGAGCGCGGGTTCCCGGGAGCCGCTGTCGAGGTAGTGGTCGATGACGGCGTCCATCGCCAGGTGGTAGCTGGTCTTGCCCATGTGCCCCAGCCCGGCCACGATCCGCTCCACCCGCCCCTGATGGCCGGCCAGTTCGATGTCCGTGACGGCGTCGACGTCGGTGGAGAAGAACACGACGGGGACCCGGCCGTCGTCGTCGAGGTGCGCCGACAGGCCCAGCACCCGGTCGGCGAGCGCCTGCACGGTCCCGTCCCGGTAGTACGGCTTCATCGACCCCGAGTAGTCGACGACCAGGTAGACGGCCGCCCGCTGTCCGTCCAGGCCGTGCTTCGTGAGGGACACCCCGGCGGTCTTGTAGAGGCTCACCAGCGCGGGAGCCGTCTCCTGGACCTTGCTGAGACTGATCGCGACCATGGCCCTACCCTCCCACACCCACCCAACTCCCCCCGTACAGCGCCCTGAAGGGGACATTCCGGCCGTAAGGTGGACGTCATGAAGCGTGCCGCCGCCCTGGCCGGAGCCGCCCTCGCGGCAACGGCCTACCTGCTCGTCCCCGCCCACGGCGAGAACCGTTCGACGAGCGCGTCCCTCGCCCTCGACTCCCCCACGAAGAAGGAACTCGCCCAGAAGCTCGTCGCGAGCGCCGAGAACGGCACCCTCGACTGGCGCAGCGCCTACGGCTACGTCGAGGACATCGGCGACGGCCAGGGCTACACGGCGGGCCTGATCGGTTTCTGCACCGGCACCCACGACCTGCTCGCCCTCGTCGAGAAGTACACCCGCGCCCACCCGCACAACGCCCTCGCCCGCTATCTGCCCGCCCTGCGCCGGGTCGACGGCACCGACTCGCACGCGGGCCTGGACCCCGGTTTCCCGGCGGCCTGGCGGGCGGAGGCGCGGGTGCCGGCCTTCCGCGCGGCGCAGGACGCCGAGCGCGACCGCGTCTACTTCGACCCGGCGGTCCGCAGCGCCGAGAGCGACGGCCTGGGCGCGCTGGGCCAGTTCGTCTACTACGACGCGCTGGTCTACCACGGCCCGGGCACCGGTTCCACCAGCTTCGACGGCATCCGCGCCCGGGCCCGCGCACACGCCCGCACCCCCGCCGACGGCGGCGCCGAGAAGACCTACCTCGCCGCCTTCCTCGACGCGCGCCGCGCCGCCATGCGCGCCATGCACCCCGGCGTCGACACCAGCCGCGTCGACACCGCCCAGCGCCGCTTCCTGCGCGAGGGCAACCTCGGTCTGCGCACCCCGCTGGAGTGGCGGGTGTACGGGGAGACGTACCGGGTGCACTGATCGGCCCCGGGTATCAGCCGGGGGTATCAGCCTTCGGTGACGTCCCCGTCGCTCAGCTCCAGCACCCGGTCGGCCAGGCCGAGGAGCTGGGGGTCGTGGGTGGCGACCAGGGCGGTGAGTCCCTCGCCGCGGACCACCGCCCGCAGGAGTTCCATCACCGCGAGACCGGTGGCGGCGTCGAGCTGGCCGGTGGGCTCGTCGGCGAGCAGCAGGGCCGGGCGGTTGGCGAGGGCGCGGGCGATGGCGACCCGCTGCTGCTGCCCGCCGGACAGTTCCGCGGGCCGCTGCGCCTCGTGCCCGGTGAGCCCCACCAGGGCGAGCAGCAGGGCCACCCGCTCCTCGCGCTCGCGCGGCTCCTCCCGGCGCAGCCGCAGCGGCACGCCCACGTTCTCGGCCGCGGTGAGGATGGGGATGAGCCCGAAGGACTGGAAGACGAACCCGATCCGGTCGCGGCGCAGTTCCAGCAGCTCGCTCTCGCCGAGCGCCGACAGTTCGGTGCCGTCGAGGACGATCCGTCCCTCGCTCGGGGTGTCGAGCCCGCCGATGAGCTGCAGCAGCGTCGTCTTGCCTGAGCCCGACCGGCCCTTGAGGGCGACGAGTTCACCGCGCCGGACGGTGAAGGAGGCCCCGCGCAGCGCGTGCACCGCGGCGGCGCCGGTGCCGTAGGAGTGGTGCAGGTCCTCGACGCGCAGCATCGCGGTGTTCTCCGTCATCGCTGCATCCCATCCGCTGACGGTCCGCAGCGTCAAGTGCCGTACGGCTCCAGCCCCGAACGTGTGTACCCGCACACATGTACCTGCCCGGTAACTCCATGATATTCATGCCGCACAGGGGACTTCGGGGGAAGCACAGGGGACTTCGGGGAAGCAGGGGGGGAAGAGTGACGGGCTTCTTGCTGCTGCGCGTGCGCGCGCACCGGCTGCTGCTCGTGGCCGCCCTGCTCGCGGTGGTGCTGACCGCCTCCGTGCTCGCCGCGCTCGCCGCGTTCTCCGGTTCCGTCGGCGACGCGGCCCTGCGCTCCACGCTGACCGGCCGGGCGGCGGCCTCCGCGGCGCTGGTCGTCGAGGCCGACGGACCACGGGAGGAAGTGGCCCGCGAGGCGCGCGAGGCGTTCGACGGGCTCCCGGTGACCGTGCGGACGCTGGAGCGCTCGACGGCGTACGCGCTGCCCGGCTCCCCGCAGGGGGAACAGCCGGACCTCACCTTCCTGGCCGCCCTGGACCGGTCCCGGATCCGGCTGGTCTCGGGCACCCTGCCCGGCCCGGCCCCGGCGTCCCGTACGGCCCCGGTGCCGGTCGCCCTGCCGGAGGCGGCGGCCGACCGGCTGGGGCTGCGGGCCGGAGCGCGCGTCGAACTCACCGACCGGCTGAGCGAGCGGCCCCTGACGGTCCGGGTGACCGGGGTCTACCGGCCGGCCGACACCTCCGACCCGTACTGGCAGGCGGACGCCCTCGGCGGCCACGGAGTACGCACCGTCGTCTTCACCACGTACGGGCCGCTGCTCGCCGACGCGTCCGTGCTCGCCTCGACCCGGATCTCCGCCGACGACACCACCTGGGTGGCGACGGCCGACTACCGGACGCTCACCACCGACGGCATCGCCCCTCTCCGCGCGGCGAACACCAGGGCGGCCGAGGCCCTGCGCAAGCAGCTGGGGGAGGACGCGACCGTACGCACCGAGCTGCCGGACGTCCTCGACCGGACCTCGCGGGCCCTGCTGGTGTCCCGGTCCACGCTGCTGATCGTCTCCGTGCAGCTGGTGCTGCTCGCCGGGTACACGCTGCTGCTGGTGGCCCGGCTGCTGGACGCCGAGCGGGCGGGCGAGACCGGGCTGCTGCGGGCCAGGGGCGCCTCGCGCGGCCGGATCGCGGGCCTCGCCGCGCTGGAAGCGCTGCTGCTCGCCGTGCCGGCCGCCGTGTGCGCCGCACTGCTGGCCGGCCCGCTGACCCGGCTGCTTGCCCACTGGTCCTCGCTCGACCGGGCCGGGCTGCGGCTCGACACCACCGCGCCGGGCCGGGTCTGGCTGGTCGCGGGCGGGGTCGCGGCAACCTGCGCGGTGGCGGTCGTCGCGCCCGCGCTGACCACGACGGCGAACGGCCCGATACGGCTGCGGCGGGTGCGGGCCGCGACCTCGGCCGCGCCGGTGCGCGCCGGGGCCGACATCGGGCTGCTGCTGATCGCGGGCGTGGCGTACTGGCAGCTCGACCGGCAGACCGGCGGGCTCAGCCGCGACGCGGCCGGGGGCCTGGGCATCGATCCGCTGCTGGTCGTGGCGCCCTCGCTGGCGCTGCTGGCGGGCACGGTGCTGACGCTCCGGCTGCTGCCGCCGGCGGCGTGGCTCGCGGAGCGGTGGTCCGCGCGCGGGCGGGGGCTGCCCGGGGCGCTGGCGGGCTGGCAGTTCAGCCGGCGTCCGCTGCGGGGGGCGGGGCCGGTGCTGCTGCTGGTGGTCGCCGTGTCGACCGGCCTGCTGGCGATCGGCCACGGCGCGTCCTGGGACCGGTCGCAGAACGACCAGGCCGACTTCCGGGCGGGCGCCTCGGTGCGGGTGCTGGACAACCGCCCCGGCGGCCCCGGCGAGACCGGCAGCTACGCCGACCTGCGCGGCGCCCGGGACGCGGCACCCGCAAACCGTTCCGCCCTGGACCTCTCCGGCGGCCGTACGGCGACCGTGCTCGCCCTCGACACCGCGCACGCCGACGAACGGCTGCTGCTGCGCCGCGACCTCGCCGGCGAACCCCCGGCGAAGCTGCTGAGCGCCCTCGCCCCGCCGGCTCCGGACGCGGACCGTGCCGTACGGCTGCCCGACGGCACCCGGCGGCTCGCCCTCGACGTGCGGATCGGTGACGCGCGGTCCGATCTCTCCCCGCGGCTCACGGTGGTCGTCGAGGACCGGTACGGCATCGCCTACCGGCTGGCCGCCGGACGGATCCCGGTGGACGGCCGCGTCCACCGGGTCGCCCTCGACCTGGACGTGACGGCGACCGGCCGCCGCGCCGCACCGGCCGGACCGCTCCGGCTGACCGGGCTGCAACTCGACGGCACCGCCCCCGTCGACCGTCCCAAGGCACACCGGTTCACCGTCGAACGGCTGCTGGCCACCGGCGCCGACGGTGCCGCACGCACGGTCCCGGCCCCGGCCGGGCTGCGCTGGGCGGGCGGCTGGACCGTGACCAAGGACGGCGAGACCGCCGCGCGTACGAGCCTGGAGCCGGCCGCGTCGCAGGCGGCGCCGCTGTCCGTCGAGTACGGCACGGGCGTCACGCCCGCCGAGGCCGCCGACTATCCGACGCAGTACACCGTCCGCGTCGACACCGAGGGCGCCGTCGCTCCGAAGAGCCTGTCCGCCGTCGCCACCAGGGACTTCCTGCGGGCGGCGGGGGCGAAGACCGGCGACAGCATCGACGTGCCGCTGTCCGGGGAGATGCTGCGGGTGCGGATCGTACGGGTGGTCGAGGAGCTGCCGACGACGGGAGACGGCGACGGCGGAGCGCTGCTGGTGGACCTGCGTGCCGTCGACTCCGTTCTGGCCCAGCGGGCGAGCGCGCCGCTCACCCCCAACGAGTGGTGGGTGAGCACCGCCCCCGGAAAGGCCGCCGAGGTCGCCGACGCGCTGCGGGCGCGCCCGGACGTCGAGCCGGACCAGGTGCTGGTACGCGACGAGTTCGCGGCAGAGTCGGTACGGGACCCGCTCGGGGCCGGGCCGCGCGCGGCGCTGACGGCGGTCGCGGTGGCCGCGGTGGGGCTCGCCGCCGGGGGCTTCGCGGTGAGCGCCGCCGGGGCGCGGCGGGAGCGGTCCGCGGAGTTCGCCGTGCTGCGCGCCCTGGGCGCGCCGCGCCGGGACCTGGCCCGGCTGGTCGCGACGGAGCAGAGTCTGCTGGTCGGGGCCGGGCTGCTGGCCGGGCTCGGCCTGGGGACCGTGCTGACCCGGGCCGTGGTCCCGCTGATCGTGCTGACCTCCGACGCCACCCGGCCGGTCCCGCCCGTCCTGGTCGAACTCCCGTTGTCCCGGGTGGCCCTGCTCCTCGCGGGCGTCGCCGTCCCGCTGCTGCTGATCACCGCCGCGTCGGCGCTGCGCCGCGCCGAACCGGCGGTCGCGCTCCGCCACCAGGGGGAGGACTGAGATGCCCCGGCACGATCCCGGCGCGCCCTGGGTGCGGACCCGGCTGCGGACCGCGCCGACGGCCGCCGTCGCCCTCGGGGTGCTGGTGCTGCTCACGGCGTTCCTGGCCGCCCTGCTGCCCCGGGCCGTGGAGTCGTACGAGTCACGGGCGCTGCGCGAGGCCATCGCCGCCGCTCCCCCGGACTCCACGGTGCTGGAGATGACCGCGCCGCAGCCGGGCCTCGAGATGACGCAGGACGCCCGGGAGGAGGCGTTGCGGCCGAAGGCGCTGGCGGCCGTCCAGGACGCGGCGCTGTCCCGGCTGCCCGCGCCGCTGCGGGCGGATCCCGCGGAGTCGGCGTACGGGGTGCGGACCGGGAAGAGCCTGACGGCGGAGGACACCTATCTGCCCCGGCCCGACGGTGTGCCACCCCGGTTCACCCTGGCCGCGCAGTCGGGACTCGCCGCCCACGCGACCGTACGGCAGGGGCGGCTGCCCGTCGTCGAGGCACCGGTGGCGCAGGGGGCGCGGGAGATCGAGGCCGCCGTGACCGTGGAGACGGCCCGGACGCTGAAGCTGAGGGCCGGTTCCACGCTCACCCTGTCCGGCTTCCCGGCCGGGACGCTGACCGTGCGGATCACCGGGATCCTCGAACCCCGGCGTCCGCAGGGGAGTTACTGGTCGGCGCAGCCGGTCCTGCGCACCCCCGACCTCGCCTACATCGCGGCCAAGCCGCCGCTCTTCTACTGGGAGGCCGGCCTGCTGCTGGCGCCCGACGCGGCCCCGGCGCTGCTCGGCAGCCAGGGGCAGCCGGAGAAGTACTGGCGGTTCGCCCCCGCCACCGGACAGCTCACCGCGCCGGACGCGCCGACGCTCGTCGAGCGGGTCGCCTCCCTCGAAGGCGGGCCCGATCTGCTGCGGATGCGCGACGTCGCCGGGCCCACCGCACAGCTCTCCACCGGCCTGGAGAAGGTCCTCGGCACGTATACGACGACCCGCGCGGCCATCGCACCGGTCGTCGCCGTCGCCGCGTTCGGGATCGCGGCGGTCGCCGCCGTCGTCCTGGTCATGGCCGGTGGACTGGCCGCCGCCCGCCGGGACACCGAACTCGCCCTGCTGCGCGCCCGGGGCGGCTCCCTGCGCGGCATCGCCGGACGGCTGCTCGCCGAGACGGCGGTGGTGGTGCTGCCCGCAGCCGGCTGCGGTCTGCTGCTCGCGATGCTCGCCGTGGACCGGGCCCGGCTGCTGCCCTCCCTGCTGGGTTCGGCCGCCGTGGCCCTGCTCGCCTGCGGCACGCTCCCGGTGCGCGCAGTCGTGGCGCACCGCCGGCCCCGGGCGCACCGGGAACGCGACGACCTCGCCCACGCCCGGCCCGGCGGACGCCGCACGGTCGCCGAACTCACCCTGCTGGTGCTGGCCGTCGGCTCGGTGGCCGCGCTGCGCCGGCGTGGTACGGCCGACGCGGGCGATCTGCTGGTGAGCGCGGCTCCGGTGCTGGTCGGGCTGGTGGCCGCGCTGATCCTCGTACGGCTGTATCCGCTGCCGCTGCGGTGGGCGGCGAGGCCGGCGGCGCGGCTGCGCGGGGTGGTGGGGTTCCTGTCGCTGGCCCGCGCGGGCCGTGCCCCGGCGGCGGTCGCCGCGCTGCCGCTGCTGGCCCTGCTGACGGCGCTGACGACGGCGGCGTTCGGGGGGTCGGTGCTGGCGGGCGTCGCGGACGCCCGGGACCGGGCCGCGCTGCTGGCGACCGGTGCGGACGCCCGCGTCGCCACGGCCGACGGGACCCCGCTGCCGGCGGCGGTGACCCGGGCGGTGCGGGACGTGCCGGGGGTGCGGAAGGTGACGGGCGTCCGTGTCGAGCGCGCCACCTACGGCGGCGAGGAGAACACGGTCACCGTGGTCGGGGTCGAGCCGGACTCCTATGCCGGGCTGGCCCGGGAGGCGGGACTCGGGGCCTTCGCGGCCGACGTGCTGAAGGGCGGGGGCCCGGCCGCCTCGCCTGCGGTCGCCTCGCCCGGGGTCGCCGAGCGGCTGGGGCGGGAGCCGCGCCGGATCGTGACGCCGGACGGGGCGGTCACGGTGCGGATCACCGCCGTACGACCGCGCACTCCCGCCGTGCCCGACGGGGACTTCCTGCTGGTCGACGCGGCGGCGCTGCCCGGCGGGCCCACCGTGCTGCTGGCCACCGGCACCGGGCTGGAGACGAAGGCGCTGCGCCGCGCCGCGAAGGGCCTCGATGTGACCCTGCGCGGCGAGGAGCGCGCGGCGCTGTCCGACGCGCCGTTGCAGACGGGCGCCGAGCGGATCTACGGGTGGACCGTGGCCGCGGGCGCCGGATACGCCGTACTCGCGCTGGTGCTCTCGCTGCTGCGGGCCGCACCGGAACGGGCCGCGCTGCTGGCCCGGCTGCGCACCCTGGGCCTGACCACCCGCCAGGGCCGTCGGCTGCTCGGTCTGGAGGCGCTGCCGCAGGCGCTGCTCGCGGCCGGCGGGGGTGTGGCCGCCGGCTGGGCCACGGTCCTGCTGCTCGCCCCCGGTATCGACCTGGACCGGCTGGCCCTGCCCGGCGCCGGCGCCGCGCAGGGCGCGGCGCTGCGGGCCGACGGGTGGTCGCTGCTGGTGCCGGCGTTGGCGACCGTGCTGCTGGCGGGCGCGGTGGCCGTCGCACAGGCCTGGTGGGCGGGGCGCCGGACACCGATCACCCATCTCAGGGCGGGAGACATGCGTTGAGCGGTACCAGTGAGTCCTTGGCGGAGCTGGAGCAGCGGGCGACGGCACACCGCGACCGGCCCGCCTACGGGCACGACGCGCTGATCGCCTGCGACCGGCTGGTGCGGATCTTCGCCAAACAGGGGGGTGGCGACGCCGTGGAGGTGCAGGCGCTCCAGGGGCTCGATCTCCTCGTCCGGGAGGGCGAGTTGATGGCACTGGTCGGAGCGTCCGGCAGCGGCAAGTCGACGCTGATGAACATCCTGGCGGGCCTGGACGTCCCGACGGCCGGTGCGGCCAGGGTGGCGGGGTGCGATCTGCTGACGATGGACGCGAGGTCGCGGCTGCGGTACCGCCGTGAGGTGGTCGGGTTCGTCTGGCAGCAGACGGCCCGCAATCTGCTGCCGTATCTGACGGCTGCTCAGAATGTGGCGCTGCCCATGCAGTTGGCGGGCGGGCGGCGGAGGAAACGGGCCGGGCGGGCGGACGAGCTGCTGGCCCTGCTCGGTGTCGCCGACTGCCGGGACCGCCGTCCGCCCCAGTTGTCCGGCGGTCAGCAGCAGCGGGTCGCGATCGCCGTCGCCCTCGCCAACGCGCCCTCGGTGCTGCTCGCCGACGAGCCGACCGGCGAGCTGGACTCGGCGACCGGGCAGGAGGTGTTCGCGGCGTTCCGCCGGGTCAACGAGGAGCTGGGCACGACGATCGTCGTCGTCACGCACGACCAGGCGGTGGCCGGTGAGGTCCGCCGTACGGTCGCGATCCGCGACGGCCGCACCTCGACGGAGGTACTGCGCCGCACGGAGGTCGACGAGGCGGGCGAGGAGTCCCTGGTGGCCCGGGAGTACGCGATGCTCGACCGGGCCGGCCGGCTCCAGCTCCCGGCCGAGTACACGACGGCGCTGGGCATGGAGCACCGGGTGCTGCTCGAGCTGGAGGAGGACCACATCGGGGTGTGGCCGGACGAGCACGGGTGAGGGCATACGGCGGCGCCTGCCAGGTCGTCCGGTCGGGGACAGTGAGGCAGGCGCCGTCTGGGGGGTTCTGGGGGAAGTCCCCCCAGATGACCCGCCCGTACGCCTTTGTACGGGACGTTCTCGGTGGGGCCGTCAGACCATCAGGGACCGGTCCGTCGGCCGGATCGGCGCCGGCAGGTCGCTGGCGCCGGTCAGGAAGCGGTCGCAGCCACGCGCGGCCGAGCGGCCCTCGGCGATCGCCCACACGATGAGCGACTGGCCGCGGCCCGCGTCACCGGCGACGAAGACGCCCGGGATGTTGGTCTGGAAGTCGGCGTCGCGGGCGATGTTGCCGCGCTCGTCGAGGTCCAGGCCGAACTGGTCCACGAGGCCGTTCTCGCGGTCGGTGCCGGTGAAGCCCATGGCGAGGGTGACCAGCTGGGCGGGGATCTTGCGCTCGGTGCCCGGCTTGGGGGTCAGCCTGCCCTCGATGAACTCGACCTCGGTGAGGTGCAGCCACTGGACGTTGCCGTCCTCGTCGCCCTCGAAGTGGGTGGTGGAGACGGAGTAGACCCGCTCGCCGCCCTCCTCGTGCGCGGACGTGACCTTGTAGAGCATCGGGAAGGTCGGCCACGGCTGGGAGGCCGCGTTCCGCTCGTCGCCCGGGCGGGGCATGATCTCCAGCTGGGTGACGGAGGCGGCGCCCTGGCGGTGGGCGGTGCCCACGCAGTCCGCGCCGGTGTCGCCGCCGCCGATGACGACGACGTGCTTGCCCTCGGCCGAGACCGGGGCGGTGACGTAGTCGCCCTCCTGGACCTTGTTCGCCAGGGGCAGGTACTCCATCGCCTGGTAGACGCCCTTGAGCTCCCGGCCGGGGACGGGGAGGTCACGGGCGGTCGTGGCGCCGGCGGCGATGACGATCGCGTCGTACCGCTTCTTCAGGTCGGTCGCCCTGATGTCGTGGCCGATCTCGATGCCGGTGCGGAAGCGGGTGCCCTCCGCGCGCATCTGCTCGATACGGCGGTTGATGTGCCGCTTCTCCATCTTGAACTCGGGGATGCCGTACCGGAGGAGGCCTCCGATGCGGTCCGCGCGCTCGTAGACGGCGACGGTGTGGCCGGCCCGGGTGAGCTGCTGGGCGGCGGCCAGGCCCGCCGGGCCCGAGCCGATGACCGCGACGGTCTTGCCGGAGAGCCGCTCGGGGGCCTGCGGGGCGACGTCACCGGTCTCCCACGCCTTGTCGATGATCGAGACCTCGACGTTCTTGATGGTGACGGCCGGCTGGTTGATGCCGAGCACACACGCCGACTCGCACGGCGCCGGGCACAGCCGGCCGGTGAACTCCGGGAAGTTGTTCGTCGCGTGCAGCCGCTCGGAGGCGGCGGTCCAGTCCTCGCGGTAGGCGTAGTCGTTCCACTCGGGGATGAGGTTCCCCAGCGGACAGCCGTTGTGGCAGAACGGGATGCCGCAGTCCATGCACCGGCTGGCCTGCTTGCTGATGATCGGCAGCAGGGAGCCGGGGACGTAGACCTCGTTCCAGTCCTTCAGCCGCACGTCGACGGGACGGGACCTGGCGACCTCGCGCCCGTGGTTCAGAAAGCCCTTCGGGTCAGCCATTGATCGCCGCCTCCATCATCTTCTCGGTGATCTCGGACTCGGAGAGTCCCGCCTGCTCGGCGGCGTCCTTGGCGGCGAGCACTGCCTTGTACGTACTGGGGATGATCTTGCTGAAGCGCTCCGCGGACGCGTCCCAGTCCACGAGGAGCTTCTCGGCGACCGTGGAGGCGGTCTCCTCGGCGTGGCGGCGCACCACGTCGTGCAGCCACCGCTTGTCCGCGTCGTCCAGCGCCTCCACGGCGTCCAGGTTGCCGGCGTTGACGTTGTCGCGGTCGAGGTCGATCACGTAGGCGATGCCGCCGGACATGCCGGCCGCGAAGTTGCGGCCCGTCGTGCCGAGGACCACCGCGTGACCGCCGGTCATGTACTCGCAGCCGTGGTCGCCCACGCCCTCGGAGACCACCAGCGCACCGGAGTTGCGGACGCAGAACCGCTCACCGGTCCGGCCGCGCAGGAACAGCTCGCCGCCGGTCGCGCCGTAGGCGATGGTGTTGCCCGCGATCGTGGAGAACTCGGCGAGGTGGTCGGCGCCCCGGTCGGGACGGACGATCACCCGGCCGCCGGAGAGGCCCTTGCCGACGTAGTCGTTGGCGTCGCCCTCCAGGCGCAGCGTGACACCGCGCGGGAGGAAGGCGCCGAAGGACTGGCCGGCGCTGCCGGTGAAGGTGATGTCGATGGTGTCCTCGGGCAGGCCCGCGCCACCGAACTTCTTCGTCACCTCGTGGCCGAGCATGGTGCCGACCGTGCGGTTGATGTTGCGGACCTTGATCTGGGCGCGCACCGGCTGGGCCTCGGTGGCGTCGGAGGCGGCGAGGGCGTCGGCGGCGAGCTTGATCAGCTCGTTGTCGAGCGCCTTCTCCAGGCCGTGGTCCTGGGCGACGACCTGGTGCAGGGCCGCGCCCTCGGGCAGGTCGGGCACGTGGAACAGCGGGGCCAGGTCCAGGCCCTGGGCCTTCCAGTGGTCGACGGCACGCTCCACGTCGAGCAGCTCGGCGTGACCGACGGCCTCCTCGATGGACCGGAAGCCCAGCTCGGCCAGCAGCTCGCGGACCTCTTCGGCGATGAACCGGAAGAAGTTCACGACGTACTCGGCCTTGCCGGCGAACCGGTCGCGCAGGACCGGGTTCTGGGTGGCGATGCCGACGGGGCAGGTGTCCAGGTGGCAGACGCGCATCATGACGCAGCCGGAGACGACGAGCGGCGCGGTCGCGAAACCGAACTCCTCGGCGCCGAGCAGCGCGGCGATGACCACGTCGCGGCCGGTCTTCAGCTGGCCGTCCGTCTGGACGACGATCCGGTCGCGCAGACCGTTGAGCAGCAGGGTCTGCTGGGTCTCGGCGAGGCCGAGCTCCCAGGGGCCGCCGGCGTGCTTGAGGGACGTCAGCGGCGAGGCGCCCGTGCCGCCGTCGTGGCCGGAGATCAGGACGACGTCCGCGTGGGCCTTGGACACACCCGTGGCGACCGTGCCGACGCCGACCTCCGAGACCAGCTTCACGTGGATCCGCGCCTGCGGGTTCGCGTTCTTCAGGTCGTGGATCAGCTGGGCGAGGTCCTCGATGGAGTAGATGTCGTGGTGCGGCGGCGGGGAGATCAGACCGACACCGGGGGTGGAGTGCCGGGTCTTGGCGACCCACGGGTACACCTTGTGGCCGGGCAGCTGGCCGCCCTCGCCGGGCTTGGCGCCCTGGGCCATCTTGATCTGGATGTCGTCCGCGTTGACCAGGTACTCGCTGGTCACGCCGAAGCGGCCGGAGGCGACCTGCTTGATGGCGGACCGGCGCGCCGGGTCGTAGAGCCGGTCGGCGTCCTCGCCGCCCTCACCGGTGTTGGACTTGCCGCCCAGCTGGTTCATGGCGATGGCGAGGGTTTCGTGCGCCTCCTTGGAGATGGAGCCGTACGACATGGCGCCGGTGGAGAAGCGCTTGACGATCTCGGAGACGGGCTCGACCTCGTCGACGGAGATCGGCGTACGGCCCTCGGGACCGGTCTTGAAGCCGAAGAGCCCGCGGAGGGTCATCAGCCGCTCGGACTGCTCGTTCACGCGGTCCGTGTACTTCTTGAAGATGTCGAAGCGGTTGGCACGCGTGGAGTGCTGGAGGCGGAAGACCGTCTCCGGGTCGAACAGGTGCGGCTCGCCCTCGCGGCGCCACTGGTACTCGCCGCCGATGTCGAGGGCGCGGTGGGCCGGCGCGATGCCGGAGGCCGGGTAGGCCTTGGCGTGGCGGGCGGCGACCTCCTTGGCGACGACGTCGATGCCGATGCCGCCGATCTTGGTGGCCGTGCCGCTGAAGTACTTGGCCACGAAGGCGTCGTCGAGACCGACGGCCTCGAAGACCTGGGCGCCGCGGTAGGAGGCGACGGTGGAGATGCCCATCTTGGACATGACCTTCAGGACGCCCTTGCCGAGCGCGTAGATCAGGTTGCGGATGGCCTGCTCGGGCTCTATGTCCGACAGGAAGGTGCCGGCGCGGACCAGGTCCTCGACGGACTCCATCGCCAGGTACGGGTTGACCGCGGCGGCGCCGAAGCCGATCAGCAGGGCGACGTGGTGCACTTCGCGGACGTCGCCGGCCTCGACCAGCAGGCCCACCTGGGTGCGCTGCTTGGTGCGGATGAGGTGGTGGTGGACGGCCGCGGTGAGCAGCAGCGAGGGGATCGGCGCGTGCTCGGCGTCGGAGTGACGGTCCGACAGGACGATCAGACGGGCGCCGTTGTCTATCGCGGCGTCGGCCTCGGCGCAGATCTCGTCGATGCGGGCGGCGAGCGCGTCGCCGCCGCCGTGCACCCGGAACAGTCCGGAAAGGGTCGCGGCCTTGAAGCCGGGCATGTCGCCGTCGGCGTTGATGTGGATGAGCTTGGCCAGCTCGTCGTTGTCGATCACCGGGAAGGGCAGCGTGACGGTGCGACAGGAGGCGGCCGTCGGCTCGAGGATGTTGCCCTCGGGGCCGAGGGACGAGCGCAGGGAGGTGACCAGCTCCTCGCGGATCGCGTCCAGCGGCGGGTTGGTGACCTGCGCGAACAGCTGGGTGAAGTAGTCGAACAGCAGACGCGGACGCGAGGACAGCGCGGCGATCGGCGAGTCGGTGCCCATCGAACCGAGCGGCTCGCCGCCGGTCTTGGCCATCGGCGCGAGGATGACCCGCAGCTCCTCCTCGGTGTAGCCGAAGGTCTGCTGGCGGCGGGTGACCGAGGCGTGGGTGTGCACGATGTGCTCGCGCTCGGGCAGGTCGCCCAGCTCGATCTCGCCGGCCTCCAGCCACTCGGCGTAGGGGGCCGCGGCGGCGAGCTCCGCCTTGATCTCGTCGTCCTCGATGATGCGGTGCTCGGCGGTGTCGACGAGGAACATCCGGCCGGGCTGGAGACGGCCCTTGCGGACGACCTTGGCGGGGTCGATGTCGAGGACGCCGACCTCGGAGCCGAGGACGACGAGGCCGTCGTCGGTGACCCAGTAGCGGCCGGGGCGCAGACCGTTGCGGTCGAGCACGGCGCCGACCTGGATGCCGTCGGTGAAGGTGACACAGGCCGGGCCGTCCCAGGGCTCCATCATCGTGGAGTGGAACTGGTAGAAGGCGCGCCGGGCCGGGTCCATGGAGTCGTGGTTCTCCCACGCCTCCGGGATCATCATCAGCACGGAGTGCGGCAGCGAACGCCCGCCGAGGTGGAGCAGTTCGAGCACCTCGTCGAAGGACGCCGAGTCGGAGGCGTCCGGCGTACACACCGGGAAGACGCGCTCGATGGCCTTCTCGTCCGCGCCGAACAGGTCCGAGACCAGCTGCGACTCACGGGCGGTCATCCAGTTGCGGTTGCCCTTGACGGTGTTGATCTCACCGTTGTGCGCGACGAAGCGGTAGGGGTGGGCGAGCGGCCACGACGGGAAGGTGTTCGTGGAGAAGCGGGAGTGGACGAGCGACACGGCCGAGGCGAAGCGGCGGTCGGACAGGTCCGGGAAGAAGGGCTCGAGCTGGCCGGTGGTCAGCATGCCCTTGTAGACGATCGTCCGCGCGGACAGCGACGGGAAGTACACGCCGGCCTCGCGCTCGGCGCGCTTGCGCAGCACGAACGCCTTGCGGTCGAGGTCGATGCCCTCGCTCTCGCCGTCGCTGACGAAGATCTGCCGGAAGGCGGGCATGGTGGAGCGGGCGGTGGAGCCGAGCAGCTCGGGGGCGACCGGGACCTCGCGCCAGCCGAGGACGGTGAGGCCCTCGTCGTCGGCGATCGTCCCGATCTGCGAGACGACGTCCTCGATGCCGTCCTCCGGGAGGAAGGCGATGCCCACGGCGTAGGAGCCGGCCTCGGGCAGTTCGAACCCGGTGACCTCGCGGAGGAAGGCGTCGGGGACCTGGGTCAGGATGCCCGCGCCGTCGCCGGAGTCCGGCTCGGCTCCGGTGGCGCCGCGGTGCTCAAGGTTGCGCAGAACAGTCAGCGCCTGCTCGACCAGCGTGTGGCTCGCCTCGCCGGTGAGGTTGGCCACGAAGCCGACGCCACAGGCGTCGTGCTCGTTGCGGGGGTCGTACATACCCTGCGCAGCAGGGCGAGCATCCATGAAGGACCAGTTTCGGCCATTCGCGGAGTGCTGGGACGGCTGGCGCGGCGTACGCATCGGCTCTCCCGTCGTCGTCTCTAGTGGCATATCTGCGTGCGAAGGGACGACGTTGGCCCTCTGCGTGAGTGCAAAATTTCGTGCAGGTTACATGATGGAGCGGTTCTCGGGAACCGGATATTCCGTTCCAACATGCGGACGCCATGCGCGCACGGTGGGGGTGCCGCGCGCATGGCTGGAAGTATGTGGGGGCCGAACAGGACAGATCGATGTCCGTCGGTCCGCGAGGCGGAGGGAGCGTCGTCGCCCACCCCGCGAGTGCGCCGCAGGCCTCATTGCCCACAGCGCTTACGGCTCATGCCCACTGGTTAAGCCGCCGAAACCAGTCGGTAACGGCTACTTATGCGACCCAACGTATAAGTAGCGGTCGCACTATCCTACGGCCGTCCCGAACAGACTGCCCAGGGCGTACGTCACACCGGCCGCCGCACCGCCCAGTGCCAGCTGCCGCAGCCCGCTGTACCACCAGGTCCGCGCGGTCACCCGGGCCACCACGGCACCACAGGCGAACAGCCCGAACAACGCCAGCAGCACGGCCGGCCACAGCGCGCTCGCGCCCAGCAGATACGGCAGTACGGGCAGCAGCGCGCCGAGCGCGAAGGAGCCGAAGCTCGACACCGCGGCGACCAGCGGCGACGGCAGATCGGAAGGGTCGATGCCCAGCTCCTCCCGGGCATGGATCTCCAGCGCCCGCTCAGGATCGCGCGACAGCTGCCCGGCGACCTGCCGGGCCAGCGCCGGCTCCACCCCCCGCGCCTCGTACAGCGCGGCGAGCTCTGCCTCCTCCCCCTCCGGATGCCTGCGCAGCTCCCGCCGCTCGACGTCCAGCTCGGCCTCGATGAGCTCGCGCTGCGAGGCGACGGAGGTGTACTCGCCGGCGGCCATGGAGAAGGCGCCGGCGGTGAGCCCGGCCAGTCCGGTCAGTACGACGGTGTGCTGACTCACGGCCCCGCCCGCGACACCCGTCATCAGGGCGAGGTTGGAGACGAGCCCGTCCATCGCGCCGAAGACGGCGGGGCGCAGCCAGCCGCCGTTCACATCGCGGTGGGTGTGGTTGTCACGGTGCGCCTCGTGCAGCGGCGCTTCGATGTCGATGATGGCCACGAGATCCCCCAGATAGCTAAGGCAAAGCTAACTTTAGACTGATTCCAATATCCGACAACGCCCAAGATACCCCTCCGCATTCCCGCCCACCAGGAAGGCGAGGATGCCCTAACCTGCACCTTTACCCTCGATCGCTCATTCGATCGGGAGGCCGCACAAATGTCGACCGGGTGACATGAGGGGGTTTCAGGCTCGGGTCAACCGCCGATGGTGGGACACATCCGCAAAGGGTTCCGCTCCCGTGCGGAGCCCCCGGAGGAGAGGCCTCGTATGGCATCGATCCGTGAACGGGCCCGCGGCGCCCTGCTGGGCCTGGCCGTCGGGGACGCGCTCGGCGCACCGGCCGAGAACATGAAGCCCTCCGAGATCCGCGCCCGCTGGGGCCGTATCACCGGCTATGTGACCGACACGCCGACCGGCACGGACGACACGGAGTACGCGATCTTCTCCGGCCTGCTCCTCGCCCGCCACGGCTCGGCCCTCACCCCGGCACATGTCGAGGCGGCCTGGCACCAGTGGATCGCCGACCGCGACGAGGGCGCCTTCCGGGGCGCCGGCTTCAGCGAACGCGGCACCCTGGAGAACCTCCGCCGGGGCCTGGCCGCCCCCATTTCCGCACAGCACCGGCACGCCTGGAGCGACGGCCTCGCCATGCGCGCGGCCCCCTTCGGCGTGTTCGCGGCGGGCCGCCCCGCCGAAGCGGCCCGCCTGGTCGCCATCGACGGCTCGGTGAGCCACGACGGCGAGGGCATCTACGGCGGCCAGGCGGTCGCGGCGGGGGTGGCCGCGGCGATGGCGGGCGCCTCGACCATGGCCGTCGTCGCCTCCGCGCTGGCCGTGATCCCGGACGACTCCTGGACGGCCCGCTCCCTGCGCCGGGCGGTGACGGTCGCCCACCGCGGCGAACGCGCGGTCCGCTCCGCCGTCGTCATCGGCGGCTACCCCTGGACCGACCTCGCCCCCGAAGCCGTCGCCCTCGCCTTCGGCGCGTACGCGGCGGCCGACGGCGACTTCACGGAGGCGGTCCTCACGGCCGTCAACATGGGCCGCGACGCCGACACGACGGCGGCGGTGGCAGGCGCCCTGGCCGGCGCGACGAGCGGTGCGACGGCCGTCCCGCCGGCCTGGGCGGCGGCCATCGGCCCGGCCCGCGGCAGCTGCCTCCCCTCCATGGCGGGCCACCACGTCCTGGACGTGGCGGAACTACTGGTCCCGGAGGAGGGCGGCAAATGGGGCGAGGGCGTGATCGCGGAGGCCCTCCTCTCCACCTTGGTGGGCACTCCGGCAGACGATGAGACGGAGGTACACGCATGAGACCGACGATTGCCGCGGATCCGTACGCGCCCGCAGCCGCCGACGGCGGGGAGGTACCACTGGGGCCACCCGCACCTGCCCCTCATAGCCGCACAGGTGGTGCGGGTGGGAACACACCGGCCGAAGGCGAAGCCGAGGCCGGACGGATCCTCGGCCTCCTCCTGGGCCTCGCCGCGGGCGACGCCGCCGGCTGGCCCGCCGCCCGCCACAGAGCCGCCCGGATGCCCGAGTGGACCCGCCGCCTGACCCGCGAACTCGACACCTTCGCCGAGCACAACGCCACCACCACCCTCCCCGTCCCCATCGCCCTCAACCAACCCCCCGAACCCCTCCGCCTCGGCCCCTCCGACGATGCCGAATGGGCGGCCTTCGCCGCGGAAGCGGTCCTGCGCGCCGGCGACGACACCGTCCTGGGCGACCTCAGCCGCCAACGCCGTATGCGCGCCGCCATCGACCTCGCCTGGAACGCCCTCGCCAGCGAGGTCGCCGCGGCGGCGGACCGCGCCCCCGAGGTCGAGTCCGCCGTACTCCCCCTCCGCGCCCGCATCTCCGTCCGGGCCGGCCTGGGCAACCTCGCCGCCGGCCTACGACCCCCCGCCACCGGCCACGACAACCCCCACTACTTCGACGACGCGGCCTGCGTACGCGCCTGCGTGCTCGCCGTGGCCCACCCCGGCGCCCCCCGACTCGCCGCGGAACTCGCCGAGTTCGACGCCCGCTACACCCAGGACGGCGACGGCGTCCACGGCGCCCGGGCGATGGCCGCCGCGCTCTCCCTCGCGCTCACCGGCGAGACCCCCGACATCTGCCTGGAGGCGGCGCTGGCCGAACTCCCCGCACACACCGAGATCGGCCGCAACGCCCGCCACGCGCTGAAGCTCGCCCACACCGCGGACAGCGCGTTCGCCCTGGTCCCCCTCCTGGAACACCAGATCGTCGACCACGTCTACAGCTACGGCATCGCCGCCGCGGAGACGGTCCCGGTGGCCCTCGCCCTGGTCAAGGCGTCCCACGGCCGCATCTCTGAAGCGGTCCCCGCCGCGGCCTGCCTCTCCAGGGTCGCGGACTCGGCCCCCGCGCTGGCGGGCGCGCTGACCGGCGCCCTCGGCGGCGACGACAGCATCCCCGCCCCCTGGCGGGACACCTGCCGCACCCTCTCCGGCTGCGTACTCCCCCGCCTCACCGGCACCGACCTGGTGGAACTCGCCGGACTCCTGGAAGCCACACAACCGGCACACCCAGGGGGATGATTCGGGCTATGCCCAACAAAACAACAGAAACCAGCAAGAGCACGGGGCTGGAAGAACGCCTCACCGGCGCCCTGGTCGGCGCCGCCGTCGGCGACGCCCTCGGCGGCCCGGTGGAGGGCTACTCCCCCGACCAGATCCTCGAACGCCACGGCGGCCGGGTGCACGGCATCGTCGGCCCCTGGAACGGCGACGACTGGCGCACCGCCCGCCCCATCGCCCCGTACCACAAGGGCGACGGCCACGTCACCGACGACACCCTGATGACCCACGCGCTGATCAGGGTCTACGCGAAGGTCCGCGACCACCTCACCGCGTACACGATCGCCGAACACCTCGTCCCGGACCTGATGACGACCCCCCGCTGGATCCCGGAGCTGGAAGCCGAGGCCCTCCCCCTCCACCGTCTCTTCCTGGCCGAGAAATGGCTGGTCACCCGCCTCCACTACGGCCATGTGGACCCCCGGGAGGCCGGCGTCGGCAACATCGTCAACTGCGGCGCGGCGATGTACATGGCCCCGGTCGGCCTGGTCAACGCGGCCGACCCGGCGACGGCGTACGCGGAGGCCCTGGACATCGCGGGCGCCCACCAGTCGTCGTACGGCCGTGAGGCGGCCGGGGTCTTCGCGGCGGCCGTCGCGGCGGCCTGCGCCCCGGACGCGACCCCCGACTCGATCGTGACGGCCTGCCTGGCCCTGGCGAAGGACGGCACCCGCACGGCGATCGAGAAGGTCTGTGAAGAGGCGTCCCGCCACCGGGACTTCGAGTCGGCCCTGCTCCCCCTGCGCCGGGCGGTGACCCCCTACGACACCGTCGGCCCCGACTACCGACAGCCCTCGCTCGGCGCCCGCCGCCCCTCCCGTCTGCACGCGATCGAGGAACTCCCCATCGCCCTGGGCATGCTGCTGGTGGCCGACGGCGACTACCGGCACGCCGTCCTCGGCGCGGTCAACTACGGCCGCGACTGCGACTCGATCGCGACGATGGCGGGCGCGATCAGCGGCGCCCTGGGCTTCCCCGTCCCCGACGACTGGTCGAAACAGGTGGCCGAGGCAAGCCGTCTGGACCTCTGGGCACCGGCCCGCACCCTCACCGAGGTCACCCGCGAGATCTTCACCCGGGACGTCCACCGGCGCCGGGCCCACGAGGCATCTCTCACCACCCTCCTCGGAGGCCAGGGATGCTCCGCCTGACCTGGGTCCAACCGGAAGACCTCCTGGGCCACGAACTCCACCAGGCCCTGGAGGACGGCCGCGACGCCCACACCATCGCAACCCGCTGGAAGACAGCAGGCGGGTCAGAAGCCCCACCCCGAGCGGGAGCCTCCCCCCACCGCCCGTCCCCCTACCTCCGCCAACTCGCAGAAGACCTCTTGGACGAACTCGCCGAATTGCCCAGCCCCTTGGCAGAGGACGAACCAACGGATCTGGTCGCCATCCTCCCCAGCTGCGGGCAGTCACGCCTCCCCCAGCGCCTCAAGGGCCTGGGGGGACCCCCAGGCGGCACGGGTGGGCGGTGGGGGTCCCCCCGCCCGGCCCCCACCCAGGCCGCCCTGGAAGCAGCCTGGCTGGGCAGAGCGGTCGGCTGCCTCCTGGGCAAACCGGTAGAAAAACTCCCCCTACAAGCCATCAGAGACCTGGCCAGGTCCACCGCCAACTGGCCCCTGAGCACCTACTTCACAGCCCAAGGCGTCCCCCCGCCCCTCCTCTCACAACACCCCTGGAACCGCCGCTCGGCGGCAACCTCCCTCGCCGAGAACATCAACGGCATGCCCGAGGACGACGACCTCAACTACCCCCTCCTCAACCTCCTCCTGCTCCAACGCCACGGCAGGAACTTCACCACCACCGACGTGGCGAAACTCTGGCTGGACGAACTCCCGGCGGGCCGCACCTTCACCGCCGAACGCATCGCCTACCGCAACCTCCTCTCCGGCATCGAACCCCCGCACACCGCCCGCCACCGCAACCCCTTCCGCGAATGGATCGGCGCCCTCATCCGCGCCGACGTCCACGGCTGGACCAACCCCGGCGACCCGACCGCCGCCGCCGCGCAGGCCCACCGCGACGCGACCCTCACCCACACCGCGAACGGCGTCTACGCGGCGATGTTCACAGCCGCGGTCATCGCCACCGCGGCCACCGGCGGCCACGACGTCCACACCTGCCTCCGCACCGGCCTCACGGTGGTCCCACCCCGCTCCCGCCTGGCGAAAGCGGTCACTCACGCGATCCAACTCGCCGAAGCCCACGCCCACACCGACTTCGACACGGTCGTCGACGAACTCCACACCACCCACAAGGGAACCCACTGGGTCCACGCGATCCCCAACACCGCCCTGATCGCCGCCGCGCTCACCCACGCGAACGGCGACTTCACCGGCTCCATCTGCCGCGCGGTGTCCGGCGGCTGGGACACCGACTCCAACGGCGCGACCGCGGGCAGCATCGCCGGCCTCCTCGCCGGTGACCCGTCCGCCCTCCCCGACCGCTGGACGGCACCTCTCCGCAACCGCCTCGCCACCTCCGTCGCCGGCTTCGACGGCACCGGCTTCGACACGCTCGCCCACCTCACCTGGTCCCTCACCCGCTCCCTCACCCACCGGGAGGCATCCCGCCCATGACCGACATCGTCGTGCTCGGCAGCACGAACATGGACCTGGTCGCGTACGTCGAGAAGGCCCCGCAGCGCGGAGAGACCGTGACGGGACGGGAGTTCCGTACGGTCCCCGGCGGCAAGGGCGCCAACCAGGCGATCGCCGCCGCCCACGCGGGCGGCACCGTCTCGATGATCGGCGCGATCGGCAACGACTCCTTCGGCGCCCGTCTGCGCTCCGCCCTCGAACACTCCGGGGTGAACACCGACCACCTGCGCACGGTCGAGTTCCCGTCCGGCACCGCGCACATCGTCGTGGACGACGAGGGCGGCAACGCGATCGTCGTCGTCCCCGGCGCGAACGGCACCGTCGACCACCTCGCCCCCGGCGACGAAGGCCTGATCGCCTCCGCCGACGCGCTCCTGCTCCAGCTGGAGGTCCCGCTGCCCGCCGTCGTCGCGGGCGCCCGCGCGGCCCGCGGCCACGGGGTCCGTACGATCCTCACCCCGGCCCCCGCCCGGCCCCTCCCGCCCGAACTCCTCGCCGCCACCGACCTGTTGGTCCCCAACGAACACGAGGCCGCCGCCCTCACCGGCCGCACCGACCCACGCGAGGCGGCCATCGCTCTGCTGGACGCCGTCCCGGAGGTCGTCATCACCCTCGGCGCGGCGGGCAGCCTCTACGCCACCCGAGGCGCCGAGCTCCTCACCGTCCCCGCCCCTCATGTCACCGCCGTCGACTCGACCGGCGCGGGCGACACGTTCGTCGGCGCCCTCGCGGTGGCCCTCGGCGAGAACCGCCCCGTACGGGAGGCCCTGACCTGGGCGGCAGCGGCGGCGGCCCTCTCGGTCCAGCGGCCGGGCGCCTCCGCGTCGATGCCGTACCGCTCCGAGATCGACAAGCAGTACGCGTCATGACCGGGACAGAGGCCACGGCGACCACACCCCTGGACGGCCTGCGCGTCCTCGACCTGGCCACCCTCTTCGCCGGACCCCTCGCCGCCACCCTCCTCGGCGACTTCGGCGCGGAGGTCGTCAAGGTCGAGCACCCCACGAAACCGGACCCCTCCCGGGGCCACGGTCCGGCCAAGGACGGCATCGGTCTGTGGTGGAAGCACCTGGGCCGCAACAAGCGCACGATCACCCTGGACCTGTCCCGCCCCGGCGGCCGTGCCACCCTGCTCCGCCTCGCCGCCGGCGCCGACGTGATCATCGAGAACTTCCGCCCCGGCACCCTGGAGAAATGGGACCTGGGCTGGGAGGAGCTCTCCGCCGTCAACCCCCGTCTGGTCCTCACCCGTGTCACCGCCTTCGGCCAGTTCGGGCCGTACGCGCACCGTCCCGGCTTCGGCACGCTCGCCGAGGCGATGAGCGGCTTCGCCGCGGTCACCGGCGAACCGGACGCGCCCCCGACCCTCCCGCCGTTCG
This sequence comes from Streptomyces vulcanius, assembly GCF_042653945.1. Classification (NCBI taxonomy): domain Bacteria; kingdom Bacillati; phylum Actinomycetota; class Actinomycetes; order Kitasatosporales; family Streptomycetaceae; genus Streptomyces; species Streptomyces vulcanius. Next base: position 276,657 of record NZ_JBHSFK010000003.1, on the reverse strand, counting down.
GCCTCGCCGACTCGATCACGGCGCTGGCCACGGCGTACGCCGTCATGACGGCCCTCGCCGCGCGCGAGCGCACCGGGGAGGGCCAGGTCGTCGACATGGCGATCATCGAGCCGATGCTGGCGGTCCTCGGCCCGGGGCCCCTCTGGTACGACCAGCTGGGATACGTCCAGGAGCGCACCGGGAACCGCTCCGCGAACAACGCCCCGCGCAACACCTACCGCACGGCCGACGGCACCTGGGTCGCCGTCTCCACCTCGGCCCAGTCGATCGCGGAACGCGTCCTGCGCCTGGTCGGGCGGCCCGATCTGATCGACGAGCCGTGGTTCGCGACGGGCGCCGGACGGGCCACGCACGCCGACGTCCTCGACGCGGCGGTCGGCGCCTGGATCGCCGCCCGCACCCGCACCGAGGTGCTCGCCGCGTTCGAGAAGGCGGAGGCGGCCGTCGCCCCGGTCCAGGACGTACGGGACGTCATGGCCGACCCCCAGTACCTGGCCCTCGACACGGTCACCGCCGTCGACGACCCGGAGCTGGGCCGGATCCGTATGCAGAACGTCCTCTTCCGCCTCTCCGCGACCCCCGGCGCGATCCGCTGGCCCGGCCGCCCGCACGGCGCCGACACGGAGGAGGTCCTGACGGAGCTCGGTCTCACCCCAGCCGACCTGTCCGCCCTCCGCGCGGAGGGCGCCCTGTGACCGTGGCGACCCCCCTCACCTGGCTGTACGCCCCCGGCGACCGCCCCCACACCGTCACCAAGGCGCTCACCTCCGGCGCGGACGTGGTGATCATCGACCTGGAGGACGCCGTCGCCCCGGACCGCAAGGCGTACGCCCGCGAGGCCACCGCCGAGCGGCTCTCCGAGCGCCAGCCGGTCCCGGTGCACGTCCGGGTGAACGCCCTGGACGGGCCGCTGGCCTCGGCCGACCTCCGGGCGGTGGCGTCCCTGCCCGGCGTCCGGGGCGTGCGGCTGCCGAAGGTGACCTCCCCGCAGCAGATCGCCCGGATCGCCGAGACCACCGCCCCGGCCGACGGCGGCGCGCCCTCGCTGTACGCCCTCCTGGAGACGGCCCTCGGCGTCGAACACGCCTACGCCATCGCCGCCGCCCACCCCGCCCTGCGGGGCATCGCCCTCGGTGAGGCCGATCTCCGCGCCGACCTGGGCATCCGGGAGGACGCGGGCCTCGACTGGTGCCGCTCGCGGGTGGTCGTCGCCGCCCGGGCCGCCGGTCTCGCCCCGCCGACGCAGTCCGTCCACCCCGACACCCGGGACCTGAACGGCCTCGCGGCCTCCTGCGCCCACGGCCGTACCCTCGGCTTCCTGGGCCGCGCCGCCATCCACCCCCGCCAGCTCCCGATCATCGAGCGCGCCTACCTGCCCACGGAACAGGAACTCGACGAGGCGGAGACGATCGTCAAGGCGGCGGTGACCGAACAGGGCGCCCAGGCCCTCCCCGACGGCCGCTTCATCGACGCGGCGGTGGTGGCAGCGGCCCAACGGACCCTGTCGCTGGCGGCACGCAGAAGGTAGTTCTCACGACGAAGGGCGCCCGGCAGACCCGGGCGCCCTTCGTCGTCGTACAACGGACCGTCAGGCCTTCTTGCCCGCCGACTCCGCCTCGTCCTTGGCTTCGGCCTTGGCCTCGGCCTCGTCCTTCGCTTTGTCCTCGGTCTCTTCCTCGGTCTCAGCCTCAGCCTTGGCGTCGGCCGAGTCCTCGGCAGGAGTCGCGTCCTCTGCCTCGGCGGCCTCGGCGTCGGCCGCCTCGTCCTTGGGCTTGTCCTCGTCCTCGCCGCCCTCGGCGGCGTCATCCGCGGCGCCGGGTTCCACGACCTCTTCGCGTCCGGGCCGCTTCCGCGCCGACAGGACGATGTACGTCACCGCGAGCAGGAAGACAACGATCGCGGTCCAGTCGTTCAGCCGCAGGCCCAGGATGTGATGGGCGTCGTCGACCCGCATGTACTCGATCCAGGCGCGCCCCACGCAGTACGCGGCGACGTACAGCGCGAACGCCCGCCCGTGCCCCAGCTTGAAGCGGCGGTCGGCCCAGATGACGAGAAGCGCGACGCCGATGCACCACAGCGACTCGTACAGGAACGTCGGGTGGTAGTAGCCCGGCACCCGGCCGTCCGACGAGGACGTGATGTGCAGGGCCCAGGGCAGGTCGGTCGGCTTGCCGTACAGCTCCTGGTTGAACCAGTTGCCCCAGCGGCCGATCGCCTGGGCGAGGGCGATGCCGGGTGCGATGGCGTCGGCGTAAGCGGGCAGCGGGATGCCGCGTCGGCGGCAGCCGATCCACGCGCCCACCGCGCCGAGCGCGATCGCGCCCCAGATGCCGAGCCCGCCCTCCCAGATCTTGAAGGCGTCCACCCAGTCACGGCCCTCGCTGAAGTACAGCTCGTAGTCCGTGATCACGTGGTAGAGCCGGCCGCCGACGAGGCCGAAGGGCACCGCCCAGACGGAGATGTCGGCCACCGTGCCGACCCGCCCGCCGCGGGCGATCCAGCGTTTGTTGCCGAGCCAGACCGCGACGAAGACGCCGATGATGATGCAGAACGCGTAGCCACGCAGCGGAATGGGACCGAGGTGCAGCACCCCGCGCGACGGGCTGGGAATGTAGGCAAGGTTCAGGGGAAGGTTCATGGCAAGGTCGACGCTACCCTGCCGCACCGGGCCGACGGCGGGCAGCCCGGCTACGGCTCCATAACGGGCCGGTGAGAAGCACTCACCCCTGGTCTGCCTCCTCCACCATCTGCTTGAACTTCGCGGGTGTCATCGTCTGGTCCTGGTAGATGTTCTTCCCGTTGAACAGCACGGTCGGGGTGCCACCGAAGCCGCCGCTCTGGAAGGCCTGGTTGGACTTCACGACCCAGCTGTTGTGCGTGCCGTCCTCGACACACTTGCGAAACGCGGGCGTGTCCAGGCCGTCGACCTTGCCCGCCAGTGCGATGAGTTCGGCGTTCTTGCTGTAGGCGTCGTCCGTTTCCTCCGGCTGGTTCTCGTACAGCACGTCGTGGTACGCGGCGAACTTTCCGGCGTCCTGGGCGCAGGCCGCAGCGTTCGCCGCGTTGCGGGAGCCGCTGCCGCCCATGTTGCCGTCGATCAGGGTGGCCAGGTGGTACTCGACCTTGAGCTTCCCGGCGGCCTCCAGCTCGTGGATCGTCGACCGGTATGTCGACTCGAAGGCCTTGCAGGCCGGGCAGCGGAAGTCCTCCCACACCGTGAGCGTGGACTTGGCGCTCTCCTTGCCGACCGGGATCGCCAACGCGTCCTTGCCGTTCGCACCCGAGGGCGCCACGACCGGACCGGCGTTGTCGGTGCTGTCCTCCTTGCCGGAGTTGGCGGCGACGACACCGATCACCGCGGCCAGGCCCAGCACGCACACGACGCTCGCGCCGACGATCAGTGTGCGCCGGCGCCGCTCGGCGGCCTTCTGCTTCTCGCGCTCCGCGGCCAGCCGCTCCCGGGCGGTGCGCTTTCCGTCACGATTCTTCTCGCTCACACCCCCAGAACGAACCGGGGAGACGCATTGCGTCTCCCCGGTCCCAGGTCCACCCGTTCGAGTGACCTGTGTGAAATGTCCCGCTCTGTTACGCCTGCCAACCGGTCACACCTGTCGGCGTACGCCCTTGGCCAGCTCTCCCGCGAGTTCCCGGACCGCCTCGACCCCGGCCGCGGCGTCCGGCGCGTCCAGCATCCGCTTGACGAAGGCCGAGCCGACGATCACCCCGTCGGCGAAGCCGGCCACCTCGGCGGCCTGCGCCGCGTCGGAGACACCGAGGCCGACGCAGACAGGCAGTCCCGTGCCGGTGGCCCGGGTGCGTTCGACCAGGTCCTGGGCCTGCGCGCCCACCGACGCACGGGTGCCGGTGACCCCCATCAGCGAGGCGGCGTAGACGAATCCGCTGCCCGCCGCGGTGATCCGCGCGAGCCGCTCGTCCTTGCTGCTGGGCGCCACCACGAAGACCGTCGCGAGGCCGTGCTTCTCGGCGTGCTCCCTCCACAGCCCCGCCTCCTGCACGGGCAGGTCGGGCAGGATGCAGCCCGCGCCGCCCGCCTCGGCGAGCTCGGCGGTGAACCGTTCGACGCCGTAGCGGTCGATGGGGTTCCAGTACGTCATCACGAGCACCGGCTTCCCGGTGGCCGCGTACGTCTCGCGGACCGTGCGCATGACGTCCGCGATCCGCACCCCGCCGCGCAGGGCGATGTCGTCGGCGGTCTGGATGACCGGGCCGTCGAGGACGGGGTCGCTGTGCGGCAGACCCACCTCGACGACGTCCGCGCCGCCGTCGAGGACGGCCTTGATCGCCTCGATGCCGCCGTCCACGGTCGGGAAACCGGCCGGGAGGTAGGCGATCAGAGCGGCGCGGTCTTCCGCCTTCGCCGCGGCGAGGGTGTCGGACAGCAGCTGAATGTTCCCGCTCACTTGGCGTCCCCCTCGATCTCGGCGGTGTCGGCCGCGTTCGCCGCGACCTCGGCGTCGGTGTCGTACAGCCCGAAGTAGCGGGCGGCGGTGTCCATGTCCTTGTCGCCGCGACCGGAGAGGTTGACGACGATCAGCCCGTCCTTGCCCAGCTCCCGGCCGACCTCCAGCGCGCCGGCGAGGGCGTGCGCGGACTCGATGGCCGGGATGATGCCCTCGGTGCGCGACAGCAGGCGCAGCGCCTGCATGGCCGCGTCGTCGGTGACCGCGCGGTACTCGCCACGGCCGCTGTCCTTGAGGTACGAGTGCTCGGGGCCGATGCCCGGGTAGTCCAGGCCCGCCGAGATGGAGTACGGCTCGGTGATCTGGCCCTCGTCGTCCTGGAGGACGTAGGAGCGCGACCCGTGCAGGATGCCGGGCTCTCCGGCGGTCAGCGTCGCCGCGTGCTCGCCGGTCTCCACGCCGTGGCCTGCCGGTTCGCAGCCGATGAGGCGTACGCCGGTGTCCGGGATGAACGCGTGGAACAGGCCGATGGCGTTGGAGCCGCCGCCGACGCAGGCGACGGCCGCGTCGGGCAGACGCCCGGCGTGCTCCAGGAGCTGGCGGCGGGCCTCCACGCCGATGACCCGGTGGAAGTCGCGGACCATCGCCGGGAAGGGGTGCGGTCCCGCGACCGTGCCGAAGAGGTAGTGGGTGTGGTCGACGTTGGCGACCCAGTCGCGGAACGCCTCGTTGATGGCGTCCTTCAGGGTGCGGCTGCCGGACTTCACCGAGACGACCTCGGCGCCGAGCATGCGCATCCGGGCCACGTTCAGGGCCTGGCGCCGGGTGTCGATCTCGCCCATGTAGATCGTGCACTCGAGACCGAACAGGGCGCAGGCCGTCGCCGTGGCGACGCCGTGCTGGCCCGCGCCGGTCTCGGCGATGACCCGGGTCTTGCCCATGCGCTTGGTGAGCAGGGCCTGGCCGAGCACGTTGTTGATCTTGTGGGAGCCGGTGTGGTTGAGGTCCTCGCGCTTGAGGAACACGCGGGCGCCACCCGCTTCCGCGGCGAAACGGGGTACCTCGGTGAGTGCCGACGGCCGGCCGGTGTAGTTGACCAGCAGGTCGTCCAACTCGCGGGCGAACTCCGGGTCGTGCTTGGCCTTGTCGTACTCGACGGCCACCTCGTCGACGGCGGCGACCAGGGCCTCCGGGATGAACTTGCCGCCGAAGGCGCCGAAGTAGCCTTCGGGGGTGGGGACCTGACCCTCCGGGTCGGGGATGAAGAACTCGCTGGGCATGCGTCTACCTCACGGTGAGTTTTGTGGAAAAAACCGATCGCCGTGGGGGCGGAGCTTGTTGGGCGACCTCAGGCCGTGTGTGGCTGGTCGCGCCCGCGCGGCGGCAGCCGCACATCAGACAGGGCCCCGCGCCCCTGAGGGGCGCGCTGCCATCGACGTCCGTTGACCTGCCCGGGCTCGTCACCGATGACGTACCGCACTCGTCGGCCGTGCACGCGTCGCGCAGGAGCACGACAGCCCCGGGGCCGGCAGCCGCGCGCGAGGCGGGCGTACGGGTCCCTGGTCGGCATCGTGATCGAGACGGTCATCGTGGACAAGCTTAGCCGGAGATCATCCCCGGCCGTGTCGCAGTGCGGGGTGCTCCCCGGCAGCCACCAGGTCCGCGACCGCCGTCTTGGGGTCGCGGCCCGTCACCAGGGACTCGCCGACCAGGACCGCGTCGGCGCCGGCGTTGGCGTAGGCGATCAGGTCGTGCGGGCCGCGGACGCCGGACTCGGCGATCTTGACGATGTGGTCGGGGATCTCCGGGGCGACCCGCTCGAAGGTGGAGCGGTCGACCTCCAGGGTCTTCAGGTTGCGCGCGTTGACGCCGATGACCTTGGCGCCCGCGTCCACCGCCCGCTCGACCTCGTCCTCGTCGTGCACCTCGACGAGCGGGGTCAGGCCGATGGAGACGGCGCGTTCGATCAGCGACTCCAGGGCGGGCTGCTCCAGCGCGGCCACGATCAGCAGCGCGAGGTCGGCGCCGTACGCGCGGGCCTCCCACAGCTGGTACGACGTGACGATGAAGTCCTTGCGCAGGACCGGGATGTCCACCCGCGCGCGGACCGCCTCGAGGTCGGCCAGCGAGCCGCCGAAGCGGCGCTCTTCGGTGAGGACGGAGATGACGGCGGCGCCGCCCGCCTCGTAGTCCGCGGCCAGGCCCGCCGGGTCGGCGATCGCGGCCAGCGCGCCCTTGGACGGGCTGGAGCGCTTGACCTCGCAGATCACCTTGACGCCGTCACCCTTGAGCGCGGCGACCCCGTCCTTGGCGGCGGGCGCCTTGGCCGCGCGTTCCTTGAGCTCGTCGAGGCTGACGCGCGTCTGCCGCTCCGCGAGGTCGGCACGGACTCCGTCGATGATCTCGTCGAGCACACTCACGCGAGCGGCCCCCTTTCCGGCAACCGGTGGAAAACGAATGGTCACTGCGATGGTATCCGGAGGAGGGCGGAGGGCTCACATCCGGCCGATCGTGGTCCCACTACCTGGACATTCACCTGTTGATCAAGGGCGTAGCCAGCCACCGAGGGGCAGGTTCCGGACAACCGTGAAGACCAGCACCAACGCGCCCAGCGTCCACAGGCGGGCCGGGGCGAGGTCGATCCGCAGAGGCCGGCCGCGGGCCGCACGGACCACCCAGACGGTCCAAACGACGGCGAAGGCCAGGTAGCCGGCCACCGCCATCGCGTTGGCGTGCAGTGCGGTCACGAGGTCCCCGTGCACGAAGGCGTGCGCGCTGCGCAGGCCGCCGCAGCCGGGGCAGTACAGGCCCGTGACGCGCAGAAGGGGGCAGACGGGGTAGTGGCCGGGCTCGTTGGGGTCGACGGCCCCGACGTAGGCGAAGGCCCCGGCGACGGCGGCGAGGATCCCGGCGGGCACGGCCAGCCGTCCCACGGCCGTCGACGTCACACTCTGGCGGTCGGCGTTCACGCCTCGCATTGTGCCCCGCTCGGGCCGCACACGCGCGTGAGGGGCGGCCGGTGTGGACACCGGCCGCCCCTCACGCGTGGTCGTACGGGCTCAGCCCTCGGCGCTCGCGGGCTCGCGGGTCGCCGTCGTCGCGGCGACCTTGTGCACCGGGTGCGCGTTCTTCGGCATGCCCAGGCCCGCCGCGCTCATGGCGGCGCCGACGACCCCGCCGAGGGCCGCGATCACCATGCCGGCCCAGAAGCCGATCGGCTCGGCCATCACCATGAACGCGCCGGCGACGCAGAAACCGATGATGACGATGGTGACACCGGTCCAGGCGGCCGGGGTGTGTCCGTGGCTGCTGCCCGCCATGACTTGCTCCTCGTTTGCTGTCGCTGAGTGCGATCGCTGTCGCTGAGTGCGTTTGCTGTCTCTGTGTGCGTCCGGTCCGGGCGCCCGCCGTCCATTGTCCCGTACGCGCGCGTGCGGCGGACGCGGGGGTCGGTTCCGATCGCGTCTGATTCACCACATCGGGAACCACTCGCGGACGACGGCGCCAGGTTCACGCAGGGTCGGCGCCCGTCGGGTCCTCGCCGCGGTCCAGGGCCTTCCAGATCTCCTCGGGCCGTTCGGGGTCGGCGGGCCTGGCCGGGCGCCGGGGGCGGGGGGTGCCGTCACGCTCGTAGCGGCCGGACATCGCGGGCCACTGCCGGCCGTAGCGCAGGGCCAGCAGGCCGGCCAGGAGGATCAGGGCACCGCCGACGACGGCGACGTAGGGCCAGGCGGTGTGGGTGAAGGAGGCGACGGTGGCCGAGGTGTCGCCGGAGGCCTTCGCGGCCTGCTCGTCGAGCGCGGAGTCGTCGGAGGCGCCGGTCAGGGCCGCCACGACGATCCCGGCGCCGGAGAGCGCGAGGAGGGCGGAGACGGCGAAGCGGCCGGCCCGGCGGACGGCGAAGACGGCGACGAGCGCGGCGAGGCCCACTATGGCGAGCGCCGCGGGCACGCCCGTGACGTCGCTGCCCTTGGCGGTGAGCGGGAAGGCGCCGCCGGCGACCGTCGCCGTGCCCTCGGACCAGCGCTGCCGGGTGGCCAGCAGGGCCACGGCCGCGCCCAGCGCGCCGAACACCAGGGCGACAGCGAGGCTCAGCCGGCCGGCCCTGGCGGAGGCGGCGGATACGGAACGGAGGTGAGGTACAGCAGTCACGGAGTCCACTATCGCCTGAACCCCGGGCGAACCGTCACCCGGGGCACACGTGATACGCGCCCCACTGCCCGCGGGGCGGTTACCCGGCGAGCCGGTTGGCGGTGTGGACCGCGCGCAGTACCGCCGCCGCCTTGTTGCGGCACTCCTGGTCCTCGGCGGCCGGGTCGGAGTCGGCGACGATGCCCGCGCCGGCCTGGACGTAGGCGGTGCCGTCGCGCAGCAGGGCGGTGCGGATGGCGATGGCGGTGTCGGAGTCGCCCGCGAAGTCCAGATAGCCCACGCAGCCGCCGTAGAGGCCGCGCCGGGACGGTTCCAGTTCGTCGATGATCTGCATGGCGCGGGGCTTGGGGGCGCCGGAGAGGGTGCCGGCGGGGAAGCAGGCGGTGAGGACGTCGAAGGCGGTGCGGCCGGCCGCGACCCTGCCGGTGACCGTGGAGACGATGTGCATGACGTGCGAGTACCGCTCGACGGACATGAAGTCGACGACCTCGACCGAGCCGGGCTCGCAGACCCGCCCCAGGTCGTTGCGGCCCAGGTCGACGAGCATGAGGTGCTCGGCGCGCTCCTTGGGGTCGGCGAGCAGTTCCTCGGCGAGTGCCTGGTCCTCCTGCGGGGTGGCCCCGCGGTGCCGGGTGCCGGCGATGGGGTGGACCATGGCCCGCCCGTCCTCGACCTTGACGAGGGCCTCCGGGGACGACCCCACGACGTCGAAGCCGTCGAAGCGGAACAGGTACATGTACGGCGAGGGGTTGGTGGCCCGCAGGACCCGGTAGACGTCCAGCGCGCTCGCCGTGCAGGGCGTCTCGAAGCGCTGGGAGGGGACGACCTGGAAGGCCTCGCCCGCGCGGATGCGCTCCTTGATGTCCTCGACGGCCCTCTGGAAGTCCGGGCCGCCCCAGAGCGCGGTGTACTCGGGGAGCTCGGACGGGGGCAGGACGGCCGGGGGCTGGGCGACCGGCCGGGAGAGGTCGGTCTCCATGGCGTCGAGCCGGGCCACCGCGTCCGCGTAGGCCTCGTCGACGCCCGTGTCGAGGTCGTTGTGGTTGATCGCGTTGGCGATCAGCAGGACGGAGCCCTCCCAGTGGTCCATGACGGCGAGGTCGCTGGTGAGCAGCATGGTGAGCTCGGGCAGCCGCAGGTCGTCGCGCTCGCCGGGGCCGATCTTCTCCAGGCGGCGGACGATGTCGTAGCCGAGGTAGCCGACCATGCCGCCGGTGAAGGGCGGCAGGCCCTCCTGGTGGGGGGTGTGCAGGGTTTCGATGGTGGCCCGCAGGGCGGCGAGCGGGTCGCCGTCGACGGGGACGCCGACGGGCGGGGAGCCGAGCCAGTGGGCCTGTCCGTCGCGCGCGGTGAGGGTGGCGGCGGAGCGGACGCCCACGAAGGAGTACCGAGACCATTGAAACGCTGTGCGGCCGTTCTCGGCGGACTCCAGCAGGAAGGTGCCGGGGCGCTCGGCGGCGAGCTTGCGGTAGAGCGCGACCGGGGTGTCGCCGTCGGCGAGGAGCTTGCGCGTGACCGGGATGACACGGCGGTCGACGGCCAGCTTGCGGAACGTCTCGAGGTCCATGGCGGCAGACCTTACTGATTCGAGGCGGCGACGCCGGAATCGGCGTCCGCGCGGTCTTCGAGGAGTACGTCGGCGTCGAAGCAGGTGCGGGCGCCGGTGTGGCAGGCGGCGCCGACCTGGTCGACCTTGACCAGCAGGGTGTCCGCGTCGCAGTCCAGGGCCACGGACTTCACCCACTGGAAGTGGCCGGAGGTGTCGCCCTTGACCCAGTACTCCCCGCGGCTGCGCGACCAGTAGGTGCAGCGGCCGGTGGTGAGGGTGCGGTGCAGTGCCTCGTCGTCCATCCAGCCGAGCATGAGCACCTCACCGGTGTCGTACTGCTGGGCGATGGCGGGGACGAGCCCGTCGGCGCTGCGCTTCAGGCGTGCGGCGATCCGGGGGTCCAGGCTGCTGGGCGGGGGCGTGCTGGTCATGGTGCCATTGTGCCGCGCGCCACTGACAGTGACGGTCCGCCGTCCACTGTGCGGACCCGGCGCGCGGTCGTAGGCTGACCGCATGTCGACTTTCGCCAAGCGTGAACGGCTTCTGCTCGCAGACCTCTTGGAAACCGCCGGTCCGGAGGCCCCGACCTTGTGCGAGGGCTGGCTGGCACGGGACCTGGCCGCGCATGTGGTGGTGCGCGAGCGCCGCCCGGACGCCGCCGGGGGCATCCTGATCAAGCAACTGGCCCCCCGCCTGGAGAAGGTGATGGCGGAGTTCGCCGCGAAGCCGTACGAGGAGCTGATCCAGCTGATCCGTACCGGCCCGCCGCGGTTCTCGCCGTTCCAGCTGAAACAGATCGACGAGGCGTCCAACACGATCGAGTTCTACGTCCACACGGAGGACGTCCGCCGCGCCCAGCCCGAGTGGGCGACCCGTGAGCTCGACCCGGTCTTCCAGGACGCCCTGTGGTCCCGTCTGGAGCGCACCGCGCGGCTCATGGGCCGCGGCTCCCCGACCGGTCTGGTGCTGCGCCGCGCGGACGGCCGTACGGCGGTCGCCCAGCGCGGCACGCCGGTGGTGACGGTCACCGGGGAGCCGTCCGAGCTGCTGCTGTTCCTGTACGGCCGGCAGAGCGCCGCCAAGGTGGACCTGGACGGCGACGCGGACGCGATCGAGAAACTGCACGCCGGCAAGCAGCTGGGCATCTGAGAGGCGCCACCGTGATCAAAGTAGCCATGACGAGTGTGTACGTCGACGACGTCGCGAAGGCCCACGCGTTCTACACGGACGTGCTGGGCTTCGAGACACGCCTGAGCATGGACCTGGGCGGCGGCACGCTGTTCGTCACGGTCGGCGCGGCCGAGGGCGCCCAGCAGGACCTCCAGCTGCTCCTGGAGCCCGGCCAGGGCCCCATCGCGGAGCCGTACCGCGCGGCTCTCAAGGAGGCGGGCCTGCCGTGCATCGTCTTCTCCGTCGACGACATCGAGGCGGAGTACGAGCGGCTGCGCGCCCTCGGCGTCGAGTTCACGCAGGCCCCGCTGGAGCAGGGCCCGGTGATCACGGCCGTACTCGACGACACGTCCGGCAATCTGGTCCAGCTCGCCCAGCCGAAGGGTTAACGGGGCAGTTCGGCGCGGCGCAGGGGGCCCGCGGCCAGGGCGACGGCTCCGCTGAGGGCGCACAGTGCCGCGCCCGCCGTGAAGACCGGCCCGGTGCCCCACACCCCGGCCGCCCAGCCGACCAGCGGGAAGGTGAGCGGTGCGACGCCGAAGCCGATCAGGGTGGAGACGGAGGTGACGCGGCCGACGTAGGCGCTGCCCGCGCGGGTCTGGAGGAGTGCTCCGGTGAGGGCGCCGGCCAGCCCGGCCAGCAGACCGACGAGCAGCGCCACCGTGCACGCCCCGGCGACGGACGGCACGCGCGCGAGGGCGCCGATCGCCCCGGCACTGGCCAGGCTCGTCACCGCCATCACCCGTCCGGCACAGGGCACCCGGCCGCGCCAGGCGAGCAGCAGCGAGGCGGCCCCCGCACCGACGCCGAACCCGGCGACGACCAGCCCCATGCCGGCGGAGCCCCAGCCGCGCTCGGCGGCGAGCAGGGTCAGACCGATGTTCATCGGGCCGACGAACCCGAGGTCGGCGAAGAGGCTGAAGAGCACCAGGGGGCGCAGGACGGGGTCGCGCAGGACGTGGCGCAGTCCGTCGCGGAGCTCGCTCAGGGCGCCGCCGCGGGCCTTGGTGTCGTCCGGGGGCGACTGGCCCGCCCGCACGGTCGCCAGCAGGGGCAGGGACACACCGATCAGCAGGGTGGCGAGTCCGAAGGCGCCCGCGGTGCCGCCCAGGGCGACGCCCAGACCGCCCAGCGGAGCGCCCAGGACGTTGGCGAGCCGGACGGCCAGTCCGCGCATCCCCTGCACCCGGGCGAGTTGTCCCCGGCCGGTGATCCTGGTGGGCAGCGCGCCCGCGGCGGGCATGAAGACGGCGTCGACGATCCCGAAGAGGACGGCCACGGCGCCCAGCGTCCACAGGCCGGGCCCTGTCGCGAGCAGCAGCACGGCGGCGGTGAGGACCAGCAGGCAGCGCACCGCCGTGCTGCTCAGGACCACGCGGCGCGGTCCGTACCGGTCGGCGACCACTCCTCCGCCGAGCATCAGCAGGGCGCGGGGCACGGCGCCGACGGCGGTCACGAGCCCGGCCTGGGCGGGCGTGCCGGCCTGGACGGCGGCCCAGGACAGGGCCAGGTAGTAGACGTTGTCACCGATCGCGGACGAGGTGTAACCGCCGAGCCAGCGCAGGACGTTGGGGTCGCGGTGAGCGGGGCGTTCGACGGCCGCCGGGGCGGGCGCGGACACCGTCGGCTGCTGTAACGGCTGCATCGAACGGATGCCTCTCTCGGTCAGATCCGGAAGGGGAACGCGTACGTGTGCACCGCGACGTTCTCGCGGCCCTCGGTGTCACCGGCGGCGTCGGCTGCCCGGCCGTGCTCGTCGTACCTGCGCAGGAGGGCGAGCATCTCCTTGTCGAGCTCCGCGAGTTCGTCCGCCGTGAGGCGCATGGACGACTCGGACGACTCGGCGGCGGCGTTCCACGCCGTGCCCCAGTGGGCGCGCTCGTCGAGGAAACGCCGGTACATGTCGGCGCGCTGTTCGAAGAAGAGCCTGCTGGCGGCGGTGAGCGCGGCGGCCTTCTCGGGGGCGTCGCGGAAGTCCTCGTCGCGGATGCTGACGCCGTCGGAGGCGGGCTGCCACCACCGCTCCCTGCCGTCCGCGCTCTGCGGCTCGGCCTCCTCGATCAGTCCGTGCTCGGCCAGCTTGCGCAGGTGGTAGCTGACCAGCGAGACGGCCTCGTCGACCTGCTCGGCGAGCTGGGAGGCGGTGGCGACCCGCGCGATGGTCAGGGCGCGGGCCAGCCGCATCCGCAGCGGATGGGCGAGCGCCTTGAGGGTGCCCAGGTCGGTGATGCGGCGGTCCCGCTCCTTGCCTGTCATGCACTCACCGTAGATAGGAAAGAAAACTTGCGCAATATATTTTGCGCAATTTTCCTTTCGCATCTGGGTACGGGTAAGCCCCGGCCACCTGGTGACCGGGGCTTACCGGGGCTTGCTTCACCGCACCGGGTGCCCAGCCTCCCGCAGTGCCTGCTTCACCTCTCCGATCCGCAGGTCGCCGAAGTGGAACACCGACGCGGCCAGCACCGCGTCCGCGCCCGCCGCGACGGCCGGCGGGAAGTCCGCGAGCCTGCCCGCGCCGCCCGAGGCGATCACCGGGACCGTGACGTGCTTGCGAACGGCGGCGATCATCTCCAGGTCGTAGCCGTCCTTGGTGCCGTCCGCGTCCATCGAGTTCAGCAGGATCTCGCCGGCGCCCAGTTCGGCGGCCCGGTGCGCCCATTCGACGGCGTCGATGCCGGTGCCCTTGCGACCGCCGTGGGTGGTCACCTCGAAGGAGCCGCTCGCACTCCTGCGCGCGTCCACGGACAGCACCAGCACCTGACGGCCGAAGCGCTCGGCGATCTCACGGATCAGGTCCGGACGGGCGATGGCGGCGGTGTTGACGCCCACCTTGTCGGCGCCCGCCCGCAGCAGCTTGTCGACGTCCTCGGGGGTACGCACGCCGCCGCCGACGGTGAGCGGGATGAACACCTGCTCGGCGGTGCGGCGCACCACGTCGTACGTCGTCTCGCGGTCGCCCGACGAGGCGGTGATGTCCAGGAAGGTCAGCTCGTCGGCACCCTCGGCGTCGTACACCTTGGCCATCTCGACGGGGTCGCCCGCGTCGCGCAGGTTCTGGAAGTTGACGCCCTTGACGACCCGGCCGTTGTCCACGTCCAGGCAAGGGATGACTCGTACGGCAAGGGTCATGCCGGCGGCGCTCCTCGGTAGGCCTCCACCTCGACCTCGACGACCAGACCGGAGTCCACGAGGCCGGAGACGATGATCATGGATGCGGCGGGCCGGACGGAGTCGAACAGCTCCTTGTGGGCGCGTCCGACGTCGTCCACGTCCCGGGCATGGGTGAGGTACATGCGCGTACGCACGACGTCGTCCCGGCCGAGGCCCAGCTGCCCCAGCGCGGCGAAGGCGACGTTGAAGGAGTTGACCGTCTGCTCGTACGGGCCGCTGCCGACGATCTGGCCGTCCACGACGGACGTGCAGCCGGACACCAGCACCAGGCCGTTGGGCAGTTCCACCGCGCGGGAGTAGCCGAAGGCGTCCTCCCAGGGTGTGCCCGTCGAGACCCGCCGTAGGTCGCTCACCGGGCCACCGCCTCCAAAGCCTCTTCCAGGGTGAATTCCTTCGCGTACAGCGCCTTGCCGACGATGGCGCCCTCGACGCCGAGGGGCACCAGCTCGGCGATGGCCCGCAGGTCGTCCAGGGACGACACGCCACCGGACGCCACGACGGGGCGATCGGTCGCCGCGCACACATGGCGAAGCAGCTCCAGGTTCGGGCCCTGGAGCGTGCCGTCCTTGGCGATGTCGGTGACCACGTACCGCGCGCAGCCCTCGCCGTCGAGCCGCGCCAGCGTCTCGTAGAGGTCGCCGCCGTCCCGGGTCCAGCCGCGCCCGCGCAGG
This sequence comes from Streptomyces vulcanius, assembly GCF_042653945.1. NCBI lineage: Bacteria > Bacillati > Actinomycetota > Actinomycetes > Kitasatosporales > Streptomycetaceae > Streptomyces > Streptomyces vulcanius. The sequence continues at coordinate 261,523 of NZ_JBHSFK010000003.1, read as the reverse complement.
GTCGTGCCCTTGACGTCGAGGCCGACCGCGATCCTGTCGCCGTGCTCGGCGATGACCTTGGCGACCCACTCGGGGGTCTCCAGGGCGGCCGTGCCGAGGTTCACCCGGGTGCAGCCGGTGGCCAGGGCGGCGGCGAGCGTGGCGTCGTCGCGGATGCCGCCGGACAGCTCCACCTTGATGTCCATCGCCCCCGCGACCTCGGCGATCAGCTTGCGGTTGTCACCGGTGCCGAACGCGGCGTCCAGGTCGACCAGGTGCAGCCACTCGGCGCCGGACCGCTGCCAGGCGAGCGCGGCCTCCAGGGGCGAGCCGTACGACGTCTCGGTCCCGGACTCGCCGTGCACGAGGCGGACGGCCTGGCCGCCGCGGACGTCGACGGCGGGGAGCAGTTCGAGCTTGGCCATGGTCTACAGGGTTCCGATCCAGTTGGTGAGCAGCTGCGCTCCGGCGTCGCCGGACTTCTCGGGGTGGAACTGCGTGCCCCACAGGGCGCCGTTCTCCACGGCGGCCACGAAGGGCTTGCCGTGCGTCGACCAGGTCACCCTGGGGGCGCTCAGCGCCGGGTTGTGCACCTCGAGGGACCAGTCCTGGACGGCGTAGGAGTGCACGAAGTAGAAGCGGGCGTCCGGGGCGAGGCCGGCGAACAGCCGGGAGTCGGCCGGGGCGTCCACGGTGTTCCAGCCCATGTGGGGTACGACCGCGGCCTGGAGCGGCTCGACCGCGCCGGGCCACTCGTCGAGGCCCTCGGTCTCCACGCCGTGTTCGATGCCGCGCGCGAACAGGATCTGCATGCCGACGCAGATGCCCATGACCGGACGGCCGCCGGAGAGCCGGCGCCCGATGATCCAGTCCCCGCGCGCCTCCTTCAGCCCCCGCATACAGGCGGCGAACGCGCCGACGCCCGGCACCAGCAGCCCGTCGGCGTTCATGGCGGTGTCGAAGTCACGCGTGATCTCGACGTCGGCCCCGGCGCGCGCGAGGGCGCGCTCGGCGGAGCGGACGTTGCCGAAGCCGTAGTCGAAGACCACGACCTTCTTGCGGCCCTCGCTCAACTCCACACCTCCAGCCTCATGACGCCGGCGACGAGACACATCCCGGCGCCTATCGACAGCAGCACGATCAGGCTCCTGGGCATGTCCTGCTTGGCGAAGGAGTAGATGCCGCCGACCAGGAAGAGGCCGACGACGATCAGGATCGTGGACAGCCCGTTCACAGCGCGCCCTTCGTGGAGGGGAGGATTCCGACCGCGCGCGGGTCGCGCTCGGAGGCGTAGCGCAGGGCCCGGGCGAGCGCCTTGAACTGGCACTCCACGATGTGGTGCGCGTTGCGCCCGTAGGGCACGTGCACGTGCAGCGCGATCTGGGCCTGGGCGACGAAGGACTCCAGGATGTGCCGGGTCATCGTCGTGTCGTACTCGCCGATCATCGGCGCCATGTTCTCGGGCTCGGTGTGCACGAGGTACGGGCGGCCGCTCAGGTCCACCGTCACCTGGGCCAGCGACTCGTCCAGCGGGACCGTGCAGTTGCCGAACCGGTAGATCCCCACCTTGTCGCCGAGGGCCTGCTTGAAGGCGGCGCCGAGCGCTAGGGCGGTGTCCTCGATGGTGTGGTGGGAGTCGATGTGCAGATCGCCGTCGGTCTTCACGGTCAGGTCGAACAGACCGTGCCGGCCGAGCTGGTCGAGCATGTGGTCGTAGAAGCCGACGCCGGTCGACACCTCGACCTTGCCGGTGCCGTCGAGGTTGATCTCGACGAGGACCGAGGTCTCCTTCGTCGTCCGTTCCACACGTCCTACGCGGCTCATACGTCCTTCTCCTTCTTGACTTCACGTACCGCGTCCAGGAACGCGTCGTTCTCCTCAGGAGTTCCGGCGGTGACCCGCAGCCACCCCGGAACTCCGTTGTCCCGGACGAGTACCCCCCGGTCGAGGATCCGCTGCCAGACCTCGTGGGCGTCGGCGAACCGGCCGAACTGGACGAAGTTGGCGTCGGAGGGGGTGACCTCGTAGCCGATCGCGAGCAGCTCGTCCACCAGCCGGTCCCGCTCCGCCTTCAGCTGCTCCACGTACTTCAGCAGCGTGTCGGTGTGCTCCAGGGCGGCCAGCGCGGTCGCCTGGGTGACGGCCGACAGGTGGTAGGGCAGCCGCACCAGCTGTACGGCGTCCACGACCGCCGGGTGCGCGGCGAGGTAGCCGAGGCGCAGACCGGCCGCGCCGAACGCCTTCGACATCGTCCGGGAGACGACGAGATTCGGCCGTCCTTCGAGCAGCGGCAGCAGCGACTCGCCGTGGCTGAACTCGATGTACGCCTCGTCGACGACCACCATCGACGGTTTGGCCGCCTGGGCGGCCTCGTAGAGCGCGAGGACGGTCCCGGCCGGGACGGCGGTGCCGGTGGGGTTGTTGGGGGTGGTGACGAAGACGACGTCGGGCCGGTGCTCGGCCACAGCCCTCTCGGCCGCCGCGAGGTCGATGGTGAAGTCGTCGTTGCGCGGCCCGGAGATCCAGCCGGTGCCCGTGCCGCGCGCGATGAGCCCGTGCATCGAGTACGACGGCTCGAAGCCGATCGCCGTACGGCCGGGCCCGCCGAAGGTCTGCAGCAGCTGCTGGATGACCTCGTTGGAGCCGTTGGCAGCCCACACATTGGCGAGGCCGACCGCGTACCCGGAGGTGTCCGTCAGGTACTTCGCGAGCTGGGTGCGCAGTTCGACGGCGTCCCGGTCCGGGTACCGGTTGAGGTCGCGGGCCGCCTCGCGCACCCGCTCCGCGATCCGCTCGACCAGCGGCTCGGGCAGCGGGTAGGGGTTCTCGTTGGTGTTCAGCCGTACGGGGACGTCCAGTTGGGGCGCGCCGTAGGGGGACTTGCCGCGCAGTTCGTCCCGTACGGGGAGGTCGTCGATTCCGAAGTTCACTTGCTCGCCGGTACTTTCCACTCGAACCGCGCCTTGACCGCCGCGCCGTGTGCGGGCAGGTCCTCCGCCTCCGCCAGCGTGACCACATGGTGCGCGACCTCGGCCAGCGCGTCCTTCGTGTAGTCGACGATGTGGATGCCGCGCAGGAAGGACTGCACGGACAGTCCGGAGGAGTGACAGGCGCAGCCGCCCGTCGGGAGCACGTGGTTGGAGCCGGCCGCGTAGTCGCCGAGCGAGACGGGCGCCCAGGGCCCGACGAAGATCGCGCCCGCGTTCCTGACCCGGTCGGCGACCGCCGCGGCGTCCGCCGTCTGGATCTCCAGGTGCTCCGCGCCGTACGCGTCGACGACCCTGAGCCCCTCCTCGACGCCGTCGACGAGGACGATCGCGGACTGCCGCCCGCTCAGGGCCGGGACGATCCGGTCCTCGATGTGCCGGGTGGCCGCGACCTGCGGCTCCAGCTCCTTCTCGACCGCGTCCGCGAGCTCGACGGAGTCGGTGACCAGCACCGCCGCCGCCAGCGGGTCGTGCTCGGCCTGGCTGATCAGGTCGGCGGCGACGTGCACCGGGTCGGCGGTGTCGTCGGCGAGGACCGCGATCTCGGTCGGGCCGGCCTCGGTGTCGATGCCGATCCGGCCGGTGAAGTAGCGCTTGGCGGCGGCGACCCAGATGTTGCCGGGGCCGGTGACCATGTTGGCGGGCGGGCAGGACTCGGTGCCGTAGGCGAACATCGCGACGGCCTGGGCGCCTCCGACGGCGTAGACCTCGTCGACGCCGAGCAGCGCGCAGGCGGCGAGGATCGTCGGGTGCGGGAGGCCACCGAAATCGGACTGCGGCGGGGACGCGAGCGCGACGGACCCGACGCCGGCCTCCTGGGCCGGTACGACGTTCATGACCACGGACGACGGGTACACCGACCGGCCGCCGGGCGCGTAGAGCCCGACCCGCTCGACCGGCACCCACTTCTCGGTCACCGAGCCGCCCGGCACGACCTGGGTCGTGTGCGTCGTACGGCGCTGCTCGCGGTGGACGAGGCGGGCGCGGCGGATGGACTCCTCCAGGGCCGCGCGCACGGCCGGGTCGAGCGCCTCCAGCGCGTCGGTGATCGCCCGCGCGGGGACCCGTACGGATTCCAGCCGCACCCCGTCGAACTTCTCCGCGAAGTCGATCAGCGCCGCGTCGCCCCGATGATGCACGGCCTCGCAGATCGGACGCACCTTGTCCAGGGCGGCCGAGACGTCGAAGTCGGCTCGGGGCAGCAGGTCGCGCAGGGCGGGTCCCTCGGGAAGGGCGTCGCCGCGCAGATCGATTCGGGAGATCACGCGGTCAATTCTCTCAGACCGGGAATCCGGGCCGTCCGCGCGTATCAATGGCTGATACGGAACGTGGCCGGAACCCTGAAGATCGCCTGTGCGTCTTGCTTCCAGGTGGCCGTGGAGGGGCATGAGCCGCTGGGTGCGAGTCGACCAAGGGGGTGAACGAGTGCGCGAGGGGGCCGGGAGCGACCCGGGTGAACTGCCGGACGACCTGACCGCCGCCGAGGCCGGCATGTGGCAGGCCTTCCGCAACGGCAGCGCGTACGACCTGAGCAGCGGGGACACGGTCGTGGACGACCCGCACGGCGGGCAGCCCTGGGGCGAGTCGCGGACCGTGCGGGCCCGGATCGTCGCCTGGCTGCTGCTGGACGGACCGCCCGCGCTCCCGGGCCGGGTGGCCTCCCTGAAGCTGGCCGGCGTGCAGATCAGCGGCAGCCTGGACCTGGCGGGCGGGACGGTGGTGCCGTACGTGGAGCTGCGGCGCTGCCGGTTCGAGCGGGACGTGCTGCTGCCGGAGGCGCACTTCACGACCGTCCGGCTGGTGGACTGCTCGGTGCCGCGCCTGGAGGCGGCCCGGGTGCACACCGAGGGCGATCTCCACCTCCCCCGCTGCCGCTTCCACCACGGCGTCCGGCTCACCGACGCGCACATCGGTACGGATCTGCTGCTCAACCAGGCGATCGTCCACCCCGACCGCACCGGCCGCTCCATCGCCGCCGACGGTATGACGGTCGGCCAGGACCTCCAGGCCGAGCTGCTGGAGTCGCACGGCGAGCTGAGCCTGCGCAGCGCCAAGGTCGGCGTGTCGCTGAGCCTGCGCGGGGCACGGCTGGCCAACCCGTACGACCGGCTCGCGCTGAACGCGCCCCAGCTGACCGTGGGGCGCTCGCTGTACCTGACCCCGGCCGGGGTGGGCGGTCAGGCGCTGAGCGGGGCGACACCCGCGCGGGGGACGCGTGTCCAGCGCTTCGAGTGCCGGGGCGGGCTGCGCCTGGACGACGGGCGGTTCGGGGACGCGGTCGACCTGGAGCGGGCCCGGTTCACGTTCACCGACGACCAGGAGCTGTCGCTGGTCCGGGTGCAGACGCCCGAGCTGCGCTTCCTCGGGGAGCGGCCGGCACGCGGCAAGGTGATCCTGTCCGGCGCCCGGGTGGTCAACCTGGTGGACCGGGCGACGGCCTGGCCGGGCCCCGGCAATCTCCACATGGGCGGCTTCGTGTACGAGAACCTGGTGCCGCAGGGCCCGTTCCCGCTGGCCGAGCGGCTGCGGTGGGTGGCCGCGGCGACCGCCGAGTACGGGCCGGAGCCGTACGAACGGCTGGCGGCCGTGCTGCGGGGCGGCGGGGAGGACGAGGACGCGCGCGAGGTGCTGCTCGCCAAGCAGCGCCGCCGTCGTGAGACCCTGCCGCCCGCCGCGAAGCTCTGGGGCTACGCGCAGGACCTGACGGTCGCCTACGGGTACCGGCCGGGCCGGGCGGCGGTGTGGATGGCGGTGCTGTGGGCGGCGGGCTCGCTGGCCTTCGCGCACGCCCCGCACCCGCCCCTCAGCTCCGGCGGACACCCGCCCTGGAACCCGGCCCTGTTCGCCCTCGACCTGCTGCTTCCCGTGATCGACCTGGGCCAGGCCGGCCAGTGGCGGATGAGCGGCGGCTGGCAGTGGGGGGCGACCGCGATGATCATCCTCGGCTGGATCCTGGCGACGACGGTGGCGGCGGGCGCGACACGGCTGCTGCGCCGCGGCTGAGCCGACCAACCGGCCGGCCGACCGACTGGCCGATCGACTGGCCGACCGACTGGCCGCAGCCTCCGAACCTCGCAGACTTTCTGAACAGACCTCACCTTTTACCGTTCCTTGACCTGATGTCGTACAACTTTCTACAGGTTGCTTCCGCCCTCTGGCGCATCCCGACCTGCGGCTTTTCAATGGTCGGCACCATGGCTCTGCTGCCCCCGTTCATCCGTGCCTCCCGGTTCTCCCGGACAGCACGGACCGCCGCCCCCCACCCCGGCGCCGGGCTCCCCGCCGACGACGAGGTGCTCCTCGACGTGCCCGACGACCGCCTCGGACCCGCGCTGGTCGCGGCCGGGCGCGGCGCCTACGACCAGGCCGCCGGGCTGCTGTCCCGCACCCGTGAGCGCGCCGAGTGGGAGTACCGCGACCGGTATGTCATCCGGCTGGCCTCCTTCGCGCACGCACGCTCCGAGTGGTTCGAGGAGTGGCGTGCCGCCGCCCCGCGCGACCCGGACCTGCTGCTGGTCGCCGCTCAGCTCGCGGTGGACCGGGCCTGGCAGTCGCCGGCCCGCGCCGAGCTGCTGCGCGAGGTGAGCCCGCTGATCACGGCGGCCGCGCAGCGCGACCACGGCGACCCGGTGCCGTGGCGGATCGCCCTGGACCACGCGCGCGGCGCCCGGGCCGGCCACAAGTACTTCGGCGAGCTGTGGGAGGCGGCCGTCCGCCGCGCCCCGCACCACTACGGCTGCCATGTGGCCGCCCAGCGCTATCTCGCCGAGTCGTGGCACGGCTCCCACCGCGAGTGCTTCGACTTCGCCGACCGGGCGGCCCAGGACGCCCCGGCGAACTCCCTGATCCAGGCGCTGCCGGTCCGGGCGGCCTTCGCCTACCTGACCGACGGCTGCGGCCCCGAGGTCCCGCGTGAGCGCCTGGACGCGGCGGCCGACCGCGCGGTGGCCCTCTCCGCGCGCTTCCCCTCCCTGGACCCCTGGACGGCCGAGATCCGCAACCTGCTGACGTACGTCCTGGTCCGCCTCGACCGCCGCGACGACGCCCTGGCCCAGCTGCGTCTGATCGGCCCCTACGCCACGTCCTTCCCGTGGGGCAGGCTCTCCGAGGACCCCCTCAGCCACTTCCTCGCGGTCCGCGAGGAGGTACGCACGGCCCCTTCCGTCCCCTCCCCGCGCCCCCCGTTGCACCCCCGTAATGGTCACGGCGACCGGGCGCACCCCGACGACCACTAGGCTTCTGCGCCGTGACCACCGTCCGTCTGCCGCTCTTCCCCCTGAACTCGGTGCTGTTCCCGGGGCTGGTGCTTCCCCTGAACATTTTCGAGGAGCGCTATCGCGCGATGATGCGCGATCTCCTCAAGACCCCCGAGAACGAACCGCGCCGGTTCGCCGTCACCGCCATCCGCGACGGCCACGAGGTCGCGCCCAGCGCGCCGGGCCTGCCCGACCCGACGGCGCTGCCCCAGCGCGGCCCGGCGGCGGGCTTCGGCGAGGAGCCGCTGAAGGCCTTCCACGGCACCGGCTGCATCGCGGACGCGGCGACGATCCGTGAACGCGCCGACGGCACCTTCGAGGTCCTGGCCACGGGCACGACCCGGGTCCGCATCCACTCCGTGGACGCGACCGGCGCGTTCCTCATGGCCGACCTGGAGGAACTCCCGGAAGCCCCGGGCGACGAGGCGGGCGCCCTCGCCGAGGGCGTTCTACGGGCCTTCCGCCAGTACCAGAAGCGCCTGGCCGGTGCCCGGGAACGCTCCCTGGCCACCGGTGCCGACCTCCCCGACGACCCCTCGGTCGTCTCCTACCTGGTGGCGGCGGCGATGATGCTGGACACGCCCACCAAGCAGCGTCTCCTCCAGGCCCCCGACACGGCCTCCCGGCTCCGGGACGAGCTGAAGGTCCTGCGCGCGGAGTCGGCGATCATCCGTACGCTGCCCTCGCTGCCCGCGTCGGAGCTGACGCGGAACCCGACCAGTCTCAACTGACGCCCGGAGTACGCCCGTATGGCGAAGAAGTCCAAGAACCAGCACCAGCCCGGTGGCACCCCCGCGACGGTCGCCCTCACAGCGGCGGGCGTCGAGTTCACGGTCCACTCCTACGACCACGACCCGAGCCATCCCTCCTACGGCGAGGAGGCCGCCGAGGCGATGGGCGTGTCCCCCGACCGGGTCTTCAAGACCCTGGTCGCGGACGTCGACGGCACCCTCACGGTGGCGGTGGTCCCGGTGGCGGGCTCCCTGGACCTCAAGGCGCTGGCATCGGCGGTGGGCGGCAAACGCGCCGCCATGGCCGACCCCGCCCTCGCCGAACGCACCACCGGCTACGTCCGCGGCGGCATCTCCCCCCTCGGCCAGCGCAAGAAACTCCCCACGGTCCTGGACACCTCGGCCACCACCCACCCCACCATCTGCGTCTCGGCGGGCCGCAGGGGCCTGGAGGTGGAACTCTCCCCGACGGATCTGGCGGGGCTGACGGGAGCGGTGCTGGCGGCGATCGGGCGGGGGTGACTTCTCAGGCGTGCGTGGGCATCACCAGCCCGTCCGGCGTTTGAGGACGAGGCCCGTTCAGGGCCGGAGCGGGGGTCCGGGGGCGGCAGCCCCCGGCACGGTGCCCCTCAGCCGACCGAGCCAGGCGGGTGGGTGGGCAGAACCGGCTCCGGATCCCGAGGACCGAACAACGCCGTCAACCCCAGATGCACCAACAACGCCGACAACGACCACGCCAGCAACGCTCCCTTGGCCCCCAGCTTCAGCGGCGCCGAGAACGTCACCCCCTTGCCCGCGGCCCGAGCCTGCGCGATGACGTCCGACCCCGGTCCGAGCCACACCCCCACCCGCCAGGCCAGCACCGACCCGAGCAACCCGCCGACGCCCAGGGCCACCGCCAACGGCACGCCTCCACGCCGCCGCCACAGGAAGACCACCACCGCACTCACCACCCCGAAGGCCAGCGCGAGCAGCGTGAACGTTCCGTCCACCCCGATCGCCTGCTCCCCCTCGGAGTCCTTGAGGTAGACGACCCAGCCGCCGTTCACCACATCGCCCAGCAGCGGCACACTCGGCGCCAGCCACTCCCACAGCAGCCCGAGCGGCACCCCGGCCAGCGCGACGACGAGGGCGATCACGGCGGCTTCCCGCAGCTCGGTCCGCAGTCCGGGCCCGTCCTGCCCGTCCTTCCCGTACTGCCCCTCAGGCTGCATCTCGTACGGCGGCGGCCACCCGCCGTCGTGCGGGGACGGTTCGTGCGGCGGCGGAGGCGGAGTCAGCGGTGCGGTCACCCTGACATCGTGCCAGGCCCGGCTGCGCGGCGCGTCACCGGACGGCGGCCCGACGGTACGCCCAGGTCGCGACGGCCAGCGAAACGACGCCCACTCCCGCGCACACGGCGAGGTCACCGAGGACGAACGCCCAGTCGGGATCCGCCCCGAAGGTCCGCGCGAAGGCCTCGACGCCGTACGTCGACGGCAGCAGATCCCGCGTGAACCGCACCGATTCCGGCATCCGGTCCGGCGGCAGCACCCCCAGCAGCAGCGCCGCCGACATCCCGAGCTGCCCCAGCACGGTGGCCAGCTCCGGCCGTGGCGCGAGCAGCCCGAAGGCCGCCCCGAGCCCGGAGAGCGCGGCGCCCGCCAGCGGAATCACGAGGGCGAGCACCCACAGATGGGTCAGCGGCAGCCCGAAGAGCACACACCCGAACACGGCCGTCACCAGCGTGCCCGGCACCGTGAAGGACGCGTACGCCCCCGCGGCCCCCAGTACGACAGCCGCCGGCGGCACCGGCAGCGTCGCGTAGTGGTCGAGCCCCCCGCTGGCCCGCAGCTGCCCGAAGTACTGCGCGAGCAGATTCAGCGCGACGAAGGCGACGACCAGCACCGCCGACCCCGCGACCACCGCCTCCGCCTCGCGCCCGCCGTCCACGACTCCCCGCATCATGATCAGGATGCCGACCGACTGGAAGGTCGCGACGAAGAGCAGCGGGATCCGCGCCACCCGCGCCCGGGACAGCTGGGCCCGGTACACGGCCACGAGCGAAGGCCACAGCCGCGCGCGCGGCGCCAGCTCGGCGGGCTCGCGAACGGGCTCGGCGACGGCCCGGGCGCCGCCCGGCAGAACCTCGGCGGGTACGACACTCACGTGGCGTTGCTCCTCTTCCCTACGGTTCTCACACCGTCCCATACGGACCCGACGGCCGAGGCACTCACGTCCGCACCAGCCCCTGCCGCGCGGCCCCGCCCAGAGCCAGGTAGACGTCCTCCAGGCTGGGCGTGGCCAGGGTGAAGTCGTCGAGGGCGGCGAAGGCGGCGCCGCCGGTGACGGTGGCGACGATCGCGCGGGCCTCGTCGGGGCCGAGGCGCAGCGTCCAGCGGCGCCCGGACTCCACAGCGCGCTCCCGCAGCGCGGCGACCTCGGGGACGTCCAGCGGCGCCCGCTCGCGCCACACCAGCTCGACCCGGACCTCGCCGGCGACCTGCTCCTTGAGCCCGGCGGGTGTGTCGCAGGCGATGACGCGGCCCTTGTCGAGGACGGCGACCCGGTCGAGCACGGTCTCGGCCTCGATGACGTTGTGGGTGACCAGCAGAACGGTGGTCCCCCGCTCGGCCCGCCGCCGGTCCACGGCCGACCACACCGCGCGCCGCGCGACCGGGTCCATCCCGGTGGTCGGCTCGTCCAGGACCAGCAGCGGCCGTTCCCCGACCAGCGCGGTGGCGAAGCAGGCCAGCCTCCGCTGCCCGCCGGACAGCTTGCGCAGCGGCCGGCCGGCGAGCGGGGTGAGCCCCAGCTCGTCGAGGACGGCGTCCCGTTCCTTGCGCGCCAGCCGAACCTCGAGCCCGCGCAGTCGCGCGGTCGTCTCGGCGGCCAGCGACACCGTCAGCTCGTCGAGGGCGGTGGACTCCTGGCCGAGGTAGGCGAGGATCCGCGCGGCCCGTTCGGGATGGCGCACGATGTCGTGTCCGAGGATCTCCACACTGCCGGAGTCGGGCCGCATCAGCCCGGTCAACTGCCGGACGAGCGTGGACTTCCCGGCCCCGTTCGGCCCGAGCAGCCCGAAGATCTCTCCGCGCCGGATGTCCAGCCGTACGTCGTCGGTGGCGCGGACCTCGGGAGTCGCGGGGGTGCCACGGCGGCCCCGTACCGCCGGATAGGTCTTGGTCAGTCCGCGCACGGCACACACGACCTCGTCCCTGTGCCGGGTGGCCGGTGCCGCGCGCGTCTTCACAAAGGACGAGACTACGGGGTCGGGCGCCCCCGCTCGGCGCCGGGGCGTCCCGAGGGCCCGTCTCAGCCCGTCCCGGCCCCCTTCCGGTGCCCCTCAGTCCCCTGCGGGCGCGTGCTCCGCGGCCGTCCGTACGTCGATCTCCCGCCAGAAGCCCGCCCGGATGGCGTACCGGTCGTGTTCGTCGATCTGGTCGTCCTTGTGCGCGAGCAGTCCGAAGCGGGCCGCGTACCGCAGCAGCTCACCGTCGATGCGGTGCGGGATGCGCGGATACATGCCGGACAGCTTCTGCAGATGGCCCTGCTCCCCGAGCCGCCCCATCCACCGCCGTGCGAACACCTGTCCGACCTCGTACGGGTCGCCGCCGACGGTGGTGATGTCCTCCTCGCGGTCGGCCCACCGCTGCTCCGCCGTGGTCACCTGGGCGAGCGTCGGCATGGAGGCGACCTCGGCGGGCTCGGCGACCGCGCCGGGCCGGTCCACCCAGCCCTTGTCCGAGGACCAGCGCAGGGTGGCCGTGGCCGGATGCCGTTCGGGGTGGGCGCCGGAGGCCGCGCGCAGGGCGGCGAGGTCCTTGGGGGTGGGGACGCCGCCCTTGGGCGCGGCGACACGCTCCTGCGCGCCGTTCTCGGCTCCTCCCGCGGCGGAGGCGTGCTCGGCCTCCTCCTGCGGGCGTTCGGCGGCGGGGGCGAGCCCGGAGTCGGGCAGCGGCGCGGAGAGGATCGCGGCGATCTCGGGCCGGGGCACCGGCTGCGGCGCGCACACCCCGCCGAGATCCTTCGCGCGTACGGCCTTGGTGATCCACGTACGGTCCAGTACGCGCCGTTCGTCGGCCTCGGCAACGAGGTCCTCGGACTGGTTGTAGTCGCCGTCGGCGGCCTGGACGGCCCACAGGTGGACGGCGACGCCGTGTTCCTTGGCGGCCATCATGCCCGGCAGCAGATCGCCGTCGCCCGTCACCAGCACCACGTCCGAGCAGGCGCGGTTGCGGGCCAGCTCGGTCAGCTCGGCGTGCATGGCGGCGTCGACACCCTTCTGCGCCCAGCGGCCGTCGCTGCGGGTGAGCGCGCCGAGCCGGACGGTGACCCGGGACATCACGCGCAGCCTGCGGTGTTCGGGCTGGGGAACGCGGTCGGGGGCGCCGTCGAACCAGTAGATGCGCAGCAGGGGCCGTTCGGTGTCGGACTCGGCCTGTTCGCGCAACCCCTGGATCAGGGCGGCGTGGTCGACGGTGATCCGGGACCGCGAGGGCTCTCCGGCGAGGAGGCTCGCGGCGGCACCCAGCAGATACCCGGCGTCCACCAGGACGATGCAGCGGTCCACACGACTCACCCTCTTTCCGGGAGGTTTGCTTCGGGCTTCCTTCGAGTCTGCCCGACCACGCGGGGGTTAACGGCCCGAACTCGATCTTCGGCGTGGCGTTTGGCCCCGATGCGCTCCGACAACCCCTGTCACGGACGGTAATTATCCGAAATGCGCCTTAAGTCAGCGTATGTGAATCTGGTCGCGGACCTGGCCCCTACATCCCCCGCAGGAGGCAGATCACCATGGCCAAGAACAAGAAACAGGACCGAAGTCAGAAGCGCTCCTCGCAGGCCGAGCGTGGGCAGCAGCACGCCCAGCAGTCCTCGATGGAGCAGCAGGCCGAACAGCGCATCTCCCAGGTGACGCCGGCGGATGTCGCCCGCAAGGGCCGGCAGAAGCGGTTCGGCCACAACTGATCCCGCAACGGACAGCCGTATGCCGGGCTGTTGCAGCCCGGACGCACCGAGGGGCGCATCCCCAACCGGATGCGCCCCTCGCATGTGGTCGCTCTCTCAGCCCGCCAGACAGGACGGGCCGAGCAGCACCTTGAGGTCGCCGAAGAGCGCCGGGTCGGGCTTGACCCGGTGGCGGTCCAGGCGCAGGACGGTCGTCCTGGTCGGGCCCTGGAGCTTGATCCGGACCTCGCTGTCGCCCCGGTGGTGGGTGAGGATCTCGTTGAGACGGCTGACCATCGGCGGGGTGACCCGGGTGGCCGGGATGGTGAGGATCACCGGTGCGTTGGTGCCCGCGTTGGACAGGTCGGGTACCGCCAGCTCCATGGCGACGAGCCGGGGCACGTCCTCCCGCTTGTCGAGGCGGCCCTTGACGAACACCACGGCGTCCTCGACGAGTTGGGTCGAGATGAGCTGGTAGGTCGCCGGGAAGAACATGCACTCGATGGAACCCGCGAGATCCTCCACGGTCGCGATCGCCCAGGCGTTGCCCTGCTTGGTCATCTTGCGCTGGAGGCCGGAGATGATGCCGCCGATGGTGACGACCGCGCCGTCCGCGTGCTCGCCGCCGGTGAGCTGGGCGATGCCCGCGTCGGCCTTGTCGGACAGCACGTGCTCCAGGCCGAACAACGGGTGGTCGGAGACGTACAGACCGAGCATCTCGCGCTCCTGGGCGAGCAGATAGGTCTTCTCCCACTCGTCGTCGGTGAAGACGACGTCGAGGCCGAAGCCGGGCTCGCTGGTCTCCTCCTCGCCCATGCCGCCGAAGAGGTCGAACTGTCCCTCGGCCTCCTTGCGCTTGACCGCCACCACGTTGTCGATCATCGGCTCGAACTGGGCGGTGAGGCCCTTGCGGGTGTGCCCCATCGTGTCGAACGCGCCCGCCTTGATCAGCGATTCCGTGGTGCGCTTGTTGCAGGCGACCGCCTCGACCTTGTCGAGGTAGTCGGGGAAGGAGGCGTACTTCCCCTTGGCCTTGCGGCTCTTGATGATCGACTCGACCACGTTGGTGCCGACGTTGCGGACGGCCTCGAGCCCGAAGAGGATGACGTCGTCGCCCTGGGCGGCGAAGTTGTGCACCGACTCGTTGACGTTCGGCGGGAGCACCTTGATGCGCATGCGCCGGCACTCGTTCAGATAGATCGCGGACTTGTCCTTGTCGTCCTTGACCGAGGTGAGCAGCGCGGCCATGTACTCGGCCGGGTAGTTCGCCTTGAGGTAGGCGGTCCAGTACGAGACCAGTCCGTACGCGGCGGAGTGCGCCTTGTTGAAGGCGTAGCCGGCGAACGGGACCAGGACGTCCCACAGGCCCTGGATGGCTTCGTCGCTGTAGCCCTTGTCCCGGGCGCCCTTCTGGAAGAGGACGAAGTTCTTCGCCAGCTCGTCGGGCTTCTTCTTGCCCATCACGCGGCGCAGGATGTCGGCCTCGCCCAGCGAGTAGCCGGCGATGATCTGGGCGGCCTTCTGCACCTGCTCCTGGTAGACGATCAGGCCGTAGGTGACCGCGAGGACCTCTTGGAGGGGCTCCTCCAGCTCCTTGTGGATCGGGGTGATCTCCTGGAGCTTGTTCTTGCGCAGCGCGTAGTTGGTGTGCGAGTCCATGCCCATCGGGCCGGGACGGTAGAGCGCGGAGACGGCGGAGATGTCCTCGAAGTTGTCGGGCTTCATCAGGCGCAGCAGCGAGCGCATGGGGCCGCCGTCGAACTGGAAGACGCCGAGGGTGTCGCCGCGCTGGAGCAGTTCGAAGGTCGTCGGATCGTCGAGCGGGAGGGCCAGCAGGTCGAGGTCGACGCCTTTGTTGGACTTCACCATCTTGACGGCGTCGTCCATGATCGTCAGGTTGCGCAGGCCCAGGAAGTCCATCTTGAGCAGGCCGAGCGACTCGCACTGCGGGTAGTCCCACTGGGTGATGGTCACGCCGTCGGTGTGCCGCACCCAGATCGGGGCGTGGTCGACGATGGGCTCACTGGACATGATCACGCCGGCCGCGTGCACGCCCATCTGCCGTACCAGGCCCTCGACGCCCTTGGCGGTGTCGATGACCTTCTTGACGTCCGGCTCGTTCTCGTACATCGCGCGGATCTCGCCGGCCTCGCTGTAGCGCGGGTGCGAGGGGTCGGTGATGCCGTTGAGGTCGATGCCCTTGCCGAGGACGTCGGCGGGCATCGCCTTGGTGAGGCGGTCGCCCATCGCGTACGGGTAGCCCAGCACGCGCGCGGAGTCCTTGATGGCGTTCTTCGCCTTGATCTTTCCGTACGTGCCGATCATGGCGACCTTGTCGGCGCCGTACTTCTCCGTCACGTAGCGGATCACCTCGACGCGCCGGCGCTCGTCGAAGTCGATGTCGACATCGGGCATGGAGACGCGCTCGGGGTTGAGGAACCGCTCGAAGATCAGGCCGTGCGGGATCGGGTCGAGGTCGGTGATGCCCATGGCGTAGGCGACGATCGAACCGGCCGCGGAGCCTCGGCCCGGGCCGACCGCGATGCCCTGCTTCTTGGCCCACATGATGAAGTCGGCGACGACCAGGAAGTACCCCGGGAACCCCATCTGGATGATGACGTCCATCTCGTACTCGACCTGCTTCTGCCGGTCGTCCGGAATGCCGCCGGGGAAGCGGCGCTCCATGCCCAGACGCACCTCCTCCTTGAACCAGGTGACCTCCGTGAACCCCTCGGGGATGTCGAACTTCGGCATGAGGTTCTTCGCCTCGAACATGCCGGAGGTGTCGATCTGCTCGGCCACCAGGAGGGTGTTGGCGCACCCCTCCTGCCAGGCGTCCGAGGAGTCGACGGCGTACATCTCGTCCGTGGACTTCAGGTAGTAGCCGGTGCCGTCGAAGCGGAAGCGGTCGGGGTCGGAGAGGTTCTTGCCGGTCTGGATGCACAGCAGGGCGTCGTGGGCGGTCGCCTCGTGCGCGTACGTGTAGTGCGAGTCGTTCGTCACCAGCGGCGGGATGCCGAGCTTCTTGCCGATCTCCAGGAGGCCTTCGCGGACCCGGCTCTCGATCTCGATGCCGTGGTCCATCAGCTCCAGGAAGTAGCGGTCCTTGCCGAAGATGTCCTGGTAGTCGGCGGCCGCCTTGAGGGCCTCCTCCTTCTGACCGAGGCGCAGCCGGGTCTGGAGCTCGCCGGAGGGGCAGCCGGTGGAGGCGATGAGCCCCTCGGACCACTGGGCGATGGTCTCCTTGTCCATCCGCGGCCACTTCTGCAGCCAGCCCTCGGCGTAGGCGTCCGAGGACAGCCGGAAGAGGTTGTGCAGACCGGTCGCGTTGGCGGCCCAGATCGTCTTGTGGGTGTAACCGCCCGAACCGGAGACGTCGTCGCGCTTCTGGTGCGGCTGGCCCCACTGGATCTTGCGCTTGTTGCGCCGGGACTCGGGGGCGACGTACGCCTCGATCCCGATGATCGGCGTGACCCCCGCCTTCTTCGCGGTGTGGAAGAAGTCGTACGCCCCGTGCAGGTTGCCGTGGTCGGACATCGCGATGTGGGTCATGCCCATCTCGTTGCACGCGTTGAACATGTCCTTCAGCCGCGCGGCACCGTCCAGCAGGGAGTACTGGGTGTGGACGTGCAGGTGCGTGAACGGCGGCTTTGACACGGCTCGGCCTCCAAGGGGCAGATGCTGCGGCGCGGAGCGCCTCGTTGAGGGGCGGTGGTCGGGCGACGGGTGGGCGCTCGACGACAGGCTGCGGACAGTCTGGGGGGACAGCGTCGAAGTCTATGCCTCGCGACTGACAATCACCGGGCACTCCCGCGTACCTTCGTGCGTTGGAGACGGCAGAGACGCTGTCGTCCACGCACTGCACCAGGAGGCACCCAGCGATGTCGGTTCCGCAGCTCGACGACGAGCACCGCGGCGAGGAGATCCTCGCCGTCTTCGACACCGCCTTCGGCGAGCTCCTGGCCGCCGACCCGGCCGCGTTCCGCGTGAAGTTCCGCAAGATGGCGGCGTCCGCGTTCGCGTTCTACCGGGGCACGGCGTGCCTCTTCTACCACGATGTCGACGCGGAGAACGCCGGGCGGGGTGGTGGGAACATACGCAGTGGACCGTTCCTGGACGACCGCACCTCGCGCGTGTGGATCCACGGCGACCTGCACGCGGAGAACTTCGGCACGTACATGGACTCCAACGGCCGGCTGATCTTCAACGTCAACGACTTCGACGAGGCGTACGTCGGCCCGTTCACCTGGGACCTCAAGCGGTTCTCGGCCTCCATCGCCCTGGTCGGGTACGCGAAGGCGCTCGGCGACGAACAGATCTCCGAGCTGGTGCGGGTGTACGCGGGCGCGTACCGCGAGCGGGTGCACGCGCTGGCCACCGGCGCCAAGAGCGACGAGGTGCCGCCGTTCACCCTGGACACCGCCCAGGGCCCGCTCCTGGACGCGCTGCGCGACGCCCGCTCCCTCACCCGCTTCGGCCTGCTGGACTCCATGACGGAGATCCGTGACTTCGAGCGCCGGTTCGCCCCCGGCGGCGGCTCCATCGAGCTGGACGCGGCGACCCGCTACAAGGTGCTCGCGGCCTTCGACGGCTATCTGGAGACGCTGCCGGAGACCTCCCTGGCCCGCCCCGACTCCTACCGCGTGAAGGACGTCGTCGGGCGCCGTGGGATCGGTATCGGCTCGGCGGGGCTGCCGTCGTACAACATCCTCCTGGAGGGCCACAGCGACGCCCTGGAGAACGACGTCGTGATCTACGTCAAGCAGGCCCAGACCCCGGCCGTCTCCCGGCACATCACCGACCCTGCGATCCGCGACTACTTCCAGCACGAGGGCCACCGCACGGTGATCTCCCAGCGCGCGCTCCAGCAGCACGCCGACCCGTGGCTGGGCTGGACCGAGCTGGGCGGCACCGGACAGCTGGTCGCCGAGGTCTCGCCGTACGCGGTCGACCTGGACTGGGGCGACATCGACGACCCGGAGGAGATCGCGGGCGTCGTCGCCGACCTGGGCCGCGCGACGGCCACCATGCACGCGGCGGCGGACGACACCTCCGGCGAGTCGCTGGTGCCGTTCTCCACCGAGCGCGCCATCGACGCGGCCATCGCGGCCGACGAGGAGGGCTTCGCGCCCCTGCTGGTGGACTTCGCGCACAGCTACGGCGCACGCGCGCGTGCCGACCACCAGATCTTCGTCGACCTGTTCCGCAACGGCCGGATTCCGGGTCTTTAGATTCCGGGTCTCTAACGGTCCGCTTTCCACAGGGTCCCTTTAGGGGTCCCCTACAGGAGCGCGTGACACACTCTCTGCTGCTATGGACATATCCGGGACCCGACTCAGAGCCGTACGCGCGGCGCTGTTCACGGCGGTCGTCGTGACGCTCAGCACCGCGTCGCACGTCCTGCTGTCCCGGGTCCCGCTGCCGCTCAACACGGTGGCCGTCGTCGCGGTCGCCGTGTTCGGCCTCGCCTACGCCCTCGCGGGCCGTGAGCGCGGCTTCGGGCGGATCGCCGCCCTGCTGATCCCGCTGGAGCTGGCGGCCGACACGGTCTTCACCACCGGCCAGCACGTCTGCTACGGCCGCGCGGGCGGCCCGGTCGCCGGTCCTCTGGCCTCGGTCGGCTGGGACGTCCTGTGCGGCGACGGCACCCGCGTCGGCACCCCCCTGACCCAGGTCACCGGGACCGACCCCGACCGGCTCGGCGGGGTTCTCGCCCACGCCGACCCGGTCACGGCCTGGCTGCTGCTCGCCGCGCATGTCTGCGTCGGCCTGATCGCGGCGGCCTGGCTGCGCCGCGGCGAGCGGGCACTGGCCCAGCTGCTGCGGGCGGCCGGCGCGACCACCTTCCGGCCACTGCTCCTCGCGGTCGCCGCCGTGACCGTACAACGCGCCCCGGCGGCCCGCCGCCTGCCGCGGCCCACGCACCGTACGGCCACCGCCCGGGACCGGATCCTCGTGCACTCACTGGGCCGTCGCGGACCACCGCGCTCGGTCGCCGCGGTCTGACCACAGACCGGCGCACCTGAGCACGCCTCGGGTCCCCACCCAGTCCCACACGAACACGAACTTCCGCGTACCCATGTACGCGCGTCCCCTTTTTGGAGAACACCATGAGCAAGCGAAACAGCGCTGCGGCGAAGACGGCGGCCCGGGAGCGGCTGCGCGTCGAGCGCGAGAAGCAGGCCAAGCGGGCCAAGGTCAAGCGGCAGGTCATCGTCGCGTGCTCGGTCGTCGGCGTGCTCGCCGCGGCGGGCGGCATAGGTTACGCCGTCGTCCAGGGCAACAAGCCCGGTCACTGGGAGGCCGTGAAGGACGAGAAGGTCGTCGCTCCCGCCAACACCACAGGCACCGACGGCACCACCGTCGTCATCGGCAAGAGCAGCGCGAAGAAGACCCTCAAGATCTACGAGGACCCGCGCTGTCCCGTGTGCGCGCAGTTCGAGCAGACCGTCGGTTCGACCCTGAAGAAGGACATCGACGACGGCAAGTTCAAGTTCCAGTACGTCGGCGCCACGTTCATCGACAACAAGGACAACGGCGAGGGCTCCAAGAACGCGCTGAGCGCCCTGGGCGCCGCGCTGAACGTCAGTGACGAGGCGTTCATGGAGTACAAGACCGCGCTGTACTCGGCGAAGTGGCACCCGGACGAGACGACCGACAAATTCAAGGACGACGCCTACCTCATCAAGGTCGCGGACACCGTCTCCGCGCTGAAGGGCAACACGAAGTTCCAGGACGCCGTCAAGAACGGCACCTACGACGCCTGGGCGATGGCCATGTCGAAGACCTTCGACGACAACAAGGAGGGCGTGAACGGCACTCCGGGCTTCGTCATGGACGGCAAGCAGCTCAACGGTGGCACCCCGCTGCTGACGGTGGTCGACTTCGACAAGGTGGTGGGCGAGGCTCTCAAGGGCTGACGGCTCCTCGGGAACCGACTGCCGAGCGAAGGGCGGGCGAACATTTCACGTTCGCCCGCCCTTTCGCCTTACTGGTCAGTAATCTCTTCGCCCGTGACCAGTCGATACAGATCGTCCGAGAGCGCCGGCTCCTCCTCCGAGCGCCCCAACTCGCTGTCGCCGCGCCGCCGTACGGCGCTCAAGGCCGCAGCTGCCACCGCCGTGCTGGCCGGCCCGCTGGCCGCCGCGATACCGGCCCGTGCCGCCGCCGAGGCCCCCGCCTTCCTGCACGGTCTCGCCTCCGGCGACCCGCTGCCCGACGGCGTCCTGCTGTGGACCCGGGTGACGCCGACCGCCGAGGCGGTGCCCGGCTCCGGGCTCGGCCCCGACACCGAGGTCGGCTGGGTCGTCGCCACCGACAAGGCCCTGACGAACGTCGTCAGCCGTGGCTCCACCACCGCGACCGCCGCCTCCGACCACACCGTCAAGGCGGACATCCGCGGCCTGGCCCCGGCCACCGACTACTTCTTCCGTTTCTCGGCGGGCGGCACCGACTCCCCGGTGGCGCGCACCCGCACCGCGCCGGCGGCGGACGCGCCGGTCGCCGGCCTGCGCTTCGGCGTGGTCTCCTGCGCCAACTGGGAGGCCGGCTACTTCTCCTCGTACCGCCACCTCGCGGCCCGCGGCGACCTGGACGCCTGGCTGCACCTCGGCGACTACATCTACGAGTACGGCACCGGCGAGTACGGCACGCGCGGAACCGTCGTACGGCAGACCGCGCCCGCCCACGAGATCGTCACCCTCGCCGACTACCGCGCCCGGCACGGCAAGTACAAGACCGACCCGGATCTGCGGGCCCTGCACGCCAAGGCGCCGGTCGTGGCGATCTGGGACGACCACGAGTTCGCCAACGACAGCTGGTCGGGCGGAGCGGAGAACCACACGGAGGGCGCCGAGGGCGCCTGGACGGCACGTCAGGCCGCCGCCAAGCAGGCCTACTTCGAGTGGATGCCGGTCCGCCCGGCCATCGCCGGCACCACCTACCGCCGGCTGCGCTTCGGCAAGCTCGCCGATCTCTCCCTGCTCGACCTGCGCTCCTTCCGCTCGCAGCAGGTCGCGGTAGGCAACGGCTCGGTCGACGACCCGGACCGTACGATCACCGGCCGCGCCCAGCTCGACTGGCTGAAGGCCGGGCTGAAGGCGTCCGACACCACCTGGCGGCTGGTCGGCAACTCGGTGATGATCTCGCCGTTCGTCATCGGCTCGCTCTCCGCGGACCTGTTCAAGCCGCTCGCCAAGCTGCTCGGCCTGCCCCAGGACGGCCTGGGTCTCAACACCGACCAGTGGGACGGCTACACCGACGACCGCCGCGAGCTGCTGGCCCATCTGCGCTCCAACGCCATCGGAAACACCGTGTTCCTCACCGGTGACATCCACATGGCGTGGGCCAACGACGTGCCCGTGGACGCCGGGACCTACCCGCTGTCGGCCTCGGCCGCCACCGAGTTCGTGGTCACCTCGGTGACCTCCGACAACCTCGACGACATCGTGAAGGTCCCCGAGGGCACCCTGACCGCGATCGCCTCCCCGATCATCAGGGCCGCAAACCGGCACGTCCAGTTCGTCGACACCGACCGCCACGGCTACGGCGTCCTGGACATCACCGCCGAGCGCGCGCAGATGGACTACTACGTCCTGTCCGACAAGACCAGCGCCACCGCGACCTCCTCCTGGTCCCGCTCGTACCGCACCCGCACCGGCACCCAGAAGGTCGAGCGGACGTACGACCCGGTGTAGGAAAAATGCCGGGCACGACCGAAAAGATCTTGCTAACGTCACGGACTTGTCGGATCGTCACACCGGCGATCCGTCAGTTTCGTCACGATTGGAGTCACATGGCCACCCCCCAAAGTGTCCTGACGAAGACCGCGGTGCTCGGCGCCGCACTGGCGCTCGCCGGACTCACCGCCACATCCGCCGAGGCGCAGGAAGCCACCGCGGCGGCCCCGGCGTTCGTCAACCTGACCACAGCCGAGAGCTCTCCCATATATTCCCAGCCCTCCTCCTCCTCGACGAGGTACCGCACGGAGCCGCGGGGCACGACCCTGCGGATCCAGTGCTCGACCACCAAGACCCCCTCGGGGAACCTGTGGTACCGGATCTACGACTCCCAGCCGACGGCCTGGGTGTGGTCCGGCCACTTCCCGTCGCAGGTGAACCGGCCCAAGGAGTGCTTCCCGGGCTAGGAGTGACTGACGCTCCGCATCGCCGGTAGCGGCGTACCGCTACAGCGTCTCGAGGAAGCCGAGCGCCACCCGCCAGGTGGCCTCGGCTGCCTCCGCGTCGTAGTCGTCCAGGTCCGGGTCGGTGTACAGGTGCCCCGCGCCCGCGTACCGGTAGATCTCCACGTCCGCGCCCGCCCGGCCCATCTGGAGATACCAGGAGTTCAGCCACTCGTCGGTCTCGAACGGGTCCGGCTCGGCCACGTGCAGCTGCACCGGCAGCTCGTCCACCGAGACGCCCGGCGCGAGATCCGACGTGCCGTGCAGAAGCAGCAGTCCGCGTGCCGTCCCGTCGCCGAGGGCGAGGGTCTGCGCGACCGACGCGCCCAGCGAGAACCCGGCGTACACCAGCCCTCTCTCCGAGTAGGGCGCGGCGGCCAGTACGGCTCTCCTCAGCAGCTCCTCCTTGCCGAGTTCCTCCTTGTAGGCCATGCCCTCCTCGTCCGTGTCGAAGGTGCGCCCCTCGAAGAGGTCCGGGGTCCGCACCTCGTGCCCGGCGGCACGCAGCCGGTCCGCCGCAGCGCGCACCGCGGGCCTGAGGCCATAGGTCGAGTGAAAGAGCATGATGTTCATGCGCCCATGGTGCCAGCCTGCACTGACAACGCCGCGCGCACGCTTCTGCACAGAAGTCACATGTTCAAGCCCCCTCCCGCCCGGTTACGTTCGAGGACATGGAGAACCTGCTCCGCCCCGTGATCGTGGTCGGCGGCTCGGTCGTACTGACGCTGCTCATCGGCTGGGCCACCGACCTGCTGCTGCGCAAGGCCGACGCCCGGCACAGCGAGACGCCCCTGTGGGGTCTGCTGCGCCGCGCCCGGATCCCCTACCAGCTGATGCTGTGCGCGGCGCTGCTGAGAGGGTCCTACGACCAGGCGCAACTCCTCGACGACCACAAGGTCGGCATCGGCCGGACCCTCACCCTGGTGCTGATCGGCTCGGCGGCCTGGATGGTGATCGCGATCACGGCAGCGGTGGTGGAGACGTCGTACTCCCGCTACGCGCGCGCCCACCGCGATCCGGCCCGGGTGCGCCGGGTGCGGACCCAGGTGTCGCTGATCATGCGGGTGGTGTCGGCCGTCGTCGGGGTGATGGCGGTGTCGGCGATGCTGCTGACCTTCCCCGCGATGCGGGCGGCCGGCGCCTCGCTGCTGGCCTCGGCCGGAATCCTCGGCATCGTCGCCGGTGTGGCCGCCCAGTCGACGCTGGCCAACCTGTTCGCCGGGCTGCAGATCGCCTTCGGCGACATGGTGCGCATCGGCGACACGGTCGTGGTGGACGGCGAGTGGGGAACCGTCGAGGAGATCACCCTGACCTTTCTGACGGTCAGGACCTGGGACGAGCGACGGATCACCATGCCGGTGTCGTACTTCACCTCGAAGCCGTTCGAGAACTGGTCGCGCGGCACCCCGCAGATGACCGGGATCGTCTATCTGCACGTGGACCACACCGCCCCGCTGGACGCGATGCGCGAGAAGCTGCGCGACATCCTGCGCGAGTGCCCGGCCTGGGACGGGCGGGCCAGCGGTCTGGACGTCACCGACACCACCCCCAACACCATGGAGGTGCGGGCCCTGGTCACGGCGAAGGACGCCGACGACATCTGGAAGGTCCGGGTCACGGTCCGCGAGGAGATGATCCGCTGGCTGAGCCGGGAGCACCCCTACGCGCTCCCGCGCGTCAACACGGCGGACGCGACCCCGGCGCCGGGTCTGCTCCCGCACCAGTCCTCGTCCTCCGCCTCGCCCGACGGCGTGCCCCGCCGCGCCCACGAGCCGCCGAACTCCGGCCGCTGACCACCGCTGTCCCTCAGTTGCCGCGCTCGGCGCCGCCGTTGACCTGGACGACCTGCGAGGTGATGTGTCCGGCGCCGGGCGAGGCGAGCCAGTGCAGCGTGGCGGCGATGTCACCGGGCGTCCCGGCGCGCCCGGTGAGGGTCTCGCCGATCAGCCGCTCGCGCCGGGCGGGGTCGATGGCCTCCCCGAAGAACCCGGTGTCCTCGACATACCCGGGCGCGACGACGTTCGCGGTGATCCCGCGCGGCCCCAACTCCCGCGCGAGATCACGGGCGTACGGGTGCAGCGCGGCCTTCGCGCCGGCGTACGCCCCGCTGCCCGACCCCCGGTAGGCGGCGATGGAGCTGACGAACAGCACCCGCCCGCCCGGTGAGGCGAGCCGGTCCTTCAGCGCCTCGGTGAGAAGGGCGGCGGAGAGGACGTTGTTCCGGAAGTTCACGGTCCAGTTGTGCGCGACCCGGTCGAGCGGATCGTCGCTCCCGGCCGGCGGCTCGAGATGCCCGGCTCCACCGGCGCTGTGGATCAGCACATCGACGGTCCCGAACTCCTCCGCGACGAACCGGGCGACGTCACGCACCGTCTCGACATCACCCAGATCCCCGGCAAAGCTGAGCGCCCCCTCGACCCCGGCCTTCTCCAGCACCTCGCCCCGCCGCCCGAGCAGCAGCACCCGCTCCCCGTCGGCGGCGAACGCATGCGCCGCAGCAAGCCCGATCCCCGTACCACCACCGCTGATCACCACATTGCGAGCCATGGCCCGATCCTACGAACGATCAGCCGCCGGCGGCGAGAAACCACAGCAGGTCGGCCAACCCTTCATCCCGCTGCAATCCGGCGGTGCGCGGGTGGGAGATCACCGAAGGCTGCGCACATCCAACTGCCGCAGCACCCGGTCCACCACCTCAGGATTCGCCCCCTCCTCGCTCCGCGCCGCCACCACCTCGTGCCGAGCCGCGCTCAGCATCTCGCCCTGAATCCGCCGCACCCGCTTCAGCCTCCGCACCCGCCGCTCATGCCCCTCCCGCCGCTCGTCCTCATGAATCTCGGGACTGATCCGCAGCCCGATCTCGAAGGCCCGCCGCAGCATCTGCTCGCTCAGCTCCTCCGACAGTTCCTCCGTCTCCTGGATCTCCCGCAGTCTCCGCTTCGCCGCCTTGGCGGCCCGCACCGCCAGCTCCCGCTCGAACTCCTTCTCCCGCTCGCTGTCCGCCCGCACCCCCAGCCGCTTCACCAGCCACGGCAGCGTCAGCCCCTGCACCAGCAGCGTCACCATGATCACCCCGAACGCGATGAAGACGATCTCGTCCCGGTCGGGAAACGGATCCCCCGCGTCCGTCTCCAGCGGGATCGCCAGCGCCAGCGCCACCGACGCCACTCCCCGCATCCCCGCCCACCACATGATCACGGTCTCCCGCCAGCCCATCGGGATGTCCTCGTCGTAGTTCCGCCGCGCGTGCAGCCGTTTCGTCAGCCAGGTCGCGGGGAGCAGCCACACCAGCCGTACGACGATCACCACGGCCACCACGATTCCGGCCCAGCCGAGCATCTCGCCCCACCGCCCGGACGCCGTACGGATCGCGTTGTGCAGTTCGAGGCCGATGAGCCCGAACGCGACCCCCGTCACCAGGGTGTCGACGATGTCCCAGAAGGCGTGCCCGGCGAGCCGGGTCAGTACGTCGTCGGGGTCGGTGGCGTACTCGGCGAGGAACAGCGCGCAGGTCAGCACGGCGAGCACTCCGGAGCCGTGCAGCTCCTCGGCGAGCACGTACGCCGCGTACGGCACCAGCAGGGTGAGACTGATCTGCAGGGTCGAGTCCCCGAGCAGATCGAGCAGCTTGTTGGTGCCCCACCCGAGCCCGACCCCGACGGCGACGGCGACCACGGCGGACAGCACCAGTTGGAGCGCGGCCCTGCCGGCCGTGAACTCACCGCTGACGGCGGCGGCGATCGCCACGTGGTAGAGCACGATGGCCGTGACGTCGTTGAAGAGCCCCTCGCCCTCCAGGATGGAGACGAGCCGGCGGGGCAGCCCGAGCTGCCCGGCGACGGCGGTCGCGGCCACCGGGTCGGGCGGCGCGACGAGCGCGCCCAGCGCGACGGCCGCCGCGACCGGCAGCCCGGGCACCACCACGTGGGCGACGGCGGCCACACAGACCGTGGTGACGAACACCAGCGCCACGGCGAGCAGGAAGATCGGCCGTTTGTTGGCGGTGAACTGCCGCCACGAGGTGCGCCGTACGGCCGCGTACAGCAGGGGCGGCAGCAACAGGGGCAGGATCAGGTCGGGCGGGATGTCCACGTTGGGCACGAAGTCGAGAACCGCGAGGACGATCCCGAGCAGGGTCATCAGCACCGGCGACGGCAGCCCGAAGCGGTCCCCGATCGGGACACTCACCACGGCCCCGAGCAACAGCACGAACAGCAGGGCCAACTGGTCCACGGGGGGCGCTCCGGGCGTCTAGACGATCAGGAACATCCAGCCATCCAGAGTCGCATGCCCCGTCAGCCGCTAAAGAGAACGCCGCATGGACCGGTGCGGAATCCCCGCCTCCAGCTCCTCGGGTCCGTACGCCGTGTACCCCAGCCGCTCGTAGAAACCCAGGGCCTGTGTCTGCGCGTGCAGGTCCACCGCCGCGAGGCCTCGCGCGCGTGCCGCGTCCTCGATGGCCCGCACCAGGGCGACCCCGACGCCGAGACCGCGCGCCTCACGTGTCACGGCGAGCCGCCCTAGCGACCCGACCGACAGGTCCCCGCCGGTCTTCTCACCGGCCGCCTCGGGGCCGTACAGCAGCCGTCCGGTGCCCAGGGATACGCCGTCCTCCCGCACCGCCAGCACATGCAGCGCGCCGGCGTCGTACGCGTCGTACTCGAGGTCCTCGGGGACGCCCTGCTCGCGGACGAAGACCTCCTTGCGCACCGCGAAGCACGCCTCCAGGTCTGCGGGGTCCTCGGCGACGCGCACCGCGTACGCGCGCGTGCCGCTCGCCGACGGCGCCCCGCTCATCCGTAGGTCTCCTCGCGGACCTGGTCCAGTGCCTTCTGCAGGTCCGCCGGGTAGTCGCTGGAGAACTCCACCCAGTCCCCGTCCCCGGGGTGCTCGAAGCCCAGCCGCACCGCGTGCAGCCACTGCCGGGTCAGGTGCAGCCGCTTGGCGAGCGTCGGATCGGCGCCGTAGGTGAGGTCGCCGACGCAGGGGTGGCGGTGGGCGGCCATGTGGACGCGGATCTGGTGCGTGCGGCCGGTCTCCAGCTTGACGTCCAGCAGGGAGGCCGCGCGGAACGCCTCGATCAGGTCGTAGTGGGTGACGGACGGCTTGCCGTCGGCCGTGACCGCCCACTTGTAGTCGTGGTTCGGATGGCGGCCGATGGGCGCGTCGATGGTGCCGCTGGTCGGGTCCGGATGGCCCTGCACGAGCGCGTGGTAGCGCTTGTCGACCGTGCGCTCCTTGAACTGCCGCTTGAGCGAGGTGTACGCCCGCTCCGACTTGGCGACCGCCATCAGGCCGGACGTACCGACGTCGAGGCGGTGCACGATGCCCTGGCGTTCGGCGGCGCCGGAGGTGGAGATCCGGTAGCCGGCCGCGGCGAGCCCGCCGATGACGGTCGTCCCGGTCCAGCCGGGCGAAGGGTGCGCGGCGACGCCGACCGGCTTGACGATCACGACCACGTCGTCGTCGTCGTACACGATCTCCATGCCCTCGACGGGCTCGGCGACGATCTGCACCGGCGCGGGGGCCTGCGGCATCTCGACCTCCAGCCAGGCCCCGCCGTGCACCCGCTCCGACTTGCCGACCACCGAGCCGTCGACCGAGACCTTCCCCGCCGCGGCGAGCTCAGCGGCCTTGGTGCGGGAGAAGCCGAACATGCGGGAGATGGCGGCGTCGACGCGCTCGCCCTCCAGGCCGTCCGGCACGGGCAGGGTACGGATCTCGGGAATCGTGCTCACCCGTCGAGTATGCCGGACGCCTCCGACACAGCCGTACGCCCGTCCGAGCCCCCAGCCTCTGTGGATCAGTCCTTGTGGACGGTCCCGTCCGGGTCGAGGCCCTTGAAGGACAGCAGGACGATCAGGATGCCGCCGCACACGATCGCCGAGTCGGCCAGGTTGAAGACGGCGAAGTGCTTCGGCGCGATGAAGTCCACGACCGCGCCCTCGAAGACGCCCGGCGCGCGGAAGATCCGGTCGGTGAGGTTGCCCAGCGCGCCGCCCAGCAGCAGGCCCAGCGCGATCGCCCAGGGCAGGCTGTACAGCTTGCGGGCGAGCCGGGCGATCACCACGATCACCGCCGCCGCGATCGCCGTGAAGATGACCGTGAAGGCCTCGCCGATGCCGAAGGCCGCGCCCGCGTTGCGGATGGCCTCGAAGCGCAGCCAGTCCCCGATGATCTCGATCGGCTCGTGGTGCTCCAGCTTGGCGACCACGATCATCTTGCTGACCAGGTCCAGGACGTACGCGAACACGGCGACGGCAAAGAGCACGGCGATACGGCGCTTGCCCCGGGAGGGCCGCGCCTCAGTGCTCTCCTGCCCCTGCTCCGGCACGGCCCCTGCCGCCTCTGGGGTATCCGGCGTACCGATGACGCGCTCCGCCTCTGCCACGTGAGTCCCTCAACCTAGGTACCTGACTGAGGACGAGGGTACGGCACGCCTCCGCACACGCACGCGATCAGTACCGCCGCTCCTGCTTCTGCTTGCACTCGACGCACAGGGTGGCCCGGGGGAAGGCCTGCATGCGGGCCTTGCCGATGGGATTGCCGCAGTTCTCGCACAGGCCGTAGGTGCCCGCGTCCAGCCGTTCCAGGGCGTGCTCGGTCTGGATCAGCATCTCGCGCGCGTTGGCGGCCAGCGCCAGCTCGTGCTCCCGCGTGATGTTCTTCGTCCCGGTGTCCGCCTGGTCGTCGCCCGCGCCGTCCCCCGAGTCGCGCATCAGGCCCACCAGCGCCTCGTCGGAGGCGGCGAGCTCGGCGCTCAGCCGCGCCTGCTCGGACTGCAGGCCCGCCCGGGCCTCCGCCACCTCCTCCGGGGTCCAGGGGTCCTCACCGGGGCGCACGGCGAGTTCGCCGGGCTCCACTGCGGCGAGGCGCGCCTTGGGAACGGCGGTCTTCGCCGCCATGGCCGTACCAGGAGTCTTCTTCGCAACCACGTTCGTGGCTCCCGTCTGCTCCGCGGCCGTGGCCGCGCCCACCTTCTTGGCCGTGCTCTTCTTTCCCGCCCGCGCCGTCACCACGCCCCCGGCCCGCTTACCGACCACTTTCTTGCCAACCGCCGTCTTCTTGGCGGCGGCCTTCTTGGTGACCTTCTCGACAGCCGTTTCCTCGGCGACGGCCTTATTGGCGGCAACCGCCTTCTTCGCGGGTGCCTTCTTCGCAGGTGCTTTCTTGGCCACGGCCTTCTTCGCAGTGACCTTCGCGGTCTTCTTCGCCACCATGGCCGCGGCCCCTTCACATATTGTGATCTTGCGCGCAAATCGTTCTGGGACGATAAATCGACTCACGGCCCGCGGCAACGGGGGACACCGCCCGAATCACCCGCCCCCCTGCGCCGCAGCCCGTTCCCCGCCCGGCGATCCGTCGCGCCGACCGCCCCGGAATCCGAACACACGTACCCCGATCGAGAGAGACCATTCGGGTCACTCCGGGGACGCCGTAAACCGGTCGGCCGCTGTCGGTGCGGCGCCGTACACTGGGCGCAGCGAGAAGCGTGGATGGGGACGAGTAGCGGCGTACGCAGCCCAGAGCGACCCGGGGACGGTGGAAGCCCGGGGGCGAGCGCGACGTGAACATCACCCCGGAGCCGCCGGAAGAAAGTCCCGGCCGAAAGGCACAGGCGAGTAGAACCGGCATCGCGACCCCAATGAGGGGGCTCCCCGGGGCGGACGGCGCACCGGAGGGCCAAGGAGGGTGGTACCGCGGGAGCGCGCCGCACACGGCGTCCACAGGCAAGAAGGCTCTCGTCCCTCCGACGGAAGGCAGTACGTCCGCCGGAGGAAGCTCGTTGAATACGCAGCCGCAGTATCGCCAGGTGCCCGCCCAGGTCGACCTGCCCGCCCTCGAGCACACCGTGCTCGACTTCTGGCGCGAGCAGAAGATCTTCGCCAAGAGCCTGGAGCGGTCCGAGGGCCGCCCCGAATGGGTGTTCTACGAGGGCCCGCCCACCGCCAACGGCATGCCCGGCGCCCACCACATCGAGGCCCGCGTCTTCAAGGACGTCTTCCCCCGCTTCCGCACCATGCGCGGCTACCACGTGGGCCGCAAGGCCGGCTGGGACTGCCACGGCCTCCCGGTGGAGCTCGCGGTCGAGAAGGAACTCGGCTTCAGCGGCAAGAAGGACATCGAGGCGTACGGCATCGCCGACTTCAACGCCAAGTGCCGCGAGTCCGTGCTGCGCCACACCGACGCCTTCTCCGCGCTGACGACCCGCATGGGCTACTGGGTCGACCTCGACGAGGCATACGTCACCATGGAGCCCGAGTACATCGAGTCCGTCTGGTGGTCGCTGAAGGAGATCTTCAAGAAGGGCCTGCTGGTCCAGGACCACCGCGTCGCCCCCTGGTGCCCCCGCTGCGGTACCGGCCTGTCCGACCACGAGCTGGCGCAGGGCTACGAGACGGTCGTCGACCCGTCCGTGTACGTCCGTTTCCCGCTCACCTCCGGTCCGCTCGCCGGCCAGGCCGCCCTCCTGGTCTGGACGACGACCCCCTGGACCCTGGTCTCCAACACGGCTGTGGCCGCGCACCCGGAGGTCACCTACGTCGTCGCGACCAACGGCGAGGAGAAGCTCGTCGTCGCCGAGCCGCTCGTCGCCAAGGCACTCGGCGAGGGCTGGGAGACCACCGGCGAGACCTTCACCGGCGCCGAAATGGAGCGCTGGACCTATCAACGTCCGTTCGAGCTCGTAGAGTTCCCGGAGCCCGCCCACTACGTGGTGAACGCCGAGTACGTCACCACCGAGGACGGCACGGGTCTGGTCCACCAGTCCCCCGCCTTCGGCGAGGACGACCTCAAGGTCTGCCGCGCCTACGGCCTGCCCGTGGTGAACCCCGTCCTGCCCGACGGCACCTTCGCCGAGGACGTGCCGATGGTCGGCGGCGTCTTCTTCAAGAAGGCGGACGAACGGCTCACCGAGGACCTTCAGCAGCGCGGCCTCCTGTTCAAGCACATCCCGTACGAGCACAGCTACCCGCACTGCTGGCGCTGCCACACCGCCCTCCTCTACTACGCGCAGCCGTCCTGGTACATCCGCACCACCGCCGTCAAGGACCGCCTCCTCCAGGAGAACGAGAAGACCAACTGGTTCCCGGACACGGTCAAGCACGGCCGGTACGGCGACTGGCTGAACAACAACATCGACTGGGCGCTCTCCCGCAACCGCTACTGGGGCACCCCGCTGCCGATCTGGCGCTGCGAGGACGACCACCTCACCTGCGTCGGTTCCCGCACCGAGCTCACCGAGCTGACCGGCACCGACCAGTCCGGCCTCGACCCGCACCGCCCGTTCATCGACGACGTCACCTTCCCGTGCCCGCAGTGCGAGAAGACGGCCACGCGCGTGCCGGAGGTCATCGACGCCTGGTACGACTCGGGCTCGATGCCGTTCGCGCAGTGGGGCTACCCGTACAAGAACAAGGAGCTGTTCGAGAGCCGGTACCCGGCGCAGTTCATCTCCGAGGCCATCGACCAGACGCGCGGCTGGTTCTACACGCTGATGGCGGTCGGCACGCTGGTCTTCGACAAGACCTCGTACGAGAACGTCGTCTGCCTCGGCCACATCCTCGCCGAGGACGGCCGCAAGATGTCCAAGCACCTGGGCAACACCCTGGAGCCGATCCCGCTGATGGACCGGCACGGCGCGGACGCGGTGCGCTGGTTCATGGCGGCCGGCGGTTCCCCGTGGGCGGCCCGCAGGGTGGGCCACGGCACCATCCAGGAGGTCGTCCGCAAGACGCTCCTGACGTACTGGAACACGGTCGCCTTCCAGGCCCTGTACGCCCGTACGTCCGGCTGGGCGCCGTCCGAGGCCGATCCGGCCCCGGCGGACCGCCCGGTCCTGGACCGCTGGCTGCTGTCCGAACTCCACGCGCTCACCGACCAGGTGACGCAGGCTCTGGAGGCGTACGACACCCAGCGCGCCGGCAAGCTCCTCTCGGCGTTCGTGGACGACCTCTCCAACTGGTACGTCCGCCGCTCCCGTCGCCGCTTCTGGCAGGGCGACAAGGCCGCGCTGCGCACCCTGCACGAGGTCGTGGAGACGGTCACCCGGCTGATGGCCCCGCTGACCCCGTTCATCACCGAGCGGGTCTGGCAGGACCTGGTCGTGCCCGTCACGCCGGGCGCCCCGGAGTCCGTCCACCTCTCCTCCTGGCCCGAGGCGGACCTCTCCGCGATCGACCCGGAGCTGTCGAAGCAGATGGTCCTGGTCCGCCGGCTGGTGGAGCTGGGCCGCGCCACGCGCGCGGAGTCGGGCGTCAAGACCCGCCAGCCGCTGTCCCGCGCGCTCATCGCGGCCACCGGCTTCGACACGCTCTCCACCGAGCTGCACACGCAGATCACGGAGGAGCTGAACGTGGCGGCCCTCGCGTCCCTCGCCGAGGTCGGCGGCTCGCTGGTCGACACCACCGCCAAGGCCAACTTCCGCGCCCTGGGCAAGCGGTTCGGCAAGCGAGTCCAGGACGTCGCCAAGGCCGTCGCGGGGGTCGACGCCGCCGCGCTCGCGCTCGCCCTGCGCGAGGGCACGGCCTCGGTCGAGGTAGACGGCGAGACGGTCACCCTCGCCCCCGACGAGGTCATCATCACCGAGACCCCGCGCGAGGGCTGGTCGGTCGCCTCCGACTCCGGTGCCACGGTCGCCCTCGACCTGGAGATCACCGAGGAGCTGCGCCGCGCGGGTCTGGCCCGGGACGCGATCCGTCTGATCCAGGAGGCCCGCAAGAACAGCGGCCTCGATGTCGCCGACCGCATCGCGCTCCGCTGGACCGCGACCGACCCGGCGACGGTGGACGCGCTGAGCGGGCACGCCGCTCTGATCGCCGACGAGGTTCTCGCAACGGAGTTCTCCGAAGGTTCGGCGGACGACACGTATGGTCCGGCGTTCACCGATGAGGGGCTGACCCTGACGTTCCGCCTGCGGAAGGTGTAGCTCTTCTCCGGTGGCGGCTGCGGGTCGCGGGGGCTGGTCGCGCACACGCGGCGGAGCCGCATATGTCACGGCCCCGCGCCCCTTCGGGGCGCTGCCGTCGCCGGTGAATTCATGATCGACGTCAACACGCGTAAAAGGGGCGGGCCCCGGATCGAAATCCGGGGCCCGCCCCTTTGAACGCAGCCGACGCCTACGGCGTATTAGTGGCCGTCAGTTGTCGTCCTCGTCGATGAGGAAGCCACGCATCGGCGAGGGAGCCTGGCCCATCGGGGAGGGGCCCTGGGGACGTACCGGAGCCATCGGCTGAGTCATGGCCGGGGACATCTGCTGCTGCCCGCCGTAGGACGGCGCGGCGGGGCTGGGAGCACCCATGCCCGAGCCACCCATGCCGGAGCCCATACCGCCCGAGCCCATGCCGGGAGCGCCGGAGCCGTAGGACGGGGCGCTCGCGCCGGCCGGAGCCATGGAGGGCGCCGGGGACGGCGGCAGGGAGGCGGCGGCCGGAGTACGCGGCGGCGCGAGGGAGTCGTCGGCCTGGGTCTCCAGCTGACGCAGCTGGGACTCGAGGTACGACTTCAGACGCGTACGGTACTCGCGCTCGAAGCCACGCAGATCCTCG
The DNA here is from genome assembly GCF_042653945.1 of Streptomyces vulcanius. NCBI lineage: Bacteria > Bacillati > Actinomycetota > Actinomycetes > Kitasatosporales > Streptomycetaceae > Streptomyces > Streptomyces vulcanius. The sequence goes on along the minus strand of NZ_JBHSFK010000003.1, from coordinate 227,914 downwards.
ACCTTGCGCTCCAGCGTGGCGCGAGCGGACTCCAGGGAGCCCATCGCGACGCGGTGCTTCTCCTGCGCGTCCCGCTCCAGGGCGTCGGCCTTGGCACGGGCATCACGCTCGAGGCCCTCGGCACGCGAACGCGCCTCGCCCACGATCTTGTTGGCCTCGGAACGGGCCTCGGCGATCGCCTGGTCGGCGGTCTGCTGGGCCAGCGAGAGGACACGGGCGGCGCTGTCGCCACCGGGACCCTGACCGGGGCCGCCCATCGGACCGCCCATGGGGCCACCCATCGGGCCGCCCATCTGCTGCTGCATGGGGGGCTGGCCACCCATCGGGCCGCCCATGGGGCCACCCATCGGACCCTGGCCCATCGGGCCGGGACCCTGCGGACCGCCCTGGCCGCCGGGGCCGGCGGGCAGCTGCGGGGCACCGCTCGGCAGCTGGGGCGGGCCGCCCATGGGGCCGCCCATGGGGCCGCCCATCTGCTGCTGCGGCGGGCCAGATATGCCGGCGGGTACCGGTGCGCCGGGACCGCGCATGCCCTGCTGCGGCATTCCCTGCTGCGGCATCCCTTGCTGGGGCATGCCCTGACCGGGCATCCCCTGACCGGGCATGCCCTGCTGAGGCATGCCGCCCTGCTGCATGCCCTGCTGCTGCATACCGCCCTGCTGCATGCCCTGCTGCTGCATGCCACCCTGCGGCATGCCGCCCTGCTGCATGCCACCCTGCTGAGGCATACCGCCCTGCTGGTCCTGCGGCTCCGGGGGCTTGCGCATGTTCTGCTGGTTCTGGGCCGCGGCACGGGTCGCGGCGGCCAGTTTGGCGCGCAGGTCCTCGTTCTCGCGGAGCAGCCGCGTCAGTTCCGCTTCGACCTCGTCGAGGAAGGCATCGACCTCGTCCTCGTCATAGCCTTCTCGGAGGCGGACGGTCGTGAACTGCTTGTTCCGCACGTCCTCGGGGGTCAACGGCATCTCTTCACCTCAACGTTGTCGTCGGCTTCGGCAAGACGGTAGTTCACATCGATCACAGCCCGCTCACGATCGTGATCAGGATGTAGACGATGATCATCAGTACGAAGAAGGACAGGTCAAGCGCCACGCCCCCGAGACGCAACGGCGGGATGACCCGCCGCAGAAGCTTGAGGGGCGGATCGGTGACAGTGTAGGTGGCCTCCAGAACGACCACCATCGCCTTGCCGGGTTGCCATGAGCGGGCGAACTGGAAGACGTAGTCCATGACCAACCGAAAGATCAGCACCACGAGGAAGCACATCAGCACGAACTTGACGACATCCAAGAACACGCTCATGATCCGTGCTTCCCTCTCCCCAGTTTCCGTGCCGCTCTGTACCGCTTCGTACTTCTTTGTACTGCCGTATCCGGTCTTGCGTCTCAGCTCTGGTTGAAGAACCCGCCCTCTGCGATGCGGGCCTTGTCCTCCGCCGTGACATCGACGTTAGCAGGAGACAACAGGAACACCTTCTGGGTCACCCGCTCGATGCTGCCGTGAAGACCAAACACCAAACCGGCCGCAAAGTCGACAAGTCGCTTCGCATCTGTGTCATCCATCTCAGTCAGATTCATGATCACCGGGGTGCCCTCACGGAAGTGTTCCCCGATGGTACGGGCCTCGTTGTACGTCCGGGGGTGGAGCGTGGTGATCCGGTAAGGCTCTCGTTCCGACACGACCTTGGGCATGATCACCGGTGCGTTCTTCTCCAGGGACTGACGTTCTTGTGTGATGGACGCCACGGGCGCGATGCGCGCCGGACGCCCGGATTCCGCGGCAGAGGAGGCGGATCGGGCCAGCGGCTCGCGCGGCGCGGGCGGCTGCACGATACGCACCTCTTCGTCCCTTTGGGACTGATGTGACTGATGTGCGTTGTGCGACTGGTGGGACGGCTCATGTCGCCGGTGGTCCCGCTCGGGTTCCGGGTCGAGCTCGGGTTCGAAGTCGTCATCGGGGTCGAAACCCCGGCCGTCGTACCCATCGTCCTCCACGAGGCCGAGGTAGACCGCCATCTTGCGCATCGCGCCGGCCATGCTCTGAGTCCTCCGCTCTGTGGTGGATCGGTTTCGACTGCCAAGTCCCGCGATCCACGAGGCCCTTGTGCCCGTCTTGTGACGGCAATGACCATATTTTCTGCTGTGGTCCGACTTCCTGGCGACGTTACCCGAGCCTGGGGCGGACTCCGAGTACCGCAGTGCCGACGCGCACATGTGTCGCCCCGGCGGCCACGGCCTCCTCGAGGTCCGCACTCATCCCTGCGGACACCATGTTCGCAGCAGGATGAGCTCGGCGCAGGTCAGTCGACAAATCCATCAACCGCCCGAAAGCTGCCCGTTGGCGGCCCGCGTACTCCCCGGTCAGCGGTGCGACGGTCATCAGTCCGGCCAGCCGCAGCCCCGGGGAACCCGCGACCAGGCCGGCCAACTCTCCGATCCCGCCCGGGGCCACACCGCCCCGCTCGCCCCGGGCACCTCCTCCCGCCGAGGGCTCCCCGGCGTCGAGGGCGACCTGGATCAGACAGCCCACCTCGCGGCCGGCCCGCTCCGCCTCCTTCGACAGCGCCGTCACCAGCCGGGCCCGGTCGACGGACTGCACGAAGTCCGCGTAACCGACCACGGATCGGGTCTTGTTCGTCTGCAACTGGCCGACGAAGTGCCAGGAAAGTGGCAGATCCGAGCATGTCGCGGCCTTGGGCGCGGCGTCCTGGTCCTTGTTCTCGGCGACGTGGCGGACGCCGAGTTCCGCCAGGATCCGCACATCGCTCGCCGGATAGGTCTTGGTGACCACGATCAGGGTCACGTCCTCCCGCTCCCGGCCGGCGGCGGCGCACGCGCGGGCGATGCGTTCCTCCACCTTCGCGAGGTTCGCGGCGAGTTCGTCCTTACGGTCCGTCATGCCCGATCAGTCCAGCCAGACATATCCCGCGAGTCGCCCCGTGGAGCGGTCGCGGCGGTACGAGAAGTGGTCGGGCGACTCCCGCGTGCACACCGGCGACTGCTCCCGGTCGCGCACCCCGCGCCGGTCGAGCTGCGCGTGCACGCCGGCGGTCACATCGACCGCGGGAGTGCCCCAACTCGTCTCGGCGTGCGCCGTCGGCTCCACTCCCGCGACGTCGGCCCGCATCTCCTCCGGCACCTCGTAGCACCGGCCGCACACGGCGGGTCCGGTGCGGGCGACGATCCGGGCGGGATCGGCGCCCAGCGACTCCATCGCGTCGACCGCGGCGGGCACGATCCCCTTGACCATGCCGGGCCGTCCGGCATGGGCGGCGGCGACCACTCCGGCGACGGGGTCGGCGAGCAGCACCGGCACACAGTCGGCGGTCAGGACGGCCAGGGCGAGACCGCGGGCGGCGGTCACCAGTCCGTCGACCTCCGGCGTGAGCCGGGTGGTCCAGGGGCCGTCGACCTCGGCCACGTCGTTGCCGTGCACCTGGTTCATCCAGACGACCCGGCCGGGGTCGAGGCCGAGGGACTTGGCGGCCAGTTCGCGGTTGGTCCGTACGGCCTCGGCGTCGTCGCCGACCGCGCCGCCCAGGTTGAGCTCCTCATACGGAGCGGCGCTCACCCCGCCCCACCGGTCGGTGAAGGCGAAGTGCGCGCCGCTCACGCTTTCGCGCCGTCCTATCACTTGAGGAAGTCCGGCACGTCCAGTTCCTCGGCCGCGCTGTCCGAGTAGGTCCGCGACGGCGGCACCGGCGGGGAGACCGGGAGGTCGGCCACCGGCTCGGGCGCCGGCTCCGGCTCCTCCTTCGGCGTGACGCTGCCGAGCGAGCCGAACGAGGGGCGCTCGGGCTGCCGTACCGGAGTGGGCTCGTCGCGGCGGGCGGAGGCCGAGGACGCGCCGAGGACGTTGTCCCGGCGGGCCGGGGGCTGGCCCCCGTCGAAGCCGGCCGCGATGACGGTGACCCGGACCTCGTCGCCGAGCGCGTCGTCGATGACCGCGCCGAAGATGATGTTGGCCTCCGGGTGGGCGGCCTCGCTGACCAGCTGGGCGGCCTCGTTGATCTCGAACAGGCCGAGGTCGGAGCCGCCGGAGATGGAGAGCAGGACGCCCCGGGCGCCGTCGATGGAGGCCTCCAGGAGCGGCGAGGAGATCGCCATCTCGGCGGCGGCCACCGCGCGGTCGTCGCCGCGGGCCGAGCCGATGCCCATGAGCGCCGAACCGGCCTCGGACATGACCGACTTGACGTCGGCGAAGTCGAGGTTGATCAGGCCGGGGGTGGTGATGAGGTCGGTGATCCCCTGGACGCCGGAGAGCAGGACCTGGTCGGCCGACTTGAAGGCGTCGAGGACCGAGACCTGGCGGTCCGAGATGGAGAGCAGCCGGTCGTTGGGGATGACGATGAGGGTGTCGACCTCTTCGCGGAGTTCGGCGATGCCGTCCTCGGCCTGGTTGGCCCGGCGCCGTCCCTCGAAGGTGAACGGGCGGGTGACCACGCCGATGGTGAGGGCGCCGAGATTGCGCGCGATGTTGGCCACGACGGGCGCGCCGCCGGTGCCGGTGCCGCCGCCTTCACCGGCCGTCACGAAGACCATGTCGGCCCCCTTGAGGACCTCCTCGATCTCCTCGCGGTGGTCCTCGGCCGCCTTGCGGCCGACGGCCGGGTTGGCGCCTGCGCCGAGTCCACGGGTCAGTTCGCGGCCGACGTCGAGCTTGACGTCGGCGTCGCTCATCAACAGCGCCTGAGCGTCGGTGTTGATGGCGATGAACTCGACGCCCTTGAGACCGACCTCGATCATCCGGTTGATGGCATTGACACCACCGCCGCCGACACCGATGACTTTGATGACTGCGAGGTAGTTCTGCGGTGCTGCCACGTCGAAGGCCTCTCGCCTCGAGTTACGTGTCGTCGCCTCGCGGGTGACGCGATCCGACGACTGATGCCGAATGGGACGGTCCGTTTCGCCGACCCGAACCCTAACGCTGAAGTTTAGGGTTACCAGTGTGTCTGTTCCTTGGAGTCTTCTGAACAGGACACTAAGTCGACAAGTGGCGCCCGTTCAACGAACACGCCGAACCTCCCGTTTTTCTTTTCACCCTATGTGATCAGCCGTGTCGCTGCCCAACCAGGGTGCTGGCCTGCGCGTATGTGCGTCAACTCCCCGATGACGCAGGGGCGGTGGGGACGCTGACATCGAAGTGCCGTGCGGCTGCGGAGGCTTTCATGAGAGCGATGAGCGTACGGCCCTTCAGGGCGCCGCGTTCGGCACTCCCCCAGGCGATCGTGCGGCCGTCGGCCAGCTCCAGCGAGATGTCGTCATAGGAACGGACCTTGACGCTGCGTGTCTGTTTCGCGACGGCGGCCGGAATGTCCCCGGCCACCCGCACCGCCTCGCGCACCAGCCGGCCCTCGCCGAAACGCCGCAGGCTCGCGGCGCCCGAACCTGACGAAGAGACGGCCATTTCGAGGAAGGGCGCGTTCTTCGGCGCTTCGGAAACCGTGGCGAAACGGACGCCTTCATCGTCCACTTCGATGAACTTCGACCCTTTTCTCACGAGCAGAACGGGTTGCCGCTCGGTCACTTTCAGGCCGATTCCATGGGGCCAGGAACGGACGACGTCCACTTCGTCGATGCGCGGCAGTTTTTCGCGCAGACGCGTCTCGATCACATCGGTGTCCACGGAAATCAACGGCGATCCGACCGGTACGGCGGCGGCGTCGAGCACCTGCTGCGGCGTCAGCACCTGGGTGCCGGACACATTGACGCGTTCGACGCGCGTCCACTGCGAGCCGTACAACACCCAGACACCGCCCACACCGAGGAGGACGGCGAGCAGCACGAGAATGATGATCACACGAAGCCGGCGCGGGCCCAGTCTGCGGACGAGGGGCGGGCCGGACGAGTCCTGCTGGCGTGCACCGCGTTCGGCGGTGACGGATCCGGCCACGCTCCCTGCCCTTTCGCTCACATGGAAATGCGGTCCCTAACGATGCGCACGGCTGGCCGCGATCGCCTCGTACACCATGCCGACGAGCAGGTCGTCGGCGTCCCGGCGGCCGAACTCGCTGGCGGCGCGGGACATCTCGTACAGCCGGTGCGGGTCGGCGAGCACCGGCAGCACGTTCTCCCGGACCCACTCGGGGGTGAGTTCCGCGTCGTCGACGAGCAGTCCGCCGCCGGCCTTGACCACCGGCTGGGCGTTCAGCCGCTGTTCGCCGTTGCCGATGGGCAGCGGGACATAGGCGGCCGGGAGCCCGACGGCGGAGAGTTCGGCGACGGTCATCGCGCCCGCGCGGCAGAGCATCATGTCGGCCGCGGCGTACGCGAGGTCCATCCGGTCCACGTACGGTACCGGGATGTAGGGGGGCATTCCCGGCATCTGCTGGACATGCGGCAGTTCGTTCTTCGGGCCGACCGCGTGCAGGATCTGGATACCGGCCTGCTGGAGCCACGGCGCGACCTGCTGGACCACCTCGTTGAGGCGGCGAGCGCCCTGCGAGCCGCCGGAGACCAGCAGCGTCGGCAGGTTGGGGTCGAGGCCGAACATGTGCCGGGCCTCGGGGCGGGCGGCGGCGCGGTCCAGGGTGGCGATGGAGCGGCGCAGCGGGATGCCGATGTAGCGGGCGTCCCTGAGCTTGCTGTCGGGCGTGGAGACGGCGACCCGGGCGGCGTACCGGGAGCCGATCTTGTTGGCCAGGCCGGGGCGCGCGTTGGCCTCGTGGACGACGATCGGCACGCCGAGGCGCTTGGCGGCGAGATAGCCGGGCAGGGCGACGTAACCGCCGAAGCCGACGACGCAGTCCGCCTTGGTGCGTTCCAGGATCTGCTCGGCGGCCTTGATCGTGCCGCGCAGCCGGCCCGGGACGGTGATCAGCTCGGGGGTGGGCTTGCGCGGCAGCGGTACGGCCGGGATGAGCGCGAGATCGTAGCCCCGCTGCGGAACGAGTTGGGTCTCCAGTCCGCGCTCGGTGCCCAGGGCCGTGATCCCCACGGTGGGGTCCTGCCTGCGCAGGGCATCCGCGAGGGCGAGCGCGGGCTCGATGTGGCCGGCGGTCCCCCCACCAGCGAGTACGACATGCACCGAAATTCACCGCTCTCCGGACGGACGCGCCGCCGAGGCACGCCGTCGCATCGTGTTCCATCTCCGGGGACCCCGGTCGTTCACGGGTCCCCCGGTCCCCCGCTTTCTACCAAAACGGGGGTGCCGCATCGCAAGCATCGCCCGCGCAGCGGGCTCGTCGCGTGCGAAGGCGATCAGCAGCCCGATGGCGAACATGGTCGGCAACAGGGCGGATCCCCCGTAGGAGAACAGCGGGAGGGGGACGCCGGCGATCGGCAGCAGACCGAGCACCGCACCGATGTTGATCACCGCCTGAGCGGTGATCCAGGTGGTCACACCTCCCGCGGCATACCTCACGAAGGGGTCCTCCGTGCGTCCGGCCACGCGGATACCCGCATAGCCTAGAGCCGCGAAGAGGGCGAGGACCGACAGCGTCCCCGCGAGGCCCAGTTCCTCACCGGTGACGGCGAAGATGAAGTCGGTGTGGGCTTCGGGGAGTTGGCCCCATTTCTCCACACTTGCCCCGAGTCCGGAGCCGAAGATCCCGCCCGAGGCGAGGGCGTAGATCCCGTGCACGGCCTGCCAGCAGTCGGCGGCTCCGGACTTGGGTTCGGTCGCGCCGATACAGGCGAGCCGGGCCATGCGGTTGGGGCTGGTCTTGATGAGGATGAAGCCGATGGTGACCGCGATCGACAGCACGCCGACGAACAGCCGGGTGGGCGCCCCGGCCAGCCACAGCAGCCCGAACAGGATCGCGGTGAGGATGATCGCCGTCCCCATGTCGCCGCCGAGCATGATCAGGCCGAGCAGCATGAACGCGACCGGTACGAGCGGCACCAGCATGTGCTTCCACTGCGTGAGCAGCTTCTTGTCCTGTTTGCGCGCGAGCAGGTCGGCGCCCCACAGCACCAGGGCCAGCTTGCCGAACTCGCTGGGCTGGATCTGGAAGGAGCCGCCGAGCGAGATCCAGTTCTGGTTGCCGTTGACCGCCATCCCTATCCCGGGCACCTGCACCAGCACCATCAGGAAGACGGCTCCGGCGAGGATCGGGTAGGCCAGCGCCCGGTGCAGTTTGACCGGGATCCGGGAGGCGACCACCAGCAGCACGGAGCCGATGGAGGCGGCCAGGAACTGCTTGCGGAAGAAGAACGACCCCGGCAGCGACATCTGCAACGCGGTGATCTGCGAGGCCGAGTACACCATCACCAGACCGAGCACGGTGATCAGCAGACTCCCGCCGAGGATCACGTAGTACGCGGTCAGCGGCCGGTCCCAGGCCTTACGGGCGCGCGTGTAGAGCCGCAGGACGGGGTTGTCCCGCGGGGGTCGGGCGGCGGGTCTGCGGACGGCGCGCTGAACGGGCGGGCGTCCCGTACGGCTACTGGACACGTGACTGCAACCCCCCAGGGGCGCGGGGCGATGACATGTGCGGCTCCGCCGCGTGGGCGCGACCGGCCCCCACCGGCCCGCACCCGAGCGACATGGCGTCACACCACCGCCGACAAACACGAGTCACGCGTCCTCCAACAGTCCTGGAGCAACCGCCGCGGCCAAGACCCGCCGTCAGGCGAGTTCGCGCACCGCCTCGGCGAACGCGTCACCGCGCTGGTTGTAGTTGACGAACATGTCCATGGAGGCACAGGCCGGGGCGAGCAACACCGTGTCGCCTGCGACGGCGAGGCGCCGGGCCTCCTGGACAGCCGCGGGCATCGCCCCAGTGTCGGTCCGGTCGAGGTCGACGACGGGTACTTCCGGGGCGTGTCGCGCCAGCGCTTCCCGGATCAGTCCGCGGTCGGCGCCGATCAGGACGACTCCCCGAAGTCGCTTTGCCGACTTGGCGACCAGTTCGTCGAAGGTCGCGCCCTTGGCGAGCCCGCCGGCGATCCACACGATCGACCCGTAGGCCGCCAACGAGGCTTCCGCGGCGTGGGTGTTGGTGGCCTTGGAGTCGTCGATGTACGTCACGCCGTCCACGTCGGCCACGTGCGCGATGCGGTGGGCGTCCGGGGTGAAGGCCCGCAGGCCGTCCCGTACGGCCCTGGGAGGCACCCCGTAGGCCCGGGCGAGGGCCGCCGCGGCAAGGGCGTTGGCGATGTTGTGCGGGGCCGGCGGATCGACGTCCGAGACCTCGGCGAGTTCCTGGGCGTTCTGCTGCCGGTTCTCGACGAAGGCGCGGTCGACCAGGATGCCGTCCACGACGCCGAGTTGGGACGGCCCCGGGGCGCCGAGGGTGAAGCCGATGGCCCGGCAGCCCTCCTCGACGTCCGCCTCGCGCACCAGGTCCTCGGTGGCCTTGTCGGCGACGTTGTAGACGCAGGCGACCCGATTGCCCTCGTAGACACGCCCCTTGTCCCTGGCGTACGCCTCCATGGAGCCGTGCCAGTCGAGGTGGTCGGGGGCGAGGTTCAGCACCACCGCCGAATGCGCCCGCAGGGAGGGCGCCCAGTGCAGCTGGTAGCTCGACAGCTCCACGGCCAGGACGTCGTACGGCTCGTCGCCGAGGACCGCGTCAAGGAGCGAGACGCCGATGTTGCCGACGGCGGCCGTGCGCAGGCCGGCCGCCTCGAGGATGGACGCCAGCATCTGCGTGGTGGTCGTCTTGCCGTTGGTGCCGGTCACGCAGAGCCAGGGAGCCGCGTCGGGGCCGCGCAGGCGCCAGGCCAGTTCGACGTCCCCCCAGACGGGTACCCCGGCCGCGTCGGCCGCCGCGAAGAGCGGCTTGTCCGGCTTCCAGCCCGGTGCGGTGACGATCAGTTCGGTGCCTTCGGGCAGGGTCGCCCCGTCGCCGAGGCGCACGGTGACACCGAGCGCCTCCAGTCCGGCGGCCTGCTCACGCGCGCGTGCGTCGTCGCCGTCGTTGACGACGGTGACCCTCGCGCCGAGCCCGTGCAGCACCTTGGCCGCCGGGACGCCGGAGACGCCGAGTCCGGCGACGGTGACGTGCTTGCCCTCCCAGGAGGGCCCCTGCCAGTCGGTCACTTTTCTGCTGCCCATCCCGCGTAGAAGAGACCCAGTCCGACGATCACACAGATGCCCTGGATGATCCAGAAACGGACCACGATAAGAACTTCGGACCAGCCCTTGAGTTCGAAGTGGTGCTGGAGTGGCGCCATCCGGAACACGCGCTTCCCGGTGAGCCGGAACGAGCCGACCTGGATGACCACCGACATGGTGATGAGGACGAACAGACCGCCCATGATGGCGACCAGCAGCTCCGTGCGGGAGCAGATGGCGAGGCCCGTGAGGACACCGCCGAGCGCGAGGGACCCGGTGTCACCCATGAAGATCTTGGCCGGCGAGGTGTTCCACCACAGGAAGCCGAGACAGGCACCCATCAGCGCGGCGGAGATGACCGCTAGGTCCAGCGGATCGCGCACCTCGTAGCAGGCGTTGGGGTTGGTCAGGGTCTCGCCGTTGGCGCAGGACTCCTGGTACTGCCAGACACCGATGAACGTGTAGGCGCCGAAGACGAGGACCGAGGCACCGGTGGCGAGGCCGTCCAGACCGTCCGTCAGGTTCACGCCGTTCGACATCGCGAGGATCATGAACAGCGCCCAGACGACGAACAGCACCGGGCCGATCGTCCAGCCGAAGTCCGTGATGAACGACAGCTTCGTGGAGGCCGGGGTGTTGCCGCGGGAGTCCGAGAACTGCAGCGAGAGCACCGCGAAGGAGATGCCGACGATCAGCTGGCCGGCCATCTTCGCCTTGGCCCGCAGGCCCAGCGAACGCCGCTTGACGATCTTGATGTAGTCGTCCAGAAAGCCGACCAGGCCCATGCCGCACATCAGGCCCAGCACCAGCAGACCGGTGTAGGTCGGCGGCTTGCCCGTGATCACCTTGGACAGGAAGTACGCGACGACGGTCGCCAGGATGAAGGCGATACCGCCCATCGTGGGCGTACCGCGCTTACTCGCGTGCCCGCGCGGGCCGTCGTCGCGGATGTACTGGCCGTAGCCCTTGCGGGCGAGCAGTTTGATCAGCAACGGGGTGCCGACCAGCGTCAGGAAGAGGCCGATGACGCCCGAGAACAGGATCTGCTTCATCATCGGGCAGCGACCTCACCCTCGGCCCCGGTCGCGAGCAGCGCCTGGGCGACGCTCTCGAGACCGACCGATCGGGACGCCTTCACGAGTACGACGTCCCCCGGGCGCAGCTCGCTGCGCAACAGGTCGATCGCCGCCTGTGCGTCGGACACGTGCACCGACTCCTCACCCCACGAACCCTCGTTATATGCGCCCAGTTGCAGCCAGGCGGCCTCCAGGCCCCCGACCGCGACGAGCTTGCTGACGTTGAGCCGGACGGCGAGCCGTCCGACCGCGTCGTGCTCGGCGAGCGCCTCGTCCCCGAGCTCGGCCATCTTGCCGAGCACCGCCCAGGTCCGCCGCCCCTTGCCCATGGCCGCCAGCGCGCGGAGCGCGGCTCGCATGGACTCGGGGTTCGCGTTGTAGGCGTCGTTGACGATCGTCACGCCGTCCGGGCGCTCGGTGACCTCCATCCGCCAGCGGGAGAGGGAGCCCGCCTCGGAGAGCGCGGTGGCGATCTCGGTGACGGACATGCCCAGCTCATGGGCGACGGCGGCGGCGGCGAGCGCGTTCGACACGTGGTGCTCACCGTACAGGCGCATGGTCACGTCACTGCACCCGGAGGGTGTGTGAAGGCTGAACGAGGGCTGTCCGCTGTCCGTGAGTCGCACGTTCTCGGCCCGTACGTCCGCTTCGCCGGACTCTCCGAAAAGGACCACCTTCGCCTTCGTACGGGAGGCCATGGCCCGGACCAACGGGTCGTCGGCGTTGAGGATCGCCACGCCGTCCCCCGGCAGGCTCTCCACCAGCTCGCCCTTTGCCTGTGCGATCTGTTCACGGCCGCCGAACTCGCCGATGTGGGCGGTGCCGACGTTGAGGACGAGCCCGATTCTCGGGGGCGTCAGTTCGGTGAGGTAGCGGATGTGGCCGATGCCGCGGGCGCCCATCTCCAGCACGAGGAAGCGGGTCTCCTCGGTGGCGGACAGGGCGGTCAGCGGCAGCCCGATCTCGTTGTTGAGCGAGCCGGGCGTGAACACGGTCGGCGCCTTGCGCCGGAGCACCTGGGCGATCAGGTCCTTGGTGCTGGTCTTGCCGGCCGAGCCGGTGAGCGCGACGAGGGTCGTGCCGAGCTTCTGTACGACGTGCCGGGCGAGGGCGCCGAGGGCGGCCTGGACGTCGTCCACGACGATCGCGGGCACGCCGACGGGGCGCGAGGCCAGTACGGCCGCCGCCCCCGCCTCGACGACCGCCCGCGCGTAGTCGTGGCCGTCCACGCGTTCGCCGACGAAGGCGACGAAGAGGCTGCCGGGGCCCGCCTCGCGGGAGTCCCGGACGACCGGTCCGGTGACCTTCGCGGACGGATCCGGTATGTCGTACGTCTGCCCGCCGACGACTGCTGCGATCTCGGCGAGGGAGAGGGCGATCACAAGTTCATCCCTGGGTCTGCTGGATAGCTTCGCGTAGCACCTGGCGGTCGTCGAACGGACGGACCACCCCGGCGATGTCCTGGCCCTGCTCATGGCCCTTGCCCGCGACCAGCACGGTGTCCCCGGCGTGCGCGCGGCCCACGGCGGCGGCGATCGCGGCGGCCCGGTCCTCGAACAGCAGGACCTCGCCGCGCTCGTGGGCCGGCACGGACGCGGCGCCCTCCAGCATGGTCGCGAGGATCGCGAGGGGGTCCTCGGAGCGGGGGTTGTCGGAGGTCAGTACGGCGGTGTCGGCGAGCCGGGCCGCGGCGGCGCCCATCGGCGCCCGCTTGGTGCGGTCCCGGTCGCCGCCGCAGCCGAGCACGAGGTGCAGCCGGCCCTTGGTGACCTTGCGCAGCGCCCTGAGGACCGACTCGACGGCGTCCGTCTTGTGCGCGTAGTCGACGACCGCGAGATAGGGCTGCCCCGCGTCCACGCGCTCCAGCCGGCCCGGCACGCCGGGGACGGCGGCGACGCCGTCGGCGGCGGTCTGCGGGTCCAGGCCTGCGGAGGCGAGGGCGACGATCGCGGCGAGGGTGTTGGCCACGTTGAAGGAACCGGGCAGCGGGGACTTGGCGGCGACGCGCACGCCGTCCGGGCCGAGTACCGCGAACGTGGAGTCCATCGGGCCGATGTGGACGTCCGCCGCGCGCCAGTCGGCGTCCGGGTGGCCCTCGGCGGAGAACGTGACGACCGGGACGCCGGCCTCACGGACGAGCCGGCGGCCGTACTCGTCGTCGAAGTTGACCACGCCGAGTTTGCTGCGCTCCGGAGCGAACATCCGCGCCTTGGCCTGGAAGTAGTCCTCCATGCCGGAGTGGAACTCCATGTGTTCCGGGCTGAGGTTGTTGAAGACGGCGATGTCGAAGACACAGCCGTCGACCCGGCCGAGGACCAGCGCATGGCTGGAAACCTCCATCGCGACCGCCTCGACACCGCGCTCGCGCATGACGGCGAACAGGGCCTGGAGGTCGGTGGCTTCGGGCGTGGTGCGCTCGGACTTCATGCGCTCGTCGCCGATGCGCGTCTCGACGGTGCCGATCAGCCCGGTCGCCCTGACGGTCTTCAGGCCGCCCTCGATCAGGTAGGCGGTGGTGGTCTTGCCCGAGGTGCCGGTGATGCCGATCTGGAGCAGATCGCGGCCCGGGTGGCCGTAGATCGTGGCCGCCAGCTCGCCCATCCGCCCGCGCGGGTCGTCGACGACCAGGACCGGCAGGCCGGTCGCCGCGGCGCGTTCGGCGCCGGTCGGGTCGGTCAGTACGGCGGCCGCGCCGAGCCCCGCGGCCTGGGTGGCGAAGTCGGCGCCGTGCAGCCGGGCGCCGAGGAGGGCGACGTACAGGTCGCCGGGGCGGACGGCGCGCGAGTCGTGGGTGATGCCCTTGATCTCGACGGCGGCGTCCGGAGCGGCGGTACCCAGCCGGCCGGCGAGTTCCGCCAGGGGTGTGGCGGAGACCTGAACCGGTCGCGGCGGTCCCGGATAGGTCACGGAAGCGCCCTTCTGGATGGTTTGGGACTGATCGGCGTGTGGCACGGCGGTGAGCGTACCGGGCACACCCTCCTGCGGGCGAAGCGAGGAGGCGGGCGGCGTCTGGTTCCCGGGATCGGGAGTGATCATGGTCACGGACTGGATTCCTGGGTAGTTCAGGGCTGCGTCAGGGGGTGAAGGCGACCGGGAGGTTCGCGGGCTTCGCCCCGGTCGGCGGTACCTGGAGGGTCTTCAGGGCGAACTCCATGACCTGTTTGAAGATGGGACCGCAGATCTGGCCGCCGAAGTAGCTGCCCTTGGTGGCGTTCTGGATGGCGCAGTAGACGGTGACGCGGGGGTTGTCGGCGGGTGCGAAACCGGCGAACGACGAGGTGTAGCCCTTGTACTTGCCGGTGGCCGGATCCACCCGGTTGGCGGTACCGGTCTTGCCCGCGACGCGGTAGCCGGGGATGCGCGCCTTGGTGCCGGTGCCCTCCTCGTCGTCCACCACGGACTCCAGCATCCGGGCGAGCGTCTTCGCCGTCTTCTGACTGACCACCCTGGTCTTCTCGGGTGCGGGGGCCGGGGTGAACCGTCCGTCGGGGCCCTGGGTGCCGCGCACCAGGCTGGGTTCGACGCGTACGCCGCCGTTGGCGATCGTCGAGTAGACGGAGGCCGCCTGGAGGGCGTTCAGCGACACGCCCTGTCCGAAAGGGATCGTGTACTGCTGCGAGGTCGACCACTTGTCGGGGGCGGCGAGGATGCCCTTCGTCTCGCCGGGGAAGTCGATGCCGGTGTAGCTGCCGAGGCCGAACTTGCGCAGATACGAGTAGAGGACCTTGTTGGCCTCGGGCTGGGTCTTGCCGAGCTGGCCGGTGGCGAGGATCGTGCCGATGTTGCTGGACTTGGCGAGCACGCCGTTGAGCGTGAGGTTCCAGGTCGGGTGGTCGATGTCGTCCTTGAAGAGCCGGTCGCCGCGGTGCAGCCGGTTCGGTACGACGACGTGGGTGAGCGGGGTGGCGACGTTCTCCTCCAGGACGGCCGCCATCGACATGATCTTGGCGGTGGAGCCGGGCTCGTAGGCGTCCTGGACGGCCGCGTTGCCCAGGGCGTTCGGGTCCGCCTTGGTGAGGTCGTTGGGGTCGAAGCCGGGCGAGTTGGCCATGGCGAGGATCTCGCCGGTGCGGGTGTCCTGGACGACGACGTAGCCGCGGTCCGCCTTGGACTCCTTGACCTGCTCGGTGATGGCGTTCTGGGCGGCCCACTGGATGTCCCGGTCGATCGTCAGCTCCACGTCGGAGCCGGGCACGGCGGGGGTCTCGGTGGAGCCCGCGGTGGGCACCTGACGGCCGCCGGACTGGGCGTAGCGGATCTTGCCGTCCTCACCGGTCAGCAGCGTGTTCAGCTCCTGCTCGACGCCACCGCCGCCCTTGCCCTGGGAGTTGACCCAGCCCAGGACGGAGGCGGCGAGGTCGCCGTTGGGGTAGACGCGCTTGCTGCTGGGGACGGAGAAGAGGCCGGCGAGGACGTTGACCGTGGTGCCGTCCGCGCTCCCCTTGGCGGTGAGCGCGGCCTTCAGGTCCTTGATCTGCTTCCAGACCTGGGGGGTCTGCCGGCTCGCGAGCATGGTGTAGCGGGACTTCGGGTCCTTGGGCCGCAGCTTCCTGACGATCGTGGACTGGTCCTGGCCGAGGATCGGCGCGAGGAGCGCGGCGGCCTGCTCGGGCCCGTCGTCGATCTTCAGGGTCGCGCGGTTGAACATCGTGGGGTCGGCGGTGATGTCGTACGCGTCCTCGCTGGTGGCGAGGGCGATGCCGCTGCGGTCGGTGATCTCGCCGCGCTCGGCGGCCAGCACCTGGCCGACGTAACGGTTCTTGTCGGCCTTGGCGGCGTAGGTGCTCGCGTCGACGGCCTGGACCTGGAGGAGACGGACGACGAACGCGGCCATCACCAGGGTCAGCGCGAGGCCGACCATACGCAGCCGGGGGCGGGGGCTGCCGAGCCGGAGAGGAGCCGGGGCCGGGGGGCGCGGAGCGGCCGGACTGCGAGCCGGGCGGGCGCCGGGTCCCGGGCGCCGCCGGGCGGACGCAGGGTGGGCAGGCCGGGCGGGGCCGGGCACGCGCCGGCGGGGCGGTTCCCTGTCGGACACTTCCGTCACCTGCCGGGGGTCGTGGGCGGGGCTGCGGTCGGGGCGGGGGCGGGGCTCGGTGCCGGCGACGCGCCCGGAGGCGTCGGCGTGGGGGACGGCGTCGGCGACGCGATCGTCTGGGAGAGCGTGACCGCCTCGGGCGGCCGTACGACGGCGGCGGCCGGGGCGGACCGCAGGGCCGCGGCCGAGGGGACGCCCTTCACGGTGCCGTCGGGGTCCAGGAAGACGGGGTCGCCGCCGGGGACCATGCCGAGTTCGCGGGCGCGGCGCTGGAGGGCGTCCGGCGCGGAGTAGGAGTCGATGTCCCGCTGGAGCGCCTGTTCCTCGTCGGTGAGGCTCTTGGTGTCCCGCTGGAGGTCGCCCATCCGGAACGAGCCCTCGCTGAGCGCGGAGTTCAGCACGAGCAGCCCGATCAGACCGCCGCCGAGGAGCAGGACGACGAGGAGGACGAAGGGGGTGCGGGCCGCCCGGCGCGGACCCGCCGGGAAGAGCCGTGCGAGCCGGGCGGCCCTGCCCCTCAGCTCGGGCTTCCTGGTCGGTTCGGGTTTCACGCCCCTCATGCCCGCCCCTCGTTCACACGCCTCATTCGACCGCCTCCCTGATGCGCTCGGCTCCGCGCAGCCGCGCCGGGGCGGCGCGCCGGTTCTCGGCGACCTCTTCCTCGGAGGGAAGTTCGGCACCGCGGGTGAGCAGCTTGAGCCGGGGCTGGTAGCGCTCGGGGACCACGGGCAGCCCGGGGGGCGCGGTGTTGGCGGCGCCGGCCGCGAACACCTGCTTCACCAGACGGTCCTCGAGCGAGTGGTACGCCAGGACGGCGATCCGTCCGCCGACGTCGATTCGCTGCACCGCGGCCGGGATCGCCCGCTCCAGGACGGCGAGTTCGCCGTTGACCTCGATGCGCAGCGCCTGGAAGGTGCGCTTGGCCGGGTTGCCGCCGGTGCGCTTGGCGGCCTGTGGGAGCGCGTTCCGGATGAGCTCGACGAGCCGCGCGCTGTTGGTGAACGGCTCATTGTCGCGCTCGCGCACGATCGCCGAGACGATCCGCTTGGCCTGCTTCTCCTCGCCGTAGGCGCGCAGGATCCGCACCAGTTCGCCGGGCGGGTAGGTGTTGAGGACCTCGGCGGCGCCGATGCCGGCCGTCTGGTCCATCCGCATGTCGAGGGGAGCGTCCTGGGCGTAGGCGAAACCCCGGTCGGCCTCGTCGAGTTGCATGGAGGAGACGCCGAGGTCGAACAGGACGCCCCGCACGCGCGGGATGCCGAGCCGGTCGAGTACGTCGGGAAGCTCGTCGTAGACGGCGTGCACGAGGGTGGCCCGCTCGCCGAAGGGGGCGAGGCGCTCACCGGACAGGCGCAGCGCCTCCTTGTCGCGGTCGAGGGCGACGAGGCGGGCCTCGGGGAACCGGGTCAGCAGGGCCTCGCTGTGCCCTCCGAGGCCGAGCGTGCAGTCGACGACGACGGCTCCGGGCCGCTCCAGTGCGGGCGCCAACAGGTCCAGGCATCGCTGGAGCATCACCGGGACATGTCGACTCTGGCTCAAGGGGCCCTCTCAGATCCGGCGGGAGGTACGCACCACCGGTCCCCGCCCTCCGGTGAGGGGAAGGCCTGCCGGCGCGGGTTCGATTCCAGCAGGAAGAACGCTGTCAGCGCCGCCAAAGGAGCAGCCTCCCGCTTCGCGTCACTTTAGTCCACGGTGTCTCGCGGTCAATCAACCGGCCTGCGCGTCGCCCGGCGGGGTGGCTCAGCGGGGTGTCCTACCTCACAAGGCAGCCGTGATGACGCTCTTTTTCCCTTCTCACAGCAGGACCGCAGGCCCTGTGACCAGTACCGTCATGCTTATGACGACTTCCGCATCCGTACCCACCGAGTCCGAAGGCGCCATACCCGGCGGCACGGTGACCGACCGGCTCGTCGACGCGAACGAGCGGTACGCCGCTGCCTTCACCGACCCGGGCATGGACGCCCGGCCCGTCCTGCACGTGGCCGTCGTGGCCTGCATGGACGCCCGTATCGACCTGCACGCGGCGCTGGGCCTGGAGCTCGGCGACTGCCACACGATCCGCAACGCGGGCGGTGTGGTCACCGACGACGTGATCCGCTCGCTCACCATCAGCCAGCGCAAACTGGGTACCCGTAGCGTCGTACTGATCCATCACACGGGCTGCGGTCTGGAGGCGATCACCGAGGACTTCCGGACGGACCTGGAGATGGAGGTCGGCCAGCGTCCGGCCTGGGCGGTGGAGGCGTTCCGGGACGTCGACCAGGACGTTCGCCAGTCGATGCAGCGCGTACGGACCTCGCCGTTCCTGCTGTACACCGACGACGTGCGCGGTTTCGTGTTCGACGTGAAGACGGGTCTGCTGCGCGAGATCGACCCCTCGTAACCCTTCGCAGCCACCGTGGATCACTGTGAATCGCTGTCGATTCGCTGTTGATTTCAAAGGTTTCGAGCACGCAAAAGCCCATAGAACCGACATATCGCGGGCAGTTGTCCACAGGCGAGTGACACGAATCGGTAACGGCAGCAACAATGCGGTTGTGATGCCACGCCGAACATTTCACGGGTGGCGCACGTGATTCGGGGTGGGCCGGTCCGCGATACCGAGCGTCGGCCCGAAAGAATGTACGGGCCGAGGAGGGCCGGGTGACGACCTATGACGAGCGAGCGAGCCTCACGGATCTGACCGCCACTGCGGAGCGTGTCCGCAGTTCGGTGGAGGGAGTGATCGAGGGCAAGCCCGAGGTCGTACGGCTTTCTCTGACAGTGCTGCTCGCCGAGGGACATCTGCTGATCGAGGATGTCCCCGGCGTCGGCAAGACCATGCTGGCGAAGGCACTGGCGCGGTCCATCGACTGCTCGGTGCGCCGTATCCAGTTCACGCCCGATCTGCTGCCCTCGGACATCACCGGGGTGTCCATCTGGGACCAGCAGCGGCGGGACTTCGAGTTCAAGCCGGGCGCGATCTTCTCGCAGATCGTGATCGGCGACGAGATCAACCGCGCCTCGCCGAAGACGCAGTCGGCGCTCCTGGAGTCACTGGAGGAGCGCCAGGTCACCATCGACGGGCAGACCTACGAGCTGCCCACCCCGTTCATGGTGGTGGCCACGCAGAACCCGGTCGAGATGGAGGGCACCTATCCACTGCCGGAGGCCCAGCGCGACCGCTTCATGGCCCGCGTCTCGATCGGCTACCCGAGCGCCGAGGCCGAGCTGCGGATGCTCGACACCCACGGCGAGGTCAGCCCGCTGGACGACCTCCAGCCGGTGGCCCACGCGCACGAGATCGTGAAACTGATCGACGCCGTGCGCGGGGTCCATGTCGCCGAGTCCGTGCGGCGCTACGCGGTCGACCTGGTCTCCGCCACGCGCACCCACCCGGACCTCAGACTCGGTGCCTCCCCGCGCGCCACGCTGCACCTGCTGCGCGCGGCGAAGGCGACCGCCGCCCTGTCCGGCCGCGACTACGCGCTGCCCGACGACGTGCAGAACCTCGCCGTGGCCGTGCTGGCCCACCGCCTGCTGCCCACCGCGCAGGCCCAGCTGAACCGCCGTACGGCGGAGCAGGTCGTCGAGGAGATCCTGCAGCGCACCCCGGTGCCCGCGGGCCCCCAGCAGCACGCCTACGGCGGCCTGGACCACGGCGGCCAGGCATACGGCGGGTCCGCCGCGCGGAGGCTGTGATGACCACCGGGCAGCCGGACGGCGGCCCCGGCACGAGCGGCCGGGGCGGACAGGGCGGCGCGCGCACCGCCCTGTCCGGTCTGACCACCCGCGGCCGCTCCTTCCTGGCCGCCGGCATCGCCGCGGGCGTCTGCGCGTACGTCCTCGGCCAGCCCGACCTGCTCCAGGTCGGGCTGCTCCTTGCCGTGCTGCCGCTGATCTGCGCCGCCGTCGTCTACCGCACCCGCTACCGGGTGGCCGGCAGCCGGCGGCTCTCCCCCGCGCGCGTGCAGGCCGGCAGCGAGGCCCGCGTCCATCTGCGGATGGACAACGTCTCGCGGCTGCCCACCGGCCTGCTGATGCTCCAGGACCGGGTGCCGTACGTCCTCGGCCCGCGCCCCCGCTTCGTCCTCGACCGGGTCGAGGCGGGCGGCCGGCGCGAGGTCTCCTACCGGGTCCGCTCCGACCTGCGGGGCCGCTACCCGCTGGGCCCGCTCCAGCTGCGGCTCAGCGACCCGTTCGGCATGTGCGAACTGACCAGGTCCTTCTCGACGTTCGACACCCTGACGGTGGTCCCGCGTGTGGAGGTGCTGCCGGCGGTCCGGCTGACCGGTGAGGCCCGGGGCTACGGCGACGGACGGCAGCGCTCGGTGGCGCTGGCCGGCGAGGACGACGTGATCCCGCGCGGCTACCGCTACGGCGACGACCTGCGCCGGGTGCACTGGCGCTCCACGGCCCGCTACGGCGAGCTGATGGTGCGCCGCGAGGAGCAGCCGCAGCGCGCCCGCTGCACGGTACTGCTCGACACCCGTGGCGTGGCCTACGCGGGCGCGGGCCCCGACTCGGCCTTCGAGTGGGCGGTCTCCGGCGCCGCGTCGATGCTCGTGCACATGCTGGAGCGGGGCTTCACGGTGCGGCTGCTGACGGACACCGGGGCGGCGGTGCCCGGCGAGGGCGCCGACGGTTACGCCGGGTCCGGCCAGGAGTCGGCCGACGCGGCCGGGCTGATGATGGACACCCTCGCGGTGGTCGACCACTCCGAGGGCGCGGGCCTGTCCCGCGCGTACGACGTGCTGCGCGGCGGCCAGGAGGGGCTGCTGGTGGCCTTCCTCGGGGACGTCGACGAGGAGCAGGCGGCGGTGGCCGCGAAGATGCGCCAGCGCAGCGGGGGCGCGATCGCCTTCCTGCTGGACAGCGACACCTGGGGGCGGGAACCGAACGGCATGGCCGACCCGATGACGACGAGCGGACAGGAGGAGCGGCTGCGGCTGCTGCGCGAGGCGGGCTGGACGGCACTGAGCGTGCCGCGGGGCGCCTCGCTGGAGGAGCTGTGGCGGCAGGCCGACCGGGAGCGGACGGCCTTCGTGACGGCGGGCGGGCGCGGCGGGGAGGTGGGTTCATGAGCGGGCGGGCCCGGCTGACCCTGTGCTCGGCGGCGGCCACCCTGATGACCTCGCTGGCGCTGCTGCCGCTGGTGTCCCCGGCGACCTGGCTGCTCCAGGCGGCGCTCCTGCTGGCGATCCAGTCCGGGGTGGGCGCCGCCGCGCGGCGGGTACCGCTGGCCAGGCCTCTGACGATGGCCGCGCAGGCGCTGGTCACGCTGGTGCTGCTGACTCTGGTCTTCGCCCGGGAGCAGGCCCTGTTCGGGCTGGTCCCGGGGCCGCAGGCCTTCCAGCGCTTCGCCGACCTGCTCCAGGCGGGCACCGACGACGTGGGGCGGTACGCGATCCCGGCCCCGCTCTCCGACGGCATCCGGCTGATGGTGGTCGGCGGGGTGCTGGTGATCGGACTGGCCGTGGACACCCTCGCGGTGACCTTCCGCAACGCCGCCCCGGCGGGTCTGCCGCTGCTCGCGCTGTACTCGGTGGCCGCGGGACTGTCCGAGGGCGACTGGGACTTCATGTGGTTCCTGGTCGCCGCGGCCGGCTATCTGCTGCTGCTCCTCGCCGAGGGGCGGGAGCGGCTGTCCCAGTGGGGCCGGGTCTTCGCGGGCGCGCCACGCGCTCCGGGCGGACCGGCCGGTCCGGTGGCCCCGGTGCGCACCGGCCGCCGGATCGGCTTCGCCGCGCTGAGCATCGCGGTGATCGTGCCGTTCCTCGGGCTGACACCGTCGGTCAGGGGCGGGCTGCTGGACGGCACGGGCGCCGGGGTGGGCACCGGATCCGGCGGCGGGGGCACGATCTCCGCGGTCAACCCTCTGGTGTCGCTGCGCGACAGCCTCAACGTCAACGACGACCGCACGGTCCTGACGCTGAACACCAACGCCACCGACATCACGGACATGTATCTGCGGATCGTGTCCCTGGACGACTTCGACGGCACCACCTGGCGGCCGTCGAAGCGCCATATCGTCGCCCTGCCGGACGAGTTGCCCACGCCCACGGGCCTGAGCTCCGACGTCAAGCGCACGGAGATCACCACGCGGATCTCGGCCGCCAAGGACTACGGCCAGGACTGGCTGCCGATGCCGTACCCGCCGAGCGATGTGCGGATCTCGGGCAACTGGCGGTACGAGCCGGTCGGCATGACCCTGGTCGGCGACCACGGGGAGAACACCGGCGGCAAGACGTACCAGGTGAAGAGCCTCGACGTGGAGCCGACGGCGGAGCAGCTCGCCGACGCGCCCGCGGCGCCCGGCTCGATCATGAACGACTACACCGAGGTGCCGGACTCGCTGCCGAAGGTGGTGGCGCGGCAGGCCCGCGAGATCACCGCGGGCGCGACGAACGACTACGAGCGTGCGGTCGCGCTCCAGGACTACTTCGCGGTGACCGGCGGCTTCGAGTACGACACCGACGTCGAGGTCGGCACGGGACCGGACGCGATAGCCCGCTTCCTGCGGGACAAGCAGGGCTTCTGCGTCCACTTCTCGTTCGCGATGGCGGCGATGGCCCGCACGCTGGGCATCCCGGCCCGGGTGGCGGTGGGCTTCGCGCCCGGTTCCCCGCAGGCCGACGGCTCGGTGGCGGTCACGCTGAAGGACGCGCACGCCTGGCCCGAGCTGTACTTCGAGGGCGTGGGCTGGACCCGCTTCGAGCCGACGCCGACCCGTGGCACGACGCCCACGTACACGCTGCCGGACGTCCCGGGCGCGGCCACTCCCGACTCTCCGGAGGCCTCCCAGTCGGCGGACGCGGAGTCCTCGGCGGCGCCGTCGACGAGCGCAAGCTGCTCGTCGCAGGACAAGAAGCTCGAGGGCTGCGGAGCCGCGCTGCCGCTGGACCCGGCGGAGTCCGGCGGCCAGGGCACCCCGTGGTACCGGATCGTGGGCTGGGTGCTGTTGGGGGCGGCGGTGCTCGCGCTGCCGCTGGGGCCGATGCTGTGGCGGCTGCGACGGCGGTCGGTGCGGATGGCGTCGGCCCAGCACTCCGCACTGGCGGGTGCGCCGCCCGGCCCGCGCCCCGGTGGCACCACGGAGGGTCTGACGGAGCACGACGCCGCTCGCGCGGTGCTGCTGGACGTGCCGTCGCAGGAGGTCGGCGAGGCCGCCGTGGCACATGTGCTGGCGGTGTGGCGCGAGCTGGTCGACACGGCCTGGGACTTCGGCATCGAGCCGGACGACGCGCTGACCCCCCGGCGGGCGGCGGCGCGGATCGTCCTGATCGGGGAGCTGGACGAGACGGCGGGCCGGTCGGTGCACCGGGTGGCGGGCGCGGTGGAGCAGGTGCTGTTCGCTCCGCAGCCTCGGGCCGAGGCCGGCCTGGCCGAGGACGCGCGTGTGCTGCGCTCGGCACTGTGGGCGAGGGCGGGCTGGCCCGCGCGGATACGGGCGGTCGTGGCGCCGCGCTCGGCCATGCGCGCGGTCTGGGAGCTCTCCGAGCGCTGGACGGCCGTCAAGGCGTCCTGGGCGGCCCGCACGGCCCGGCTGACGGCACGGCTGCCCCGGCTGCCCCGGCCCGGCCGACAGAGCGGCTGAGGCCCTCACGGGCAGCCTCAGGGAAGACGGCGAGGGCATACGCGAGGGGGTGACCACCCGGTGGGTGGTCACCCCCTCGCGTATGCCCTCGCCGTCATGTCCGGCTCAGTGGCCGCCCTGCTCGTCGCGGCGGCGCTGCCAGCGCTGTTCGATCCTGTCCATCACCGAGCGCTTCTGCCGGGCCGGGCCGCGTGCCTGCGGGGCGCCCGCGGACTGTTCGCCCGGCTTGGGTGCCTTGCGCCAGCCGGTCACCGCGAGCACCGCGCAGCCCAGCATGACG
Source organism: Streptomyces vulcanius (assembly GCF_042653945.1). Classification (NCBI taxonomy): domain Bacteria; kingdom Bacillati; phylum Actinomycetota; class Actinomycetes; order Kitasatosporales; family Streptomycetaceae; genus Streptomyces; species Streptomyces vulcanius. The sequence goes on along the minus strand of NZ_JBHSFK010000003.1, from coordinate 203,948 downwards.
AGGAAACCCACGACACTGAGCCAGACCTGCTTGGCGACCATTCCTGCCATGAGGAGCGCGATACCTACGAGGAAGCCTGCGACCGCCTGGTAGACCCGACGCCGGGTGTACGTACGCAGCCCGCTTCCCTCGAGCGCCGACGCGAACTTGGGATCTTCGGCGTACAGCGCTCGCTCCATTTGCTCGAGCATGCGCTGCTCGTGCTCCGAGAGCGGCACGGAGTCCTCCTCATCGTGCAGTCGCCGGGGCGACTCGGGGGGTCCCTTCAGGATAGGCAGGGAATCGCCCCCGTGAAACCCGCCCCTCTAGGCCAATTGGCCAACCGGAGCCCGTCATGGACGTCCCGGTCCGCTGAGGCTTCCATTCCCCATCGGCCGGCCCGTCATGCCGGGCGATCTCCCTCGATCATACGGCGGACAGCGCCCGAACGGGGGGCCTGTGGCGTACTCCATGTGCCGTCGAGCCCCTGATCAGCGGTGCGCCCCGGGAGCCGCTCAGGCCCCGCCGGTCACCGTTGACTCACCCAGCACATGAAGCTGGGTGGCCACGGAGTGGAACGCGGGGAGTTCGGCCGCCGCCTCCTCCAGCTTCAGCAGGGCCTCCAGGGCGCCGGGCTCGGTGTCCACGAGGACGCCCGGGACGAGGTCGGCGAAGACCCGTACGCCGTGCACGGCGCCGATCGTGAGGCCCGCGCCCTCGACGAGCGCGGTGAGCTGTTCGGCGGTGAAGCGGCGCGGTACCGGGTCGCCGTCGCCCCAGCGGCCGTCGGGGTCGGCGAGGGCCTGCCGGGCCTCGTTGAAGTGGCCGGCGAGGGCGCGCGCGAGGACGGCCCCGCCGAGCCCGGCGGCGAGGAGGCTGAGGACACCCTCCGGGCGCAGGGCGGCCACGGCGTTGCGGACGCCCTCGGCGGGGTCGTCGACGTACTCCAGGACGCCGTGGCACAGGACGGCGTCGTAGCCACCGCGCTCGACCACGTCGAAGAGGCCGTGGGCGTCGCCCTGGACGCCCCGGACCCGGTCGGCGACGCCGGCCTCGGCGGCGCGGCGCCCCAGCGCGAACAGCGCGTCGGGGCTGGGGTCGACGACGGTGACGCGGTGCCCGAGGCGGGCCACCGGCACCGCGAAGTTGCCGCTGCCGCCGCCGGTGTCGAGGACGTCAAGCGCCTCCCGTCCGGTGGCCTTGACCCGGCGTTCGAGGGCGTCCTTGAGGACCTCCCAGACCACGGCGGTACGGAGGGAGGCGCGGGGGCGGGAGGGGTCGGAGCGCAGCGACGTGGTGTGCGGGCGATGGGGGGAGACGGGCGGGCGCATCGATTCCGACACGGCAGTTGACTCCTCGGCGCGGCACCGCCTCTTGCGCGGCGGGGCGAACGGGCTGCCTCCCCGGGTCCCGTCCCGGGTGCGGGCGGTCGGAGGGAAGGCTTCAGGCGTCTTCCACCCTATTGCCTCCGGCCTGCCACCAGGTCACCGCGGTGACCTGGTGGCAGGGTGCGTCAGCCGGCGTCCGGCATCGCGGACCGGGCGCCTGAGCCGTCCCCGTCCTGCGGGCCGTGCGCGTCCTGGCGGGGCTGCGGGAGGACCGGCTGGAGGACCAGCATGCGCTCGACGATGCGCAGGAACATCGCCACGTCGCGTATCAGGTCGTCGGCGTCCCGGCGGCTCGCCGCGCCCTCGATGCCCGCCTCCGCGCGGGCGCGGCGCCGGGCCCCGGAGGCGAACAGCGCGCTCCACTCGGTGAGTTCGGGCGTGATCTCGGGGAGCACCTCCCAGGCGCTGCGGATGCGCGCCCGGCGCCGCGGCGAGGGGTCGGGCCGGCCCCGCGCGGCGAGTACGGCGGCGGCGGTGCGCAGGGCCGCGAGATGGGCCGTGGCGTAGCGCTCGTTGGGGGTGTCGAGGACGGCCGCCTCCTCCAGGCCCGCGCGGGCCTGGGCGAGCAGGTCGAGGGCGGCGGGCGGGGCGGTGGTGCGGCGCAGTACGGGGTGGACGTCGCTCGCCGGGCCGGTCAGTGAGGGGGCAGGGCCGGGGGCGCGGCGCCGGTGGGCGGCTGCGTGGTAGGTGGCCATGACGAACCTCCTGTCGTCTGGGTGACGGCACGCCCTGTCAGGTGGTGCCGTATGTGCCCATCGTGAGGTATGCCACTGACAATCCGTTCTGACCTGGTCTTTTGCTTCGATCGCAGGTTCGGCCGAGGGACCGTCCGGCTCCGGCCGGATGAGGGTCACCGAGGGCACGGCGACCGTGGGCACGGCCCGGCTGCCGAAACAGCTCGCGGCGGTTCGGCGGCTCCGTACAGCTGCACCCGGAGCTCGGCCTGTGAAGATCCGGCGTACGGGAGGTCGGGTTCCTGTGAGAATCAGGACCATGGAAAGCAGCACCACCTCGGGCGGCCGCACCCGACGCGAAACCACCCGGCAGAAGCTCTACGAGGCGGCCGTCACGCTCATCGCCGAGCAGGGCTTCTCCGCCACCACGGTCGACGAGATCGCCGAGCGGGCCGGCGTCGCGAAGGGCACGGTCTACTACAACTTCGCGAGCAAGTCGGTCCTCTTCGAGGAGCTGCTGAGACACGGCGTGGGCCTGCTCACCGCCTCGCTGCGGGAGGCCGCCGAGCACACCGCGCGGGAGGGCGGCAGCAAGGTCGACGCCCTGGACGCGATGGTCCGCGCGGGGCTCGTCTTCATCGAGCGCCACCCGTCCTTCACCCAGCTCTACGTCGCCGAGCTGTGGCGCACCAACCGGGCCTGGCAGTCCACGCTCATGGTGGTCCGGCAGCAGGCGGTGGCCGTCGTCGAGGGCGTACTGCGCGAGGGCGTCGACAACGGCGAGTTCAGCGACGAGATCGACGTCCAGCTGACCGCCGCCGCACTGGTCGGCATGGTCCTGGTGGCCGCCCTGGACTGGCGGGCGTTCCAGCCCGAGCGCTCCCTGGACGACGTCCACGCGGCGCTGTCACGGCTGCTGCAAGGGCGGGTGAGCGGTCGCCCGTAGCCGGCGCCGGACAGGAAAGCGCCGGTCCGCCGTGGCCGCGTCCCCCGCGGGCCACCACGAACCGGCGCTTCCTCCCCCGATTCCCCCGTTCCCCCAATTCCCCCCGGTTTCCCGCGGTTTCCCCGTGCGGTCGTTCCCCCGGGTCCCCCCGTGCCTCGCTCCCGCCGAACCGGCCGGCCGACGGAAGGAGCGGATCGAGGGCCGCTCCGTTCCGGCGCCCCGTGTCGCCGGTGCCGGAGCAGCGCCCCTTTCCGTGTCTCCACTCTCCCGTTCACGCAGGCCCGCCCCCATCCGCCCGCGTACTCATCTCCCCGCATAGGTACGCGTACTCACGCCTGCGTGCTCAACCCCAGGACTCCGCGCAGCCGACTGGTTACGATCGCGTCCGTGTCCGTACTCCCTCTGGTCTTCACGAGCGGCTGGGCCAGCGGCGTCAACGCCTACGCGGTGGTGCTGCTGCTCGGCCTGTTCGGCGCGAGCGGCCTGAGCGACGACGTGCCCGAGACCTTGCAGCGGCCCGAGGTGCTGATCGTCGCGGGCGCGCTGTTCCTGTGCGAGGCGGTCGCCGACAAGATCCCGTACGTCGACTCGGCGTGGGACTCGGTGCACACGGTGATCAGGCCGCTCGCCGGGGCCTGGGTCGGGGCGCTGCTGGCCGGGCAGAGCGGTTCCCTCAACGATGTCGCGGCGGGGCTGCTGGGCGGTTCGACGGCGCTGGCCAGCCATGCCGTCAAGGCGGGGACGCGGATGGCGGTCAACACCTCGCCGGAGCCGTTCAGCAACGTGATCGTGAGCCTGGCCGAGGATCTCGGCGTGGGCGGCATCGTGACGTTCGCAATGTTCCACCCGGGTGCGGCGGCCGTGATCGCCGCCGTGCTGCTGGTGGCCGGTCTGGTGGTGCTGTTCTTCCTCGTCTCGCGGATCCGGAGGTTCCTGCGCCGCCGGGCGCAGCGGCGGGAGGAGCGGCGACTGGCCCGGCACCCCGGGGCCCCGCCGCTCTGACGGCCGTCGGAGGCCGGGCGCTGCCACCGGCCGCGTGCGGTGACTGTCAGTGGCGGCCGATAAAGTCGCGGGCATGGCACGGATTGCGGTGATCGGCGCCGGGATGGGCGCGCTGGCGTGCGCTGCCCGGCTGGCCGTCGCGGGCCACCGGGTGGCGGTGTACGAGCGTACGGAGACGTACGGCGGTGCGGTGCGCCGCTTCGAGCGGGCGGGGTTCGGTTTCGACACCGGCCCGGGGCTGCTGACGCTGCCCGCGGTCTGGCGCGATCTGTTCGTCAAGACCGGCAAGGAACCCCTGGAGTCCCGCGTCGAGCTGGTCCAGGTCGACCCGTCAGCGCGGCACGTGTTCGGGGACTCCACCGAGGTGTCCCTGCCGAACGCCTCGCGCGCGGGCGTCGTTTCGGCGCTGGACGAGTCGCTGGGCTCGGGCACCGGGCAGCGCTGGGGCGACTTCCTGGTCCGCGCCAGGGAGGCCTGGGACCGCACCCGCCGCCCGCTCCTGGAGGAGCCCCTGTGGCCGGACTGGCGGGTGCTGGCGGAGCGTGAGCCCTACCCGGCGGTCCCGCACAAGCGCCTGCTGCGCACCCGTCGGGCCGGCACCCTCGCCGAGGTCGCCGCCTGGGAGCTGCGCGACCCCCGGCTCGCCGCGCTCCTGGAGGGACACGCGCTCGCGTACGGCCTGGATCCCCGCCTCGCCCCGGCGAGTGCGGCCGTGCTGCCGTACATGGAGCACGCCTTCGGCACGTGGTACGTGCGCGGGGGGATGCGGGAGCTGGCCCGGGCGGTGTACGAGCGGTGTCTGGCCCGCCGGGTGGAGTTCGTCTTCGGCGCCGAGGTCGTCCGGGTCCTGGAGAAGGACGGCGGGGCGGCGGGGGTGGAGCTGGCCGGAGGCGAGGTCGTCGAGGCGGACTTCGTGGTCGCGCCCGGCACACTGGCCGCCCGCGGGGAGGGCGAGCCCGCGCCCCAGGGGGGCCTGCCCAGCCGGCTGACGGTGCTGCTCGCCCTGCGCGGCGGGCGCCCGCCGGGCACCGCGCACCGGACGGTGGTGCACACCCGGGACCGCGAGGGCGAGCTGGAGAGCCTCTTCGGTACGGCGCCGGGGGTGCCGGAGCGGCCGACGGTCACGGTGCTGCGGCCGGACGACCCGGCCCTGGTACCGGACGGCGACCACGAGGCGGTCACGCTCAGCGCGGTGGTCCCGGCCGGAGCCGAGATACGCGAGGAGCACGTGGAGGCGTTGCTCTCCATGACCGAGCGGGCCGTTCCCGGGCTGCGGGACCGCGTGCTGTGGCGCGAGGTGCGCACCCCCGCCGATGTCGCGGCGGAGACCGGCGCGGCGGGCGGGGCCGTACCGGCGCCGGCGCTGGCCGGGGCCGGGGGGCGGCTGCTGCACCCGGGGAACTCCACGGGGCTGCGGGGCCTGTTCACCGCCGGGGGCTGGTCGCACCCGGGCGGCGGACTCCCCCACGCGGGCATGTCGGGCGCCCTGGTGGCCGGACTGATCGTGGAGGGACCGGAGTTCCGCGGCTCTCAGTGAGCAGTGGGCAGTGGGCCATGAGCCGCAAACCGCCTGTACGAACAGATACCGCGCGTCAGAAGCGGTACTGGTCGTCGTAGCCGTTGCCCTGCTGCCCCTGCTGGCCGTCGCCCTGGTAGGGGTACTGCTGGTCGGGCGGCAGATCGCCGCCGAGCGGGTCGTCGGTGTTGCGCTGCTGCGGCACCCACACACCGCCGGCCGGGGTCTCGCCGTAGCCGCCGGTGCCGTACTGGTCCTGGCCGTAACCCTGTTGCCCGTACTGCTGCTGGCCGTAGCCGGCGTCGTAGGAGCCGCCGCCGTAGGTCTGGGTGCCGATGTACGGGTCGGAGTAGGCGGCGTACTGCTGCTCGCCGGTGGTGTCGTAGCCGTACTGCTGCTGGTTGTACCCGGCGTAGCCGTCGTACCCGTAGCCCTGGTCGGCGCCGCCCTGGGCGGTCGTCGCGTACTGGTCCTGGGGCTGGCCGGTGGCCGCCGCGTACGCGGTGTCGCTGTATATGCCGTAGGAGCTGGTGTCGTCGGGCATGGGCTGCGGCTCGTAGACGGCCGTGCTCTCGGCGGCGCCGGGCTGGGCGGAGCGGGCCGCGGGGGTGAACACGTCGTCGCGGTCCAAGTCGTCGTCGCCGTAGGAGCCGCGCTCGGCGAAGGGATCCTTCTGCTGGCCGTACCCGTCGAAGGCGGCGTCGGCGTAACCGGCGGTGACCGAGGCATCCGGGCCGTCGGCCTCGGGATCGGGGTTCTCGTCGTCGCCCTTGCCGCGGCGGCGCTTGGCCAGGGGGCCGTCACCCTCGTCCATCCGGCGGACGGCCCAGCCCTCGGCGAAGCCGCGCCGGAACGACAGCGTGACGTAGGTCTGGCCGACGGCGAAGGCGATCGCGCCCAGGCCGATGACGACGACCGACGCAATCAGGACACCGACCACGACGCCGAGGAAGCCGACGAACGCGAGCACCCGCCAGCGCAGCCGCGCCTTGTACTGCAGCAGCACCTCGCCGAGCAACCACAGCGCGACGATGCCGAACGCGATGTAGAGGACCGTCCAGCCCATGTACGCCCCTCTCCCAGTGGCCGCTACGCAGTGTGTCGTATGTGGGTGCGACCGGTCTAGGCCTGCGGAGGATGGTGCAGGCCCAGATTCTCGTAGATTTCCAGCGTCGCCGTGGAGTTGTTGAGCGTGATGAAGTGCAGTCCGGGGACTCCCTCGGACAGCAGCCGGGCGCAGAACTCCGTGGCGAACTCGATCCCCATCGAGCGTACAGCGGCCGGATCGTCCTTCGCTGTGAGGATCCGCTCTTTCAGGGCGGCCGGAAAGTGCGCGTTGCTGAGCTTCGGCAGCCTCTCCAGCATCTTCACACTCGTCACCGGAAGGATCTCGGGGATGACCGGGGTCTCGCAGCCGGCCGCGACCACGCGGTCGCGCAGGCGCAGGTAGGACTCGGGCTGGAAGAACATCTGTGTGATGGCGTAGTCGGCGCCGGCCCGGCACTTGTCGACGAAGTGGGTGACGTCCCGGTCCCAGTCCTCGGAGCGCGGGTGCATCTCGGGGAAGGCGGCGACGCCGACGCAGAAGTCGCCCGACTCCTTGATGAGCCGGACGAGTTCGGCGGCGTAGGTGAGGCCCTGCGGATGCGGGACCCACTCGCCCATCGGGTCGCCGGGCGGGTCGCCGCGCACGGCGAGCATGTTGCGGATCCCGGCGTCGGCGTACTGGCCGATGATGTTGCGCAGTTCGGCGAGGGAGTGGTCGACGGCGGTGAGGTGCGCGACCGGGGTGAGGGTGGTGTCGACGACGATCTGCTGGGTCTCACGGACCGTGGTGGCCCGGGTCGATCCGCCGGCCCCGTATGTGACGGAGACGAAGTCGGGGGCGACCGCCTCGACCCTGCGGAGCGCGTTCCACAGACTCCGCTCGCCCTTCGGCGTCTTCGGCGCGTAGAACTCGAACGAGTACGTCGTCTTGCCGGTCGCCAGGATGTCACGCACGGTGCGTGCGCGGTCCGTCCTGGTGGATGCGGTTCCGAGGGCCATACCCGCAGGTTAGTCAGGCTGGTGCGGTCACCCAACCGGAAGTCGGATATTTGCCCGAATTGTCGGCCTGTTGTCCACCCTTCGGACGCGTGTCGCGGCCGAAAACCGGTTGAAAGCCGGGCTACTGCTGACGCAGCCGCTTGGCGAACTCGGCCGCCGCGGCGCCGGGGTCGTCCGCCTCGGTGATCGCGCGGACGACCACGACCCGGCGGGCACCCGCGTCCAGTACGTCGTCGAGGTTGGCGAGGTCGATTCCGCCGATGGCGAACCAGGGCCGGTCGGTGCCCAGGGCCGCGGTGTGGCGGACCAGGCCGAGGCCGGGGGCGTGACGGCCGGGCTTGGTGGGGGTGGGCCAGCATGGGCCGGTGCAGAAGTAGTCCACGCCCTCCTGGACGGCGGCGGCCTCCGCCTCCGCCTCGGCGTGTGTGGAACGGCCTGTCAGTATCTCGTCGCCGAGGATCGCGCGGGCCGCCGGGACCGGCAGGTCGCCCTGGCCGAGGTGGAGGACGTCGGCGCGGGCGGCGTGGGCGACGTCCGCCCGGTCGTTGACCGCGAGCAGCCGGCCGTGCCGGGCGCAGGCGTCGGCGAACACCTCCAGGTGCTCGAGTTCCTCGGCGGCCTCCATGCCCTTGTCCCGCAGCTGGACGATGTCGACGCCGGCCGCGAGGACCGCGTCCAGGAACTCCGGAAGGTCGCCCTGACGGGTGCGGGCGTCGGTGCAGAGGTAGAGGCGGGCGCGGGCGAGACGGGCGCGCGCGGTTTCGGGCATACGTGTCCCCCCGGGGCGGTGGCGTACGGGGACCGCGGGCCCCCGTACGCCTGGTGTGCGGCGAACGTACTACTACTGATCAGAACGCACTGATGCTGATCAGAACGTACAGATACTGATCAGACGGCGAGCGCCTGGGCGCGGCGCTTCACCTCCGTACCGCGGTTCTCGCTGAGCGCCTGCGCGGGGGTGCCGGGCAGGGTGGGGTCGGGGGTGAAGAGCCACTCGATCATCTCTTCGTCCGTGAAGCCGTCGTCCCGCAGCAGCGTGAGGGTCCCGGACAGGCCCTTGACCACCTTGTCCACGTCGATGAAGGCGGCGGGGACGTGCAGCGCGCGGTTCTCCCCACGGCGTACGGCGATGAGCTGGCCCTCCTTGACCAGCTGCCGCACGCGCGTCACCTCCACGTCGAGCATCTCCGCGATGTCGGGGAGGGTGAGCCACTCGGGGACGAGGGCATCGATCTTTGCGTCAATCTCGGTCACATCACCAAGACTGCCATCCCGGACTGACAGTGGGTAGCCGAGCCTCCTCCTGGAGGGCTAGCGGGTCGCCGCCTTCAGGGGCCGGGCCGGGTCGGAGAGCAGGTCGGGTCGCATCGAGGCACCGGCGTCGATGAGGCGTCGTCCCTGGGCCAGATCGCGGGGTCGGCCGACCGCGAGGAGCGCGACGAGCCGGTCCTCGCGCAGCCAGCAGACCGTCCAGGCGGGCCCCGCCGGGTCGCCGCGCCACAGCAGGGTGTCGTCGCCGGTGTGGTGGCCGGCGTACTGGACGAAGCGGCCGAACTGCTCGGACCAGAAGTACGGCACCGGGTCGTAGACCGCCGGGGGCTCGTCGGTGGCGGAGCCGATGATGTTCGCGGCGACCGTGCGCGGCCCCTGGAGGGCGTTGTCCCAGTGGTGGACGAGAAGCCGCTCGCCGTACCGCCCGGACGGGAAGGACGCGCAGTCGCCGACGGCGTACACGTCCGGCACGGAGGTGCGCAGCCGGTCGTCGGCCAGCACCTCGCGGTGCGCGCCGAGTTCGACGCCGGAGCCGGTCAGCCAGGCGGTGGCGGGGCGGGCGCCGATCCCGACGACCACGGAGTCGGCGGGCAGCCGGGTGCCGTCGTCGAGAACGACCGCGCCCGGCTCGACACGCGCCACGCGCGCGTGGGTGCGCAGAACGGCACCGCTGTCGGCGTACCAGGAGGCCATCGGGGCGGCGACCTCGGCCGGCAGGACGCCGGCGAGCGGCCGGTCGGCGGCCTCGACGACGGTGACGGCGCAGCCGGCCTCGCGCGCGGCGGTGGCGAACTCCGCGCCGATCCAGCCGGCGCCGACGACCACGATGTCGTGCTGCCGGACGAGCACGGGCCGCAGCCGTTCGGCGTCGTCCAGGGTGCGCAGCAGATGGACGCCGGGCACACCCTCGGCGCCGGGCAGCCGGATCGGTTCGGCGCCGGTGGCGAGGACCAGGACGTCGTACGGGACGGGCCCGGCCTCGGTGTCCAGGGTCCGGTCGGCGGGGCGCAGACCGAGCACCTCGCGGCCGAGCACCAGCTCGATGCCGAGGCTCTCGAAGTCGACGTCGAAGGCGGAGCCCTCGGCCTTGCCGAGCAGGACGGCCTTGGAGAGCGGGGGCCGGTCGTAGGGCTGGTGGGGTTCGGCCCCGATCAGTGTGACCGCGCCGTCGAAGCCCTGTTCGCGCAGGGCGACCGCGGTCTGCACGCCGGCCATCCCCGCGCCGACGACGACCACGCGCCGCCCCGCCGGACTGCCTTCTTCGCTCGTCAGCTCGCTCACCTGATCACCATAGACTGAATCAACAACGTCAACTGACGGATAGTCAATCAGTCGTCGTGCTCCGTGACCTGCTCCACAACGCTCATACCGCTGCCGTGCCGGGACTCCCACTCCCAGGTCTCCTCGAGGCGCAGTCGCCCGTCGGGCAGTTCGACGACCGTGGACGCGCAGTGGCCGCAGGACGTGGTCCCGTCGTGCCCGAGCTGGACGTACCTGAAGTCGAGCCGGTCCCCCTCCCGGGTACCCACCAGATGCCCGCGTACGACGTCGCCGCCCGCGTAGTCCGCCCAGATGACGCCGTCCCGCTCGTGGTAGGCGAAGCGGGTGCGGGTGCCGACCTGGCCCGGCGCCTGGTCGGCGACAGGGGCGAGGACGAGGCCTTCGAGCGGACGGACCATGGACGGAGGCTCCCTTACTGCGGCGTGCGGGGTGGGACTAGGGTGGCCGACGTAGAGCACTCGCGGGAGCCCGGACGCACCGGGCTGAGAGGGAGGCTGGCGGCCTCCGACCGTACGAACCTGATCCGGGTCATGCCGGCGAAGGGAGGGGCTGGACGCCCATGTCGCGTACACACACCTCGGACGTCCTCGTCGTGGGGGGCGGGATCATCGGGCTCGTCACGGCGTGGCGGGCCGCGCAGCGCGGGTTCGCCACGGCGGTGGTGGACCCGGAGCCGGGCGGCGGGGCCGCGCGCGTGGCGGCCGGGATGCTGGCCGCCGTCACCGAACTGCACTACGGCGAGCAGACCCTGCTGGGCCTGAACCTGGCCTCGGCCAGGCGCTACCCGGACTTCGTGGCCGAGCTGACGGAGGCGGCCGGGCACGGCCTCGGCTACCGCCGGTGCGGCACGCTCGCGGTGGCGCTGGACGCCGACGACCGCGCCCACCTGCGGGAACTGCACACGCTCCAGGCGCAGTCGGGGCTGGCCTCGGAGTGGCTGTCGGGGCGCGAGTGCCGGCGCCTGGAGCCGATGCTCGCGCCGGGGGTGCGGGGCGGGCTGCGGGTGGACGGCGACCACCAGATCGACCCTCGGCGGCTGGCCGACGCGCTGGTCGTCGCCTGCGAGCGGGCGGGTGTGGTCTTCCACCGGGCATGGGCGGAGCGGCTGTCCGTCGTCGGCGGGCGGGCCGCGGGGGTCGTGACGCGGGACGGTACGGCGCTGGGGGCGGGGCAGGTGGTACTCGCGGGCGGCAGCCTCAGCGGACGCCTCGCGGGGGTCCCGGAGGACGTACTGCCGCCCGTGCGGCCGGTGAAGGGGCAGGTGCTGCGGCTGACCGTGCCGCCCCGGAACGCGCCGTTCCTGAGCCGGACCGTGCGGGCCGTGGTACGCGGCAGCCAGGTGTATCTGGTGCCGCGCGAGAACGGCGAGCTGGTCGTGGGGGCCACGAGCGAGGAGCTGGGCTTCGACACGACGGTGACGGCGGGGGGCGTGTACGAGCTGCTGCGCGACGCGCACGAACTGGTGCCGGGGATCACGGAGCTGCCCCTGACGGAGACGCGCGCGGGGTTGCGGCCCGGGTCGCCCGACAACGCGCCGCTGCTCGGTCCCACCGAGCTGGACGGGCTGCTGCTGGCGACCGGGCACTACCGCAACGGGGTGCTGCTGACACCGGTCACCGGTGACGCGCTGGCGCACGCCCTCGCCACGGGTGAACTCCCCGACGAGGCCCGTCCCTTCACGCCCCGGCGTTTCGGCGCCGCCGTTCTCACGGAGCAGCGCGCATGAACGTCCCGGTGAACATCTCGGTGAACATCTCGGTGAACGGTGAGTCCCGTGCGGTCGCCCCCGGTACGGCGCTCGACAGCGTCGTACGGTCGTTGACGCCGGCCCCCTCCGGGGTGGCCGCCGCGCTCAACGAAACCGTCGTCCCGCGCGCGGAGTGGGCCGGTACGGCGCTCTCCGAGGGCGACCGGGTGGAAGTCCTCACCGCCGTGCAGGGAGGCTGAGCGCCATGGCCGACGATCTTCTGTCTCTCGGCGGTACGTCGTTCTCGTCCCGGCTGATCATGGGGACGGGGGGTGCGCCCAGCCTGGAGGTGCTGGAGCGGGCGCTCGTCGCGTCCGGGACGGAGCTGACGACGGTCGCGATGCGGCGGGTGGACCCGGGGGTACGGGGCTCCGTGCTGTCCGTGCTCGAACGGCTCGGGATCCGGGTGCTGCCGAACACCGCGGGGTGTTTCACGGCCGGGGAGGCGGTGCTGACGGCCCGGCTGGCGCGGGAGGCGCTGGGGACGTCCCTGGTGAAGCTGGAGGTCATCGCCGACGAGCGGACGTTGCTGCCGGATCCGGTGGAGTTGCTGGAGGCGGCGGAGACGCTGGTGGACGACGGGTTCACGGTGCTGCCGTACACGAACGACGATCCGGTGCTGGCACGGAAGCTGGAGGACGTGGGGTGCGCCGCGGTGATGCCGCTGGGCTCTCCGATCGGGTCCGGGCTGGGGATCCGCAACCCCCACAACTTTCAGCTGATCGTCGAGCACGCGGGTGTGCCGGTGATTCTGGACGCGGGGGCCGGTACGGCGTCCGATGCGGCGTTCGCGATGGAGTTGGGGTGTGCGGGGGTGATGCTGGCGTCGGCGGTGACGCGCTCTCGTGACCCCGAGCTGATGGCGTCCGCCATGCGGGCGGGTGTCGAGGCGGGAAGGTCGGCCCGGCTGGCCGGCCGCATCCCCCGGCGCTACTTCGCGGAGGCGTCGTCCCCCACGACCGGTCTTGCGACACTGGACCCCGAACGCCCGGCTTTCTAGCGCATTTTCCCCACCCACGCACCACCTGTTTCCAGTCGGCCGGGGAGGTGGACGTCGCCCGTGGGGCCCCAGCCCCGTCGGCGGCCGGCCCGCCGTCGTACGCGATCGGTGCCGCCCCCCGCCGTGCGTGTGCCGCGTTACAGGTGCGCTGCAGTTCTGCTGCTCGGGGGTGGAGGCGGTGGGGTTGTCGGTGGCGGCTCGTAGACTCGCTGCGTGGACACGACCCTTCAGGACCCTCTGGTCGGGCAGGTGCTCGACAGGCGGTATCGCGTCGATGCGCGGATCGCGGTCGGCGGGATGGCCACGGTCTACCGGGCCGTGGACACCCGCCTCGACCGTGTGCTCGCGCTCAAGGTGATGCATCCGGCGCTCGCGGCCGACGGAGCGTTCGTCGAGCGGTTCATCAGGGAAGCCAAGTCCGTCGCCCGGCTCGCGCACCCCAATGTCGTACAGGTGTTCGACCAGGGTGCCGACAGCTCGTATGTGTATCTCGCGATGGAGTACATCGCGGGCTGCACGCTGCGGGACGTGCTGCGGGAGCGCGGCGCGCTGGCGCCGAGGGCCGCGCTGGACATCCTGGAGCCCGTGCTGGCCGCGCTCGGTGCCGCGCACCGGGCCGGGTTCGTGCACCGGGACATGAAGCCCGAGAACGTGTTGATAGGGGATGACGGGCGGGTCAAGGTCGCCGACTTCGGGCTGGTGCGGTCCGTGGACACCGTCACCAGTACCACCGGGGCGGTGCTCGGGACCGTCGCGTATCTCGCGCCCGAGCAGATCGAGACTCCCGCTGCCGCCGACCCCCGGGTCGACGTGTACGCGTGCGGTGTCGTGCTCTACGAGATGCTCACCGGGGAGAAGCCGCACGACGGCGACTCCCCCGCGATCGTGCTCTACAAGCATCTCCACGAGGACGTTCCCGCGCCCTCCGCCGTCGTACCGGGGCTGGCGTTCGAGCTGGACGAGGTCGTCGCGTCGGCCACCGCCCGCACTCCGGCGGTCCGGCCCTACGATGCCGTCGCGCTGCTCGGTCACGTGCGGGAGACGCGGGCCGCGCTGCGCGAGGAGCAGCTGGACGCGGTGCCGCCGCAGGCCCTCGCCGCGGAGCACCCCCACGCCGAGGACCGGACGAGTGTCATTCCGCGGTCGCTGACCGTACCCCGCCCGCTGCCGGTCAACGAGCCGGTCGACGGGGAGGGGTCCTTCAACCACACCGCGCGGTTCCAGAGCGCGCCTCCGCTGCCGCCCCGGCGGCGTTCCGCGCGGCCCCGGCGTGGGCTGCTCGCGCTGGTCGGTGCCGTCCTGCTGGTGTTCGGGCTCGGGGCCGGCGTCTGGTACATCAACTCCGGTCAGTTCACCAAGGTGCCGGCCGTGCTGACGCAGCAGCAGGCCAAGGCCGAGCAGCGGCTGGAGGCGGCCGGGCTGGAGGTCGGCGAGGTCGAGCACGCCTACAGCGACACCGTGCGGCGCGGCACGGTCATCAGTACGGACCCGGAGCCGGGCGCGAAGATCCGCAAGCACGACTCCGTCACGCTCACCGTCTCGGACGGACCGGAGACGGTGAAGGTGCCGGACGCGACCGGCTCGCGGCTCGACAAGGCCAGGGAGTTGCTGAAGGGCGACGGGCTGGAGCCGGGGATGGTGACGCGGGAGTTCAGCGACGACGTCCCCGACGGATTCGTGATCAGCACCGAACCCGCGGCCGGCACCGAGCGGCGCGCGGGTTCCGCGGTCGCGATCGTCGTCAGCAAGGGCAGCCCGGTGGACGTCCCGGACGTCACGGGCGAGGATCTGGCCGACGCCAAGGCCGACCTGGAGGAGGCCGGGCTGAAGGTGGAGGTCTCCGCCGAGCAGGTCAACTCCGAGTTCGACAAGGGCCAGGTCGCGGCACAGACCCCGGAGGCGGACAGCCAGGCCGCCGACGGCGACACGGTGACGCTGACGCTGTCCAAGGGCCCCGAGCTGATCGAGGTCCCGGACGTCACCGGCGACAGCGTCGACGACGCGAAGACCGCGCTGGAGGGGGCCGGCTTCAAGGTCGAGGAGGACCGCGGACTGCTCGGGCTGTTCGGCGACACCGTGAAGAAGCAGTCGGTGAAGGGCGGCAAGACGGCCCCCAAGGGGTCGACGATCACCATCACCATCCGGTGACCGGGCGGGGTTGCGGGCATGACACCCTGAACCGGTGAGCAAACAGCCCTTCCCCTCCCGCAACCCCGTCGGCGGGCATGTCCCGGTGGCCGGCGGGCTGCACTCCGTCGGGCTGTCGTACGCCGAGGACCTGAAGGCCGAGACGGTCCAGGTGTTCGTCGCCAACCCGCGCGGCTGGGCCACCCCGGCCGGCAACCCGGCGCAGGACGAGGCGTTCCGCGAGGTGTGCGCGGCCCGGTCGATCCCGGCGTACGTGCACGCGCCGTACCTGATCAACTTCGGCTCGCGCACCGAGGCGACGGTGGAGAGGTCGGTGGAGTCGCTGCGCCACTCGCTGCGCCGGGGGCGGGCGATCGGCGCGCTGGGCGTGGTCGTGCACACCGGAAGCGCGACGGGCGGGCGGGAGCGGTCCGTGGCGCTCAAGCAGGTACGGGAGCGGCTGCTGCCGCTGCTGGACGAGCTGACCCACGACGACGATCCGTTCCTGCTGCTCGAGTCGACGGCCGGGCAGGGGTCCTCCCTGTGCTCCCGGACCTGGGACTTCGGGCCGTACTTCGAGGCGCTCGACGCGCATCCGAAGCTCGGCGTCTGCCTCGACACCTGCCATGTCTTCGCCGCAGGACACGACCTGACCGGCCCGTCCGGCATGCACCAGACGCTCGACCTGCTGGTGGACACCGTCGGCGAGGGCCGGCTGCGGCTGATCCACGCCAACGACTCCAAGGACGTGGTCGGCGCCCACAAGGACCGCCACGAGAACATCGGCGCCGGTCACATCGGCGAGGACCCGTTCCGCGCGCTGATGACCCACCCGGCGACGGAGGGCGTACCGCTGATCATCGAGACGCCCGGCGGCAAGGAGGGGCACGCGGCGGACGTGGAGAAGCTGAAGAAACTCCGGGACGACGAAGCGACGACTGAAGCGACAACTGAAGCGACGACCGAAGCATAGTAATACCCCTGGGGGGTATGCCAGACCCATGGAGCAGCACGAGCGGCACACATCGCACGGATGGGCCCCCGCGGTCCAGGCCACCCTCCACTGCCTCACCGGCTGCGCCATCGGCGAGGTGCTCGGGATGGTCATCGGCACGGCGCTCGGCTGGGACAACCTGCCGACCACCGTTCTGGCGATCGTCCTGGCGTTCTTCTTCGGCTACTCGCTCACCCTGCGCGGGGTCCTGAAGGCCGGCCTCGGCTTCCGGGCCGCACTGCGGGTGGCGCTGGCCGCGGACACGCTGTCGATCGCGGTGATGGAGCTGATCGACAACGGGGTGATCGCGCTGTGGCCGGACGCGATGGACGCGGAGCTGGCCGACGTCCTGTTCTGGGCCTCGCTGGCGATCTCGCTGGTCATCGCCTTCGTCGTCACAGTGCCGGTCAACAAGTGGATGATCGGCCGCGGCAAGGGACACGCCGTGGTGCACCAGTACCACCACTGACCGTCACCCGGTCACAGCTCCGGGCCGTCACCCGGCCGCTCCTGGTAGGAGTAGCGCTGTTCCTTCCAGGGGTCGCCGACGTTGTGGTAGCCGCGCTCCTCCCAGAAGCCGCGACGGTCGGCGGTCATGTACTCGACGCCGCGGACCCACTTGGGCCCCTTCCAGGCGTAGAGGTGCGGGACGACCAGGCGGAGCGGGAAGCCGTGCTCGGCGGTGAGCAGTTCGCCGTCCTTGTGGGTGGCGAAGATCGCGCGCTCGGAGGCGAAGTCGGCGAGGCGCAGATTGGAGCTGAAGCCGTACTCGGCCCACACCATCACATGGGTGACGTCGGCTGCGGGCGGCGCGATCTCCAGGAGGGTCCGGGCGGGGACTCCGCCCCACTCCGCGCCGAGCATGCTGAACTTCGTCACACAGTGCAGATCGGCCACGACGGTGGTGTACGGCAGGGCCGTGAACTCCTCGTGGCTCCAGGAGTGCTTGGCACCGTCGGCGGTGGCGCCGAAGACGCCGAACTCCCAGCGTTCGGGCCGGAACTTGGGGACAGGGCCGTAGTGTGTGACGGGCCAGCCCCGTTGCAGTCGCTGCCCCGGTGGAAGCTCGGACGCCGCTGCTTCTCCCATTTCCCGCTCGACCGGCTGACCCATGACTCCATCCTGACAGACCCCGGGCGGTGCACATGACCAGGCATGTCCGGAATCGGGCAACTAATACTAAGCATGGACTAACTTACTAAGTACGCACTTACTGGACGATCTTCGGTGCCGGTGAAATCATGCGGCGGAAACCTCCCCCCGAACCTCCCCGACCCCCCAGGTGGAAGGAGCCTCTGCGATGCAGGGCGACCCCGAGGTCATCGAGTTCCTCAACGAGCAGCTCACCGGCGAGCTCACCGCGATCAACCAGTACTTCCTGCACGCCAAGATGCAGGAGAACTTCGGCTGGACGAAGCTCGCGAAGTACACGCGCCACGAGTCCTTCGACGAGATGAAGCACGCGGAGGTGCTCACCGACCGCATCCTGTTCCTGGAAGGGCTGCCCAACTACCAGCGGCTCTTCCATGTGCGCGTGGGCCAGACCGTCAAGGAGATGTTCGAGGCGGACCGCCAGGTCGAGGTCGAGGCGATCGACCGCCTGCGGCGGGGCATCAAGGTGATGCGCGAGAAGGGCGACATCACCTCCGCGAACATCTTCGAGTCGATCCTCGAGGACGAGGAGCACCACATCGACTACCTCGACACCCAGCTGGAGCTGGTGGAGAAGCTCGGTGAGGCCCTCTACATCGCGCAGCTGATCGAGCAGCCCGAGAGCTGAGTCAGGCCGTCAGGCCGCTTCTTCCAGGTCGGAGAGAGCCGGCTGGACCTCGGTCAGGTCGCGGCGCTGACAGGCGCCCCGGCCGAGGATCGCCTGGATGCGACGGACGCACGAACCGCAGTCCGTGCCGGCCTTGCAGGCGGAGGCGATCTGGCGGGGCGTGCAGGCGCCGTTCTCCGCGTGCTGCTGGACCTGCGCCTCGGTCACACCGAAGCAGCTGCAGACGTACACGCGGACTCACCTCCTGCCGAGATCAATAAGGCTAACCTAACCTTACCCGGCGCTCAGAGACCGCAAAAGTGGAACGGGGCGCGGATCGTATGTGATCCGCGCCCCAGAGCCATTACCCGAAATTACTGACGGTCATCGATGGTTACTGGTCGCGGTACATCTCCGCGACGAGGAAGGCCAGGTCCAGGGACTGGCTGCGGTTGAGACGGGGGTCGCAGGCCGTCTCGTAGCGCTGGTGGAGGTCGTCGACGAAGATCTCGTCGCCGCCGCCCACGCACTCGGTGACATCGTCACCGGTGAGCTCGACGTGGATGCCGCCCGGGTGGGTGCCGAGGCCCTTGTGGACCTCGAAGAAGCCCTTGACCTCGTCGAGCACGTCGTCGAAGCGGCGCGTCTTGTGGCCGGAGGCCGCCTCGAAGGTGTTGCCGTGCATCGGGTCGGTCACCCAGGCCACGGTCGCACCCGACGCGGAGACCTTCTCCACCAGCTCCGGCAGCTTGTCGCGGACCTTGTCGGCGCCCATGCGGACGATGAAGGTCAGCCGGCCGGGCTCACGGTCCGGGTCGAGGCGCTCGATGTAGCGCAGCGCCTCCTCGGCCGTCGTCGACGGGCCGAGCTTGATGCCGATCGGGTTGCTGATCCGCGAGGCGAACTCGATGTGCGCGCCGTCCAGCTGACGGGTGCGCTCACCGATCCACACCATGTGCCCGGAGACGTCGTACAGCTTCCCGGTGCGCGAATCGACCCTGGTCAGCGCCGACTCGTAGTCCAGCAGCAGCCCCTCGTGCGAGGAGAAGAACTCGACCGTCTTGAACTCCTCCGGGTCGGTCCCGCAGGCCCGCATGAAGTTCAGCGCGTTGTCGATCTCCCGCGCCAGCTGCTCGTAGCGCTGACCCGACGGGGAGGACCGCACGAAGTCCTGGTTCCAGGCATGGACCTGACGCAGGTCCGCGTAGCCGCCGGTGGTGAAGGCGCGCACCAGGTTCAGCGTGGACGCGGAGGCGTGGTACATCCGCTTCAGTCGCTCGGGGTCCGGGATCCGGGCGGCCTCGGTGAAGTCGAAGCCGTTGACGGAGTCGCCGCGGTAGGTCGGCAGCGTCACGCCGTCACGGGTCTCGGTCGGCTTCGAACGCGGCTTGGAGTACTGGCCGGCGATCCGCCCGACCTTCACCACAGGCACCGACGCCGCGTACGTCAGCACGGCGCCCATCTGGAGCAGCGTCTTCAGCTTGTTGCGGATGTGGTCGGCCGACACCGCGTCGAAGGCCTCGGCGCAGTCTCCGCCCTGGAGAAGGAACGCCTCTCCCTTGGCGACGGCCGCCATCCGGGCGCGCAGCTGGTCGCACTCGCCCGCGAAGACGAGCGGCGGATACGACTCCAGCTCCGCAACGACTGCGCGCAGAGCCTCGGGGTCGGGGTACTCGGGCTGCTGCGCCGCGGGCAGATCTCGCCAGGTGTTGCCGGCGCTCGGGCCGGTCTTAGCGTTCACGGTCACCCCCCCAACATTACGGGGTCGTGTCGCGTCGTTTTCCCCCGGTTCGACAGGTGAGACACGCCCCCGCTCAGGTGGGCATGGGGTAGGGTGCCTGCCATGTTCGCGCACTCGACCCAGAACTGGTGGTGGACCGCTCATCCGGCGGCCCACTGACTGCGCGTACGCAAGACTTCGCGAAGGCCGCCCGAGGGGCGGCCTTCGGCGTTTCCGGGGTCCGTTCCTCACTCGCATCGACGACATCGATGACATCGACGACAGAGGAACCATGGACCTGACACAGCTGGTGCACGACGAACGCCCCTTCGCCCTGCTGCGCCGCCGCACCCCGGGCCACGACGAGAACACCGTGGAGGTGTTCCTCGGCCCGGTCACCTCCTACGACCGGCTCGCCGACCTCCCCGACGAGGGCCTCGCGCTCGTCCCGTTCCGGCAGATCCGCGAGCGCGGCTTCGACGTCCGTGACGACGGCACCCCGCTGGCGGTCCTGAGGCCCGAGGAGATCCACACACTGACGCTGGAAGCGGCCCTCGCCCAGCTCCCCACCCATGAGGTCCGCGTCCGGGCCGGCGGCTTCGACGTCGGGGACGAGGAGTACGGCGAGATCGTCGGGCGGGTGCTGCGGGACGAGATCGGGCGGGGCGAGGGCGCGAACTTCGTGATCCGGCGGACGTACGAGGGTGAGATCGCCGGATTCGGCAGGGCCGACGCGCTCGCGCTGTTCCGGCGGCTCCTCGAGGGCGAGCGGGGCGCGTACTGGACGTTCGTCGTGCACACCGGGGAGCGGACGCTGGTCGGCGCCAGTCCGGAGGTGCACGTCCGGATGTCCGGCGGCACGGTCGTCATGAACCCGATCAGCGGCACGTACCGCTATCCGGCCGAGGGGCCGACACCCGAGCAGCTGCTGGGGTTCCTCGCGGACGGCAAGGAGATCGAGGAGCTGTCGATGGTCGTCGACGAGGAGCTCAAGATGATGTGCACGGTCGGCGACATGGGCGGGGTGGTGATCGGGCCGCGGCTGAAGGAGATGGCCCACCTCGCGCACACCGAGTACGAGCTGCGGGGCAAGTCCTCGCTGGACGTGCGCGAGGTGCTCAGGGAGACCATGTTCGCGGCGACCGTCACGGGCTCGCCGGTGCAGAACGCCTGCCGGGTCATCGAGCGGTACGAGCCCGGGGGCCGTGGCTACTACGCGGGCGCGCTTGCCCTGCTGGGCCGGGACTCGGGCGGGGCGCAGACCCTGGACTCCCCCATCCTCATCCGGACCGCCGACATCTCCTCCCAAGGTCACCTGCGGGTGCCGGTCGGCGCCACGCTCGTCCGGGGCTCGGACCCGGCGGGCGAGGTCGCGGAGACACACGCGAAGGCGGCGGGGGTGCTGGCCGCTCTGGGAGTACGTCCGTCCCGGCCGCGCGCGGAGGCGGTACGGCCGCGGCTCGCCGACGATCCGCGGGTGCGGGCCGCGCTGGACGGCCGGCGGGCCTCGCTCGCGCCGTTCTGGCTGCGGATGCAGGAGCGGACCGAGGAGCTCGCCGGGCACGCGCTGGTCGTGGACGGCGAGGACACCTTCACGGCGATGCTCGCGCATGTGCTGCGGTCCGGCGGTCTCGACGTCACCGTCCGGCGCTACGACGAGCCCGGGCTGCGGGACGCCGTGCTCGCACACGAGGGACCGGTGGTGCTGGGCCCCGGCCCCGGTGACCCGTCCGACCTCACCGACCCGAAGATGCGGTTCCTGCGGGACCTCACCGCCCGGGTGCTGCGCGAGCACCGGCACGGGGTCCTCGGCGTCTGCCTCGGGCACGAGCTGGTCGCGGCCGAGCTGGGGCTGGACATCGTACGGAAGGAGGTGCCGTACCAGGGGGCGCAGACGGCCGTGGACCTGTTCGGGCGGGCGGAGACGGTCGGGTTCTACAACAGCTTCGTGGCGCGCTGCGACGACGAGACCGCGGCCGAGCTGTCCGCGCACGGCATCGAGGTGAGCCGGGCCGCGAACGGTGAGGTGCACGCGGTACGCGCGCCCGGGTTCGCCGGGGTGCAGTTCCATCCGGAGTCGGTGCTGACGCTGAACGGGGCGGTGATCGTGCGGGAGCTGATGGGGGCGCTGCGGCCGGTGGGCCGGGAAGGGGCCTAGCCGAAGAAGACGCCGACCTCCGCGTACAGCTCCGGGTTCACGGTCTTCAGGCGGGCCGTGGCCTGCGCGAGCGGTACGCGGACGATGTCCGTGCCGCGCAGGGCGACCATCGTGCCGAAGTCGCCCTCGTGGACGGCGTCGACGGCGTGCAGGCCGAACCGGGTGGCGAGCCAGCGGTCGAAGGCGCTGGGGGTGCCGCCGCGCTGGACGTGCCCGAGGACGGTGGTGCGGGCCTCGTTGCCGGTGCGCCGTTCGATCTCCTTGCTGAGCCACTCGCCTACGCCGGACAGCCGGACGTGTCCGAAGGAGTCCAGCGAGCCGTCCTTGAGGACCAGGTCGCCGTCCTTGGGCATCGCGCCCTCGGCGACGACCACGATCGGCGCGTAGGAGGCGCGGAAGCGGGAGTTCACCCAGGCGCAGACCTGGTCGACGTCGAAGCGCTGTTCCGGGATGAGGATGACGTTGGCGCCGCCGGCCAGGCCGGAGTGCAGGGCGATCCAGCCTGCGTGGCGGCCCATCACCTCGACGACAAGGACGCGCATATGGGACTCGGCGGTGGTGTGCAGCCGGTCGATGGCCTCGGTGGCGATGTTGACAGCGGTGTCGAAGCCGAAGGTGTAGTCGGTGGCGGAGAGGTCGTTGTCGATCGTCTTGGGGACGCCGACGCAGCGGACGGCGTGGTCGGCACAGAGCCGGGCGGCGACGCCGAGGGTGTCCTCGCCACCGATCGTGATCAGCGCCTCGATCCGCTGCTCGGCCAGGGTCTGCCTGATGCGGGCGACGCCGTCCTCCTCCTTCAGCGGGTTGGTCCGCGAGGAGCCGAGGATGGTGCCGCCCCGGGGCAGGATGCCGCGCACGGCCGGGATGTCGAGGCGGACCGACCGCCCGTCGAGGAGACCCCGCCAGCCGTCCCGGAAGCCGGTGAACTCATGGCCGTACTCCTGGACGCCCTTGCGGACGACGGCCCTGATTACGGCGTTGAGACCCGGGCAGTCCCCGCCCCCGGTCAGTACTCCGACGCGCATGGAAGTGTCCCTTCACTGCGGTTGGCTGACGCAGTGTCAGTGTCGCGCGCGCCTCACTCGTCGTCGAGGCCCCGCTCGATCGCGTACCGGACGAGTTCCACCCTGTTGTGCAACTGGAGCTTGCCGAGGGTGTTCTGGACGTGGTTCTGGACCGTGCGGTGGGAGATGACGAGGCGTTCGGCGATCTGCTTGTAGCTCAGACCCTTGGCGACCAGCCGCAGCACCTCGGTCTCGCGGTCGGTCAGGCGCGGCGTGGCCGGCTCGTCGGTGCCGGACGCGGGGCCCGGGTCGGAGGCGAGGCGCCGGTACTCGCCGAGGACCAGTCCGGCGAGGCCCGGGGTGAACACCGGGTCGCCTACGGCGGTACGGCGCACCGCGTCTAGGAGTTCCTCGGTGGACGCCGACTTCAGCAGATAGCCGGTCGCGCCGGACTTCACCGCCTCCAGCACGTCGGCGTGCTCGCCGCTCGCGGACAGCACCAGGACGCGCAGCGCCGGGTTGTCGGCGACGACCTCCTTGCACACCTGCACCCCGGGCTTGGCCGGCAGGTTGAGGTCCAGGACCAGCACGTCGGGCATGGTGGCCCTGGCCCGCCGCACGGCCTGTTCGCCGTCGCTCGCCGTGGCCACCACGTCGTAGCCGGACTCGGCGAGGTCCCGGGCGACCGCGTCCCGCCACATCGGATGGTCGTCGACCACCATGACCTTGATGCTCATCGACTGCTGTCCTTCCCCGGTGCGGCCTTCGGCACGGTCAACTCCACTTCGGTGCCCTGTCCGGGCGTCGAGATCAGCTCGGCGCGTCCGCCGAGGTCGCGCAGCCGGCCGCGGATCGACTGGGCGACCCCGAGCCGCCCCTCGCCCTCGGCCTGCACGAGCCGCCCGTCCGGGATGCCGGGCCCGTCGTCCCGTACGGTGACGATGACCGCGTCGGGCTCGTCCTCGACCAGGATCCAGGCGCGGGCGTCGTCCCCGGCGTGCCTGTGCACGTTGTCCAGCGCGGCGCCGACGGCGGCGGCCAGCTCCCGTGCGGCGGGCGGGGGCAGCAGCACCGGCGCGCCGGGCTCGGCGAGGGCGACCCGGGCGGCGGCGTACGGGGCGAGCAGGGCACGCAGGTCGGCGGGGGCGTCGCGCTCGCCGGTGTCCTCGTCCACCACGCGTACGACGGCCCCCTCGGCCTCGTCCTCCGACACCCGGGAGACCGGGACCAGGCCGCCGGAGACCAGGGTGCGCAGCGCGATCTCCTGCTCGCCGGCCATCCGGCCCAGCTCGGCCGCCTCGCCGCCGATGACCACGCCGCGCCGCTGCACCATGGCCAGCACCTGGAGCACACCGTCGTGGATGTCCCGGGCGAGCCGCTCACGTTCCCTGGTCGCGGCCTCGATCTCCAGGGCGCGGGCGAGGGTGCGCTCGGAGGCGCGGGCGACCTGGACGACGTATCCGATGGCGATGGAGGCGACCCAGACGAGGATCACGTTGTGGACGGTGTCGCGGGCCGGGTGGCCGCGCTCGATCAGGTTGGCGGCGGCGACCGGCGTGGAGGCGAAGGCGGCCCAGCGCCAGCCGCCCTTGATGGCGAAGGCGAGGACCGATCCTGCCGTCCATATCGACGGCAGGGTGGGTCCGCCGCGGTCGATGTGCTGCTGGGTGACGACCAGCGGGGTCAGGACGATGCCGGTGAGCGCGACCGCGAGGTCGACGGTGAGGAAGCGCTTGGTGCAGGCGGCCGCGTTCTGCACCCGGGGCAGGGTGGCCAGGGTCCACACGAACAGGACCACGTAGTAGGCGATGGCGATGCCGGGGCGGTCGTAGTCGTCGTAGGCGGAGGCGAACAGGCCGACCGCGTACAGCATCGTCAGGACCCGGTAGGCGGTGAGCGCGCGCCACAGCGGCAGCTCGACCGACATCCGCATGACTCTCTCGCGCCTGGCCATCCCTACCGTCCCCCCGCCCGTCCGCCCGCCCCCCGGCGCGCCGTCTACTGCTCTTTTTCGTTCTTCGTCTGTTCCTTCGCGGCCTTCGCGGCCTTCGCCGCCTCCGCGATCTGCCGCTTGGCCGCGGCCGCGTAGATGTCGACGTACTCCTGGCCGGAGAGCTTCATGATCTCGTACATGACCTCGTCGGTCAGCGCGCGCAGGACGAAGCGGTCGTGGTCCATGCCCTGGTAGCGGGCGAACTCCAGCGGTCTGCCGATGCGGATGCCGGGCCGCATCACCTTCGGGAGGACCTTCCCGGGCGGCTGGATCTTCTCCGTGTCGATCATGGCGACCGGGATGACGGGCGCGCCGGTGGCGAGCGCCACGCGCGCGAGGCCGCCAGGTTTGCCGCGGTAGAGGCGGCCGTCGGGCGAGCGGGTGCCCTCCGGGTAGATCCCGAACAGCTCGCCGCGCTCCAGGACCTCTATCCCGCTCCTGATCGCGGCCTCGCCGGCGCCGCGCGCGCCGGAGCGGTCCACCGGGAGCTGGCCGACGCCCTTGAAGAAGGCCGCCGTCAGCCGGCCCTTCAGGCCGGGCGTGGTGAAGTACTCGGCCTTCGCGATGAAGGTGACCTTGCGGTCCAGGACCGCGGGCAGGAAGAACGAGTCCGAGAAGGACAGGTGGTTGCTCGCCAGGATCGCGGGGCCCTCGGCGGGGATGTGCTCCAGGCCCTCCACCCACGGCCTGAAGGTGACCTTGAGCGGTCCCCCGACAGCAACCTTCATCGCGCCGTACAACAACCGAGTGCCTCCTGTATGTGTGCCTCAGACCTTAACCCGCTGTGGCGGCAAAGGCTCCGACGGCCCTGGTCGGTGTCAGTGGGGTCGCGTACCGTGAACCACACGTCGTGAACCACACGTATCTCCCTTGCAGATCCCTTTGCCGATCCTTGTAGACGATCCCTGTAGAACAGACGAAGACAGGAGACCGAAGGTGCCGGTCCTTCCTGGAGCCGAGCCGTACCGCCGCGAGGGCGGGGAGGTCGGAGTCCTCCTCTGCCACGGCTTCACCGGTTCCCCGCAGTCGCTTCGCCCCTGGGCCCGGTATCTGTCCGGGCGGGGCCTGACCGTCTCCCTGCCGCTGCTGCCCGGGCACGGCACACGCTGGGAGGACATGGCCCTCACCGGCTGGCCCGACTGGTACGCGGAGGTGGACCGCGAGCTGCGCGCCCTGCGCGAGAGGTGCGCGACGGTGTTCGTGGCCGGGCTGTCCATGGGCGGCGCGCTGGCGCTGCGGCTGGCCGCGAAGCACGGCGCGGATGTCGAGGGCGTGATCGTCGTCAACCCCGCGAACAAGGTGCACGGCCTGGCCGCGTACGCACTTCCGGTGGCCCGTCATCTCGTGCGGTCCACGAAGGGGATCACGAGCGACATCGCCAAGGAGGGCGTCGAGGAGATCGGGTACGACCGGGTGCCGCTGCACTCGGCGCACTCCCTGCGGAACTTCTTCCGGCAGGTCGACGGCGAACTGCCCCAGGTCACCCAGCCGCTGCTGCTTCTGCACAGCGAGCAGGACCATGTCGTGCCGCCGGCCGACTCGGCCCGGATCCTGGGCCGGGTGTCCTCGGCGGACGTGACCGAGATCCTGCTGGAACAGAGCTACCACGTGGCAACGTTGGACCACGATGCGGACCGGATCTTCGAGGAGAGCTACGCGTTCATCGCCCGGATCGCGCCCAGTGTCGGCAAGGAAGGGACGGCCGTAGGTGGCTGAGCACGACTCCGACCGCGAGGACCGGGAGAACCGGGAGGAGCGGGACGGCCCGGAGGGCCTGGAGGGCCTCGGCGCCCGTCGGGACCAGGAGCCGGAGGAGCAGAGTGTGCCCTTCGACGAGGAGGCCGCGTGGGCGGCGATCGTCGCGGGCTACGGCGAGGAGCCGGCGGACCCGCCGGGGGCCAAGCCGTTCAAGTCGATCGAGGATCTGGCGCTGCTGGAGCCCGAGGCCAACGACGCCGTGGGCTCGGCCGAGCCGGCTGAGTCCGTGAAGGAGGGCGACGACTCGCGCGACGAGGAGGAGCCGAAACCGGCCAAGCCTCTGGGTGGCTCCATCTCCTTCGCGCCGGGGGTCGGCCCGCGCGACTACTCGGCGCCGGAGCCCGCCGAGGAGGACTTCGACGAGGACGACGAGGGCCACTTCGTCCCGCCGGAGCCGCCGCCGCTGCCCGCCGCCGACACCACGGCCAAGTTCGCCTGGCTCGGGGTGATCGGCGGGCCGATCCTGCTTCTGCTGGCGGTGCTGCTCGGCTGGGACATGACGTGGTGGCTGACGACGGTCTGCGTCGGCGGCTTCCTCGGCGGCTTCGCCACGCTGGTGATACGGATGCGGCCGGACGACGAGGACGACGAGAACCCCGGGCGGGGAGCAGTGGTCTAGGAGACCGGTGAAGCGGGGATTCTGAGGGCGGCCAGGACGGGCAGATGGTCCGTGGCCGTTCTCAGGTCGTTCTCGGTGATGCCCGGGAGGCCGTGGGGCACTCCGCAGCCCAGGACCTCCACGCCCTTCGTCGCGAAGACGCCGTCGATCCGGCGGTTCGGAGCGGTGGCGGGGAAGGTGTGCTCGGCGGCCCAGGGCGCGGTCGTGCGGCAGTCCTGGAGGGTGGCGGCGAGGCGGGTGAAGGCGGGGCCGTCGGGGCGCTCGTTGATGTCTCCGCCCGCGACGGCGTGCTCCACGCCCATTCCGGCGAGGCGGTCGAGGAGCATCCCGCTCTGTTCGAGGCGCTCGCTCCTGTCCAGGCTGAGGTGACAGCTGAGCACGCCGAGCCGGGCGCCCCCGAAGCGGACGACGGCCGTCGCGAAGCCTCGCCGGTGGTGGCCGGGGGTGAGGGGCAGGAGGACGTCCTCGGTGCGCTCGACGGTGGCCCGTAGCGTGCAGAGGATCGCGGGGCCGGCCGCGGTGGCGCCGCCGGTGAGGATCACCTGGCCGGTGGCTGCGGCGAGGCGGGCGAGCTTCTTGCGCCAGCGGAAGAAGAGGGGGGATTCCTGGAGGAGGACCAGGTCGGGGGCGCAGGCAGTGATGACGCGGGCGAGGGCGGTGGTGTCGTCTCGCATGGAGCGGATGTTGTAGGTGAGGACGCGGATGACGGCTGAACCGTCGGGCTCTGTGGCGGAGTTGGGGATGAACGCCATGTGATCAATTTACGCCTATTGGGGAGGGGCGCGAGGTTTGTACGCGGCTGACCGTCCGTCGTGGTTGGTCGCGCAGTTCCCCGCGCCCCTGGGTGGGCACAGTGCGCTGCCCTGAAAGCGAATGTCACATGATCGGGTCGGGTTCTCTCGCCAGGTCCGCCGCGCCCACCAGGCCCGCCTCGTTGCCCAGTTGGGCGGCGATGACGTCGGCGACCGGGCGCCAGTTGCCGCCCACCAGCCAGCGCTTGTAGGACTTGCGGATGGGGTCGAGGACCAGGTCGCCCTCGTCGGAGAGACCGCCGCCGACGATGAAGGCGGACGGGTCGAAGAGGGAGGCGAGGTCGGCGAGGCCCGCGCCGGCCCAGCGGGCGAGTTCGCGGTAGGAGTCGACGGCGACCGGGTCGCCCTGGCGGGCGGCCATGGAGATGTGCTTGCCCTCGATGCCGTCGGGGCTGCCGTCGCCGAGGGCGAGGAGCACCTCGGCCCGCTCGGGAGTGGCGTTGGCGCGCTGCTTGGCGTAGCGGACCAGGGCGCGGCCGGAGGCGTACTGCTCCCAGCAGCCCTGCGAGCCGCAGCCGCACAGCAGGCCGTCCGGGACCATGCGGATGTGGCCGAACTCGGCGGCGACGCCGAAGTGGCCGCGGCGCAGCTTGTTGCCGATGATGATGCCGCCGCCGAGGCCGGTGCCGAGCGTGATGCAGATGACGTTGCGGTGGCCCTTGCCGGCGCCGAACCTGTACTCGCCCCAGGCCGCGGCGTTGGCGTCGTTCTCCACGACGACGGGGAGGCCCACGCGGGCCTCGACCTTCTCCTTCAGCGGTTCCTGGCGCCAGTCGATGTTGGGCGCGAAGTAGACCGTGGAACGCTGCCGGTTGACGTATCCGGCCGCCCCGATGCCCACGCCGACGATCTCGTGGCCCGCGCGGGCGCCGTCCACCGCCGAGGCGATGGCGTCCACGATGGCCTCGGGCGTGGTGGGGGTCGGCACCTTGAAGGTCGAGAGGATGTTGCCTTCCTCGTCGACCACGCCGGCCGCGATCTTCGTGCCGCCGATGTCGACGCCGATGGTGAGTCCCATGAATCCCTCAGTTCCGGTCGAGCCCCGCTACGGCCAACGGTACCCGAGGCCCTGCCGTGGAATTCCCGTACTTCGCCCGGTGGGCGGGCGCTCAGTCGAGGTCGATCCGCTGGCCCGGGCCCGTGCCCTCGTCTCCCGGGTCGCCCGCCTCGCGGGGGTCGTGCGGGGGCTTCTCGCCGGTCGTCCAGCGCTGTTCCTGGTGCTGGACGGCGGAGCGGTAGGCGGCGAGGAGTTCGCCGCCGGCCGCCGCGAGGTGGTCGAAGACGTCGGGGTTGCGCTCGATGACCGGCTCGACGGCGGCCTTGGCCTGCTGGACGACCTGCCGGACCATCTGCTGGGCGGCGGTTCCGGCGACCGCGCCGAGCAGCGGGGACTGGATGCCGGTGAGCTTGTCGGCGACGGCGTCGACCAGTCTGCGCAGCTCCTCGGCGGCCGAGCCCTCGGGCCGGCCCGGTGCGGAGCGGCGGCGGGCCTTCTCGCGGGCGAGATCCTCGGCGCAGGCGGTGGCCCAGGCGTCGGCGTCGGTCGCGCGGGGCGCCTCGTCGGCGGTACGGGATCCGACGGGCTCGGAGGCGGCGGCCTCTGCCCCGGTGGCGTCGGGAGTGGGACGCTCTTCGCTCATGGCGGACTCCTGGTGGCTCCGGACGGACGCCTTGTTACGGCTCGTCCTTATGACGGTACCCGAACGGGGGTATACCGTTCACCGGCTCTGCGGCCAGAGTCCGGGATCCGGCGCGAACCGGATCCGCAGTTCGCCCTCGCGCAGCGCGGCGCCCTCGACGGTGCAGCGGCGCAGGGCGGAGGGCAGCGGCACGATCCGGCGGAAGGGTCCGGCGGTGAGGACGAGTTCGTCGCCGCGGCGGACGAGGTCCAGCTCGTCCCGTATGGCGCCGGGCAGCGGGAGGCTCCACACGAGCACGCCGTCCTCGGCGATGCGGTCGGTGACGGGCCACCCGACCGGGGAGGTTCCCGGGTTGACGTGGGGGACGTGCAGGGCGGCCAGGTCGTCGGCGCCGCGCGGGTCGTGTCCCAGGTGGGCGACGGCGCGGACCGCGCCCCACTCCTGGAGGGCCTTGTGCTGCTGGGTGACGAGCCGGCCGAGCGGGCCGTCGTCGGCCGCCGTCTCGGGCAGTACCCGGTTGGCGACGAGCGACTCGACGGGCAGCGCGCGCAGGGCGAGGCCGAGGCGGGCGTCCCGGACGGCGTCGGCGCCGGCCGGTCCCGGTTCGGCGACCAGCCGTACGGCGGTGTTCCGGTCGGCGAGGACCGCCTCCACTGCGGCGAGTTCCGTGTCCCAGCGGGCGGTGGTCTCGTACAGCCACTCGGCGGGCATGGGCACCCCGGCCAGCCGGCCGAGGACGGGGCGCAGGGCGCGGGCGGCCTGGCGTTCCGGGGGGAGGAGGCGGCGCAGGTAGCGGCGGAGTTCCTCGGGGAGCGCGAGCAGGGCCAGGGCCTGCGGGGTGGGCGGGAGGTCGACGACGAGGAGGTCGTGCGCCTCGGCGAGGGCGGCGTCCCGCAGGGCGCGCAGCAGGGTGAGTTCCTCGGCGCCGGGGAGGGGGGTGACCTCCTCGGGGTCGAGGCGGGAGGCCCCGAGCAGGTCGAGGACGGTGGTGGCGCGCTCCTGGAAACCGGTGAGGTCATCGCGGAATCCGGCGGTGGCGTCGGGGCGCCAGGCGGTGAGGCCGGGCGCGACCCGCACGGGCTTGGGCCCGGTCGGTACGCCGAGGGCGGCGCCGAGGCTGTCGGTGCGGTCGGCGCCGAGGACGAGGGTCCTTGTCCCGTCGCTCGCCGCCGCCAGCGCGGTGGCCGCGGCGATCGTCGTACGACCGCTGCCGCCGGGGCCGGTGATCATGATGGTGCGCATGAGGGTGAACCGTACCGTCGGCCGACGCTGCGGCCGTCCTGAGACCAGGCTAGCTGCCGGACTCCACCCGCTTCTTCAGGCCTGCCAGCGCCCGGTCGATGATGACCTTCTCCGCCTTGCGCTTGATCATGCCCAGCATGGGGATCTTGACGTCCACCGTCAGCTGGTAGGTGACCTCGGTCGCGCCCGCGCCGGCCGGCTTGAGGAGGTAGGAGCCGTCGAGCTGGCGCAGCATCTGGGACTTGACCAGGGTCCAGGAGACCTCGTGCTCGCCGGCCCAGGTGTAGCCGAGGACCTGGTCGTCCTTGATCGCGCCGGCGTCCATGACCAGGCGGACCTGCTCGGCGCGGCCCTGGTCGTCCTTCTTGAGGACCTCCGCCTGCTTCACCTCGCCGGTCCAGTCGGGGTAGCGGGCGAAGTCCGCGATGACGGCCATGACCTCGGCCGGTGCCGCCTCGATCGTGATGCTCGAGCTGGTGTGTTCCGCCATCGCCGTGGCTCCTCCGGATACGGGCCGGTAAAGGTACGTGGGTGCAGCGTGAAGGCTACCGCGCGCTCACCCTGCGGACTTCACCACTCCAGCGCCCACGGTCTGCCGCTGCCGGCGAAGTGCCCCACGTTCACGCACTCGGTCGCGCCGATCCGCATCCGCGGGGCCAGCGGCTGGTGGACGTGCCCGAACAGCGAGTAGCGGGGCTTCGTGCGGCGGATCGCGTCCAGCAGCGCCCGGCTGCCGCGTTCGAAGCGGCGCGCGACCGTGTCGTAGACGAGTTCCGGCACCTCGGGCGGGATGTGGGTGCACAGCACGTCGACCTCGCCGACGGCCTCGATCTTCGCGGCGTACTCCTCGTCGCTGATCTCGAACGGGGTGCGCATGGGGGTCTTCAGGCCGCCGCCGACGAAGCCGAAGACCCGGCCGCCGATCTCGACGCGCTCGCCGTCGAGGACGGTGGTGCCCTCGCCGGCGTACTCGCGCCAGAGCTGCGGCAGGTCGACGTTGCCGTAGGTGGCGTATGTCGGGGTGGGGAAGGCGGCGAACATCTCGGCGTACTGCTTGCGCACCGCCTGTTCGATGAGCGTGGCGCGGTCGCCGCCGACGCCACCCCAGAGGCGGGCACCGAGTTCGCGGGCCTCCTCGAAGCGGCGGGCGGTGCGCAGTTCGACGAGCCGGTCGGCGTTCTCCTCGCCGAAGAGGTCGGGGAAGATCCCGCGGGAGTGGTCGGCGTAGTCCAGGAACAGGACGAGGTCGCCCAGGCAGATCAGCGCGTCGGCGCCTTCTCCGGCGCGGGCCAGGTCGCGGGCGTTGCCGTGCACGTCACTCACCACGTGTACACGGGTCCTGTGGTTGCCGGCGGGTGTGGATGCCATGGCGATCAAGGGTAGGCGTGTGCGGCAAAGGTGAACAGTACCGACGGAAATAGCGGTTACTGGCCAGTCAGTAAAGGGGTGGACTACCGTACGCGAGGAACATGAATCTGTGTACCAATCTGTGTGACGCAGCGAACATCTCGTCGGACCCCCCTGTCGAAGAGGCCATACCGGCGGGTAACGTCCGGGCAGTCCAGTCGTGCTCAGGTTTTCAACGACCGTGGCGCCGGCGCCCTATGAGGAGCAGCAGTCTTGCGCGAGTTCAGCCTTCCGGCTTTGTACGAGGTCCCAGCGGACGGCAACCTGACCGACATCGTCCGCAGAAACGCCGCGCAGCATCCCGACGTCGCCGTCATCGCCCGTAAGGCGGGCGGCGGATGGCAGGACGTGACGGCCAAGTCCTTCCTGACCGAGGTGGAGGCCGCCGCCAAGGGCCTCATCGCCTCCGGGGTCCAGCCGGGCGACCGGGTCGGCCTGATGTCGCGCACCCGCTACGAGTGGACGCTGCTCGACTTCGCGATCTGGAGCGCGGGCGCGGTGACCGTGCCGGTGTACGAGACCAGTTCGCCGGAGCAGGTGCAGTGGATCCTCTCCGACTCGGGCGCGACGGCCGTGATCGTGGAGCTGGACGGCCACGCCGCCGCCGTCGAGTCGGTGCGGGACACGCTGCCCACACTGAAGCACGTCTGGCAGATCGACGCCGGCGGTGTCGAGGAGCTGGGGCGGCTCGGCAAGGACGTCTCCGACGGGACCGTCGAGGAGCGCGGCTCGCTCGCCAAGGCAGACGACCCGGCGACCATCGTCTACACCTCGGGCACGACCGGCCGGCCCAAGGGCTGTGTGCTGACCCACCGCAGCTTCTTCGCCGAGTGCGGGAACGTGGTGGAACGGCTGCGTCCGCTCTTCCGCACCGGTGAGTGCAGCGTGCTGCTGTTCCTGCCGCTCGCGCACGTCTTCGGCCGGCTGGTGCAGATCGCCCCGATGATGGCGCCGATCAAGCTGGGCATGGTCCCGGACATCAAGAACCTCACCGACGAGCTGGCCTCCTTCCGCCCGACGCTGATCCTGGGCGTGCCGCGGGTCTTCGAGAAGGTGTACAACTCGGCGCGGGCCAAGGCGCAGGCGGACGGCAAGGGCGCGATCTTCGACAAGGCGGCGGACACCGCGATCGCGTACAGCAAGGCGCTGG
Organism: Streptomyces vulcanius; assembly: GCF_042653945.1. Classification (NCBI taxonomy): domain Bacteria; kingdom Bacillati; phylum Actinomycetota; class Actinomycetes; order Kitasatosporales; family Streptomycetaceae; genus Streptomyces; species Streptomyces vulcanius. Next base: position 170,714 of record NZ_JBHSFK010000003.1, on the reverse strand, counting down.
AGCTGCCGTCGGGCCCGCCGCTCGGTCTGAAGATCAAGCACAAGGTGTTCGACCGGCTGGTCTACAGCAAGCTGCGCGCGGTGCTGGGCGGCAAGGGCGAGTACGCGATCTCCGGCGGTGCCCCGCTGGGCGAGCGGCTCGGCCACTTCTTCCGGGGCATCGGCTTCACCGTCCTGGAGGGCTACGGCCTGACGGAGTCCTGTGCGGCGACCGCGTTCAACCCGTGGGACCGGCAGAAGATCGGCACGGTCGGGCAGCCGCTGCCGGGCTCGGTGGTGCGGATCGCGGACGACGGCGAGGTGCTGCTGCACGGCGAGCACCTGTTCAAGGAGTACTGGAACAACCCGGGTGCGACGGCCGAGGCCCTGGCCGACGGCTGGTTCCACACCGGTGACATCGGCACCCTCGACGAGGACGGCTATCTGCGGATCACCGGCCGCAAGAAGGAGATCATCGTCACGGCGGGCGGCAAGAACGTCGCCCCGGCGGTGATCGAGGACCGGATCCGGGCCCACGCTCTGGTCGCGGAGTGCATGGTGGTGGGCGACGGGCGGCCGTTCGTGGGCGCGCTGGTCACCATCGACGAGGAGTTCCTGGGCCGTTGGGCCGCCGAGCACGGCAAGCCCGCGGGTTCCACCGCGGCGTCGCTGCGGGATGACGCGGACCTGCAGGCCGCGATCCAGTCGGCGATCGACGACGGCAACGCCGCGGTGTCGAAGGCGGAATCGGTGCGGAAGTTCCGCATTCTCCCCTCCCAGTTCACGGAGGACTCGGGCCATCTCACTCCGTCGCTGAAGCTCAAGCGCAACGTCGTCGCGAAGGACTACGCGGCGGAGATCGAGGCGATCTACGCGAAGTAGCCACCTTTCTGACGGAGTCTCATGGCGCGGTGTCCTCGGCGAGGACCCGCGCCATCGTGCGTTCGGCGAGCGCGGTGATGGTGACGAACGGGTTCACCCCGATGTTGCCGGGCACCAGCGAGCCGTCGGTGACGTACAGCTTCGAATAGCCCTTCACCCGGCCGTAGTTGTCGGTGGCCTTCCCCAGCACACAGCCGCCGAGCGGGTGGTAGGTGAAGTCGTCGGCGAAGGTCCTGCTGGGGGTGCCGAAGAGGTCGGACCGGTAGACCGTCGTGTTCGCGGAGTTGATGCGGTCGAAGAGTTTCTTCGCCATGCCGGAGGAGACCGAGCTCTGTGCGGCGCTCCAGTTGAGGTTCAGCGCGCCGTTGGCCCACGAGAACGCGGCGCGCTGCGGGTTCTTGGTGATGGCCAGATAGAGGCTTACCCAGTGTTCGAGGCCGGTCGGCAGCGGGGCGATCTCCGCGAAGACGGGGTTGTCGGTGTTGGCCCAGTCGTCGATGCCCATGACCGGCATGGTCGACTGGTTGGCGCCCACGGTGTCCCACAGGTGGTTGGCCCGGCCGAGCATCACGTTCCCGTTGGGTCCCCAGCCGGCCCCCACGCTCGCGTCCAGCGCCGGGAGCGTGCCCGTCTGCCGGGCCCGCACCAGGAGTTCGCTCGTCCCCAGGCTGCCGCCGCCGAGGAACAGGTAGGTGCAGCCGTACTGCTTGGTCTCGACGACCGCGCCGGTGGCGTCGATGCGGTCGGCGGTCAGCAGCCAGCTGCCGTCGCTCGCCCGGCTGATCCCGCGGACCTTCTCCATGGTGTGGATGGTGACGTTCCCGGTGCCGAGCGCTGCGGCCAGATAACTCTTGTCCAGGCTCTTCTTGCCGTAGTTGTTGCCGTAGATGACCTCCTGTCCGAGGGCGGACTTGACGGCGGTGCCGGCGGCCTCGCGCTGCATGTAACCGAAGTCGTAGACGCTGGGCACGAAGGTGGTCTTCAGACCGGTGTTGGCCGCGTGCTTCCGGGAGACCCGGCTGAACTGGTACCACTCGGTCGACTCGAACCAGGCGGGGTCGATCGTGTTGACGCCGAGCATGGCGCGGGCGCGCGGGAAGTACGTGCTGTACATCTCCGCGGTGTCGACGGTGGGGAACTGCTCGGCGAAGTAGGACTGCAGCGGGGTGACCGCCATCGAGCCGTTGACCAGGGAGCCGCCCCCGACCCCGCGGCCCACGAAGACGGACATGTTGGCGAAGTGCACCCGGTCCAGGACGCCGGGGTAGGGGTTGATGTCCTTGTTGACGACGTCCAGCCACAGGAAGCTGGCCAGCGGCGCCTCGGTGCGGGTCTTGAACCACATGGAGCGCTGGTCGGGGTTGGCGGTGTTGCAGAAGACCTTGCCGTCGGCGCCGGCGGTGTTCCACAGCCGGCCCATCTCGATGACGAGGGTGCGGATGCCGGCCTGGCCGAGGCGGAGGGCGGCGACCGCTGCGCCGTAGCCGGAGCCGACGACGATCGCGGGGGCGGACTCGACCGCGACGGGCTCGTCCGCGTGGGCGGACTGCAGGCCCACCCGGGAGAAACCGAGAGTGGCCGCCGTCTGGAGGGCGGCCATACCAAGTATGTGACGTCTCGTCAGCTGACGCTGCATCAGTTTGGCTGTCATATGCGCAGCATCAGCGCATTGCCGTCGTCCGGGAAGAGGAAAGAGGGAAAAGTCTGGAGCAATGTTCTCGAACGCCTAGAGCAACGTTCTCAACTTCTCCGCGAGGAGATCCCAGCGCCACCTCTCCTCCACCCACCGCCGGCCCCGCTCCCCCATCCGGTGGCGCAGCTCGGCGTCCCCGAGCAGCACGACGATCCGCTCGGCGACATCGGCGGGGGCGCCGCCGCGGACGACCCAGCCCGTCTCCCCGTCGAGCACGGCGTCCGGCGCCCCGCCCGAGTCCCCGGCGACCACGGGCAGCCCGGTCGCCGACGCCTCCAGGTAGACGATCCCGAGCCCCTCCACGTCCAGCCCGCCGCGCCGGGTCCGGCAGGGCATCGCGAAGACGTCCCCGGCTCCGTAGTGCGCGGGCAGCTCGCCCCAGGGCACCGCCCCCGTGAAGCGCACCGAGCCCGCGACCCCGGTCTCCCGCGCCAGCCGGCGCAGATCCGCCCCGTAGGGCCCGCCCCCGACGATCAGCAGCACCGCCTCCGGCTCGGCGGCCAGAATCCGGGGCATGGCCCGGATCAGCGTGTCCTGGCCCTTGCGCGGCACCAGCCGCGAGACGCACACCACCACCGGCCGGCCGGTCAGCCCGAGCCGGGCCCGCACCTCGTCCCCGCCCGAACCGGGATGGAAGGTCTTCTCGTCGACCCCGGGCGGCAGCTGCACCATCCGCCCCGCCGCCGCAGGGCTGAGCGCCGGCGCGATCCGCGAACGCGTGTACTCCCCCAGATAGGTGATCGTGTCGGTGGTCTCCCCGATCCGGCCGAGCAGCTGCCGGGACGCGGGCAGCTGCGCCCATCCGGCCTCGTGCCCGTGGGTCGTCGCCACCAGCCGCTCGGCGCCGGCCTTCCGCAGCGCGGGTGCCATCAGCCCGAGCGGGGCCGCCGCCCCGAACCACACCGAGGCGCACCCGTGCTCCCGCAGCAGCCCCACGGCCCGCCGGGTCGCCCCGGGCGTCGGCAGCAGCATGGTCGTGCGGTCCCGTACGACGGTGAAGGGCTGCTCGGCGTCGAAGGCGGCGGTGGCCGCCACGCCCTCGCGGGACCGCTTCCAGGTGGACGCGTACACGACGAGCCGGTCGGGATCGAGCCGCAGCGCCATGTTGTGCAGGAACGCCTGGATCCCACCGGGCCGAGGCGGAAAGTCGTTGGTCACGATCAGGGTCTTGTGCATCACGGCCGACCCTATCCAAACGCGGTTCACAGGCACGCGGGACCGCGCCTCACAGCCCGCAGGGGGAACATGGGCCCATGGAGACGAAGACCGCGGCGGCCGCTCAGCCGCCGCTGACCTCGCTGCTGACGGCCTGGGGCGTGACCCGGCTCGTGCTGCTGCTGTTCGTCTTCAAGGTGCTCGTCTTCCCCGGCCCGGACGTCACGACCGACGTGTCGTCCATCTACCAGGGCTGGTACGAGGTGCTGCGCACCGGAACGTTCCCGCAGGCCGACGTCACCTGGCAGTACCCGCCCGCCGCCGCCCTCGCGATCCTCTCCCCCGGCCTGCTGCCGTTCCTCGACTACGCGTCCGCGTTCTTCGTCCTGGCCTTCCTCGCCGACCTGGCCACCCTGGTCCTGCTGCTGAACGCGGCCGGGCGCCCGGGCCGCTCGGTGCGTGGCGCCTGGGTCTGGGTGGTCGGCGTCCCGCTCCTGGGCCCCACGGTCTACGCCCGCTACGACGTGATGGTCACGGCGGTCGCGGTGGCCGCCCTCGTCGCGGGCGCCCGCCACCCCCGCCTGATGGGCGCGCTGACCGGCCTGGCCGCTCTGCTGAAGGTATGGCCGGCGCTGCTCCTGGCGGGCGCGGTACGCCGCCGGGCCTGGGCCACGGCCGCGCTGACGGTCGCCGCCCTGTCCGCCCTCTTCGCGCTCACGATGCCCGGCGCGTTCGCCTTCCTCACCTTCCAGCGCGACCGGGGCACCGAGGTGGAGTCGCTCGGCTCCCTCGTCTTCCACCTCGCCCGGCACTTCGGCTGGCAGGGCCAGGTGCTGCTGAACTACGGCTCGGTGGAGTTCCTCGGCCCCGGCGTGGACATGGTGAGCGACGTGGCCCTGTTCCTCACCGCGCTCGCGTTCGGCTGGCTGCTGCTGTGGCGCCTGATGGCCCGCCGGTTCGCCCCGCACACGCTCGCCGACGCGGCCCTCACGGCGGTGCTGCTCTTCACGGTCACCAGCCGGGTGATCAGCCCCCAGTACCTGGTCTGGCTGATCGGCGTGGCGGCGGTCTGCCTGTGCTTCCGCGCGACGCCCATGACCCTCCCCAGCGCCCTCGTCCTCGCGGCCTGCCTCCTGACCGTCCTGGAGTTCCCGGTCCACTTCCGCGACGTGGTCGACAGCACCCCGCTCGGCATCACCCTCCTGTTCCTGCGCAACGGCCTCCTGGTCACCGCCGCCGTCCTGGCCGCCGTACGCCTGTGGCGCTCGACGGTCCCGCCGGCCCCCGTGTCTCCCCTCCCCGACCGGGCGGTACGGGCGACGGCGGGTCAGCCGAGCTGAGTCCGCAGGTAGGCCTGCCAGTCGGCGGTGAAGGCCGCCAGGGACGTGCCCAGGACGCTCCCCAGGGCCCCCTCCACCGCGCCCGCCCGCTGCGGGTGCTCCCCGACCGCCCGGTAGAAGGCGCGGAGCTTCGCCTCGCCCCGGTGTTCGGCGATCAGCCGGCAGGCCAGCCAGCCGCCCTCGTACGCGCGGGCCAGCCGGTCCGGGTCGCCGGAGAAGCCGAAGTCGTCGTCGGCCGGCAGGGCCGAGGGGACGTCGCCGGTGCTGAGCGTCTGCCGGAGTTCGGGGGCGACCTGCCGCGGGGTGCGTCCGGCGGCGCGGTAGCCGACCCAGTCGGCGTACCCCTCGGACAGCCACAGCGGGGTGGCCGCGTCGGTGTGGGCGCGGGTGGCGACATGGGTGGTCTCGTGGGTGAGGACGACCTGCCGGCCGACCGCGCCCAGCTCGGCGTACGCCTCGGGGTTGATGATCACCCGGTCGGCGGGGGCCCGGGCGCCGCCGCCTGTCTCGCCCGTCGTGACCGCGGCGATGCCCCGGTAGGCGGACGCGGGCGAGCCGAGCAGCCCCGCCATGCCGTCCAGCGACTTCGGTACGAGGACGACGACGTGCCCCGCCCAGTCGGTGCCCCAGGCCGCCGTGACCGCCGGGACGGCGGTGTCGGCGAGGGCCGCGAAGGAGCGCAGCCGGGCGGCCGGCTGTCCGACGCCCAGGACGAGGCTGTGAGCGCCCCGTACGGCGGTCACCACGCCCTGGTCCCAGAGCTGCTCGCCGGCCGTCCCCGCGGGCCTCTCCGAGGCCACGGACCAGCGCCCTGCCGTGTCCTGGGCCAGACCCAGGGTGCGGGCGGCGGTCACGGGGGCCTTGTCGTAGCCCTCCACGCGGTAGCTCAGCTCGGCGTCGGCGGTCACGGAGTCCCCGTCGCGGCCGACGCCGGTCACCTCGTACGACCAGGCGGCGAGCGGTACGGCCGCCGGCCCGGCGTATCCGGTACGGGTCCCGGTCGCCGCGTAGGCGCGGGGGTCGTGGTCGAGGACGGCGGCGGCCCGCCGGTCGAGGAGCCGCTGCACGTCGGCCCGCGAGGGGCTGTCGGTCGCGGGGGCCCCGCCGCAGGAGACCAGCCCGGCCAGGCCGGCCAGGAGCAGGCAGAGGCAGAGACGGAGCCCGAGGGTTCCGGATCCGCGTACCCGTCCGCGATCAGCCATTCTCCCGATCGTACGGCGGCCACCCGGGGCGGGCCTCGGTCAGGGCCCGGTCAGGGCCTCGTCACCGAGGACACCGGCATCATGCCCACCGGGTCGTAGCGCACCGGCGCTCCCGGGTAGGGGGCGTGGATGACCTGGCCGTTGCCGACGTACATGCCGACATGGCTGGCGTCGGAGCGGTAGGTGACGATGTCGCCCGGCTGGGCCTGCGAGAGCGGGACCTGTCGGCCGGCGTGGGCCTGGGCCTGCGAGGTGCGCGGCAGGGCGACCCCGGCCTGCGCGTACGACCACTGCATCAGGCCCGAACAGTCGAACCCGGTGGGGCCGTTGGCGCCCCAGACATAGGGCTTGCCGAGCGCGGAGCGGACCGCGGCGAGGGCGGCCGCGGCGCGGCCGGAGGCGGGGGCGGCGCCGGTGAGGCCGGGCAGTTCGGCGCGGGCGGAGCGGGAGGCCCGGTCGTAGGCGGCGCGCTCGGCGGTCGGCAGGGCGTTGAGCAGCTGGCGGGCCCTGGCGAGCTTGCGCTCGACGGTCCGCTTGTGGCCGGCGACGGCCCTGCGGCTCTTCTCCAGTTCGGCGAGCTTGGCGGCGGCCTCGGTCCGCTCCTGGCCCAGTTCGCGCATCACGCCCTGCAACTCCCTGAGTTCACCGGCCTGGTGGGCGGTGATCCGGTCGAGGGCGGAGGCCTTGTCGAGGTAGTCGTCAGGGTCGTCGGAGAACAGCAGCTCCAGGGAGGGGTCGAGGCCGCCGGAGCGGTACTGGGCGCCGGCCAGCGAACCGAGTTCCTCGCGCAGCTCGTTGATGCGGGCCTGCTGCCGGGCGATCCGGTCCTGCGCGCCGCCGACCTCGCGGCGCAGCGTGCCGACGCGTTCGCCGGCCTTGTTGAAGGCCTCGGTGGCCTGCTCGGCCTCGTCGTAGAGGCGGTCCACCTCGGCCCGGGTGTCGTCGTGCGGCGCCGCCGCGGCGGGTACGGCGGACAGGGCGCCGAGTGCGACGGCCGCTGCGGACAGCGCGCACAGGGCGCGGCCGGCGCCCCGGTCGGACCCGGACGGTGCAAGTCGGCGATGGGACCCCACGGGAAGCCGCGCTCCTTCCACTGGCTGACGAAACGCGGCAGACAGTAGCCCCGTGTCCGGGGGGTGACCAAAGACCTCTTTGCGGCACGCAGAGTGACGCCCCGCCGCTGACGCAGGTCACCGGCGGGGCGCGGGGTCACTTCGAGTTGCTGCAATTCGCCCGTTCGGGCGGTGTCGTGTCCTGATCTTGAGGACGCCGGACGGGTCTGACGCGTCGGACCGTCAGACGCGGACGCCGAACATGAACGGGCCGCCGATCGTGCTCATCGACTCGTAGCGGACGACGGTGCCGGTGCGCGGGGCGTGCAGGATCTGGCCGTTGCCCGCGTAGAGGCCGACGTGGTGCAGGTCGTTGAAGAAGAAGACGAGGTCGCCGACCTGGAGCTGGCTCGCGGAGTAGATCTTCGTGCCGATGGTGGCCTGCGACTCCGAGGTGCGCGGTATGCCGACGCCGGCCTGCCCGTAGGCCCAGGAGGTGAGGCCCGAGCAGTCGAAGGAGGACGGGCCCGTGGCGCCGTAGACGTACGGCACGCCGATCTTGGACTGGGCGGCGGAGAAGGCCGCGGCGGCGCGGCCGGAGGCGGAGCCGGTGTTGCCGAGGTCGACGCGCTCGGTGGAGGACCGGTTGGCGCGGTCCTGCTCGTCGGCGATCTCCTGCTTCTCCTTGGCGGTCAGCGTGTTGTACGTCTCCCGCGCCTCGGAGAGCTTCGTCTGGACGGCCTTCTTCTGCTTGGCCAGTTCGGTGCGGGTGGCGGCGAGGTCCTTGAGCTTGTCGGAGGCCTCGGCGCGCTCCTGCGCGAGTTCGCGCTGCTTGTCCTGGATCTTCTTCAGCGCCTCGACCTGCTGGGCGCTGAGCTGGTCGGCCGTGGAGGCCTTGTCCAGGTAGTCGTCCGGGTTCGACGACAGGAAGAGCTGGAGGGAGGAGTCGATGCTGCCGGTGCGGTACTGCGCGGCGGCCGCCAGGCCCATGGAGTCGCGCAGCTCGTTGAGCTCCGCCTGGCCCCGGGCCACGTTGTCCTGGATGGTGGAGATCTCCTTCTGGAGCTTCTCCTGCTTCTCCTCGGCCCCGTTGAGCTTCTCGGTGGCCTGCTCGGTCTCTTCGTAGAGCTTGTCGACCTTGGCCTTGACCTCGTCCTTGGTGAGCTTCTCGCTCGGCGCCGCGTTGGCGGCCTGGGAGCTCAGCACGACGGCAGCGGCGGCTGCGGTGGTCAGCACGGTCACGCGTGTGCGACTCGGCTGCTTCGGTCGACGATGGGACGCCACGGAGACGGGCTCCTTCTTTTGAGTGATCACCCGTGTGGAGGTTCGAGCACCAGACCTTAGTGACCTCGCCGTGATCAGTTCAAATCCCCAGCCGAAAAAATCCGGTTACGCAACGCAGTATTTGCATTCAACTCACATGCGGTGATGCTCGATTGACGCTACGTTGCGTGACGATTCACGCTAATTCGGGCATTAAACCTGCAACTTCGACATCGGGGAATGCTTCAGGACAGGCGCTTCAGAAGTACCGCGGAAGCGACAGGCCGGGCGCCCGCCTTCGCGATGCCGTCGGCGACCTCGCGGTCCGTCGAGGCGACGATCACCGGCCGGCCCGGCGGCTCCGCGCGCACCAGCTGGCGGATCAGCTCGTCGGCCGTGACACCCGGCTTGGAGAACAGCACCCGCACCCCGCGCGGCGGCGCCAGCAGCACCGGAGCGACGAGTTCGGCCCCGTCGAAGACACAGGTGACCTCGGCGCCGGTCTGCGCGGCGAGCGCGGAGAGCTGGCCGAGGAGGCGCAGCCGCTGTTTCTCCAGCGGCATCTGCGGATAGCCGGTCTTGGTGACGTTGTAGCCGTCTACCACGAGATGCGCCTGAGGTAGCGCGAGCAACTGGTCGAGAATGGCCGGATCATGCTCCGACAGGGCGCGTGCGGCGATGTCCTTGGGGGTCATGCGCCCCGGTTCGACCGCGTCGACGGTCTCCGCCGGCCGCACCGACACCGGGGGCAGCGCCAGTTCGCGCCGCAGCCCCTGCGCCGCGTCGAGTACGGTGTCCAGGAGCAGCCGCACCCGCATGTCCTCGACGCTGCGCCCCTCGCGCGCCGCACGCCGGGCGGCTTCCAGGGCGGCCTCGGTCTCCGTGAGCCGCCCCTTCAGCCGCCGCGACTCGCTCTCGGCGGCCGACACCTGGGCCTGCCCCTCGGCGCGTACGGTCTCGATCTCGGTCTGCACCTTGCGCAGCGCGGCCTCCCCGCGCTTGACGTCGTTGAGCGCCGAGCGCAGTTTGCGGTGCAGCGACTCCGCTTCCTTCTTCACGGTGTCCAGCTCGGCGCGCAGCCGCTCCCCGTCGGCGCGGGTCTGCTCACGCGCTCGGTCGAGCTCCTGACGCAGCCGCTCCAGCTCCGCCCGGCTCTCCTCGTCGGCCCGCTCGGCGTCCGCCCGCTGGGCCTCCTCGCCGGCCGCCGTCACCAGCTTGACCCAGCCGGTGGGGCGCAGCACATAGGCCGCGGCCGCCACGTCGAGCGGATCCGCGGCCGGGGTCGGCGAGCCGGAGTCCAGGGCGCCGGACAGCTCCGGCTGGACCTCTCTGAACTTCTCGGCGATGCGCTGCCGGAACAGCGGATCGGTCTCCAGCGCGGCCGCCATCGCGGTGCCCGCGAACTTCGCCCTGCGGTTCGGGGCGAACCGGGCGTACTGCCGCAGCTGCGCGGGCAGCTCAGCGACGGTCAGCCCGCCGAAGCCGTCCGAGACGATCTGTACGACCCGGCGGCGCACACCGTCGGGCAGCGGACGGTCGAGCATCTCAGCGGCGCCGTCGCCCGGCCCCCCGCCTGCGCTCTCCACCATCCGTCACACCCCAATACCTGTGCGGGCCCCGCTCCCGTCAGGAGCCGGCGCCCGGCCGATCGACGAGTTCCACCTGATCCACGGCGTTGCACCAGCGGCACCGCACCGACTCGATGGTCTCACTGACCACCTCGCGCTCCTCCACCTTGGGCTCACCGGCCAGGTCGAGGTGGACGTACTCGACGACCTTCGACGAGCGCGTCACGTCGAACCGGGTGAGGTTGCCGCAGAGGGCGCAGCGCCACCGGGTGGTGGCGGTCGGCAGGGGAACCGTCATCGTGGCTGTCCGCCTCTTTCTCTCGTTTTGGCGTGGTTCTTGCTGTTCTCGCGTTTCCAGCGCCCGTGACGCCCCGGACTACCCGCAGCGTGTGGCTCGTAACCCTACGGCCTGGCGCGTACTCGCCGCCCATCCGTTCACGGCGGCGAGGCGCCCCGCCCTCCTCTGTCCTGTTACGTCATGCTCTGTACCCATGACCGGCAAAAGACCCTCGGCGCCCGTGACGTACGGGCTGATCGTCCTGTGCTGCCTGGTCTTCGTGATCGGTCCGGCCTCGGGCCTCAATCCGTCGTACGGCACCGGCGCCGAGCTGCTCGCCGCGCAGCGGGCCTACTTCCGCCACTGGGGTGTCGTGCCCGCCGAGCTCTTCGCGGGGTCGGCACGGGCCGCCCTGACCCCGGCCACGGCTCTCTTCGTCCACGGCAGCTGGGTGCACCTGCTGGGCAACATGCTCTTCCTCTACGTGTTCGGGGCGATGACCGAGGACCGGATGGGCCGGATCCGGTTCACGCTCTTCTACCTCGGCTGCGGCTACCTCGCCCTGCTGGGGTACGCCGCCGCCCACGCCGGCTCCCCGCAGTCCCTGGTGGGCGCCTCCGGGGCGATCTCCGCGATCCTCGGTGCGTTCCTGTACCTGTTTCCCCGGGCGCGCGTGACCAGTCTCCTGCCGTTCCTGCTCTTCCTGCCGCTGCGGTTCCCGGCGTGGGTCGTCCTCCCGTTCTGGGCGGCCCTCCAGTGGGTCGCGCTGCGGCAGGCCGCGCAGGGGCCCGGGGTGGCGTACCTGGCCCACCTGCTGGGCTTCGGCCTCGGCCTCTGCTGCGCGTGGGCCGGTTTTCGTCCTGCGACTAGAGTGAGGGCCGCCCCAGCTCCGGCCCCCGAGGGAGAGAACCAGCCGTGATCACCGCGATCGTCCTGATCAAGACCAGCGTGGACCGGATCCCCGAGATCGCGGAGCGGATCGCCGCGCTGGACAGTGTCAGTGAGGTCTTCTCCGTCACGGGCACCTACGACCTGATCGCCATGGTGCGGGTGAAGCAGCACGAGGACCTCGCGGAGGTCATCCCGGGCAGCATCAGCAAGATCCCGGGCGTCGAGGGCACGGACACCCACGTCGCGTTCCGCACCTACTCCCAGCACGATCTCGAGGCGGCCTTCGCGATCGGCCTCGACAGCTAGGACTTCTTCAGGGCGAGGGCGGTGATGCCGTCGGCGGTGGCGACGTAGATGCGGTTCCCGTGGACGACCGGGCTCTGGGTGCCGATGGCCGCTCCGCCCTCGGCGCGCTGCTGCCAGGTCTGCCTGCCCCGGCGGTTCACGCCGTAGAGCATCGAGCCCTTGCGCAGGTAGACGGTGCCGCCCGAGACCGTGGGATCGCTGTACTGGATGCCCTCGCCCGCGAGCTGGAGGGTCCAGGCCGTCGATCCGTCGGCGGGGCGCAGGGCCACGAGCTGGTAGTCGCTCGCGGTGACGGCGAGGCCGCCGAAGGCCACCCAGGTGAGGTAGCGGCCACCGCCCAGCTGGTTGTCGGACTTCTGCCACCGCCGCGCGCCGGTCAGCCCGAGGCCGTGCAGCGTCTGCTCGCCGCCGGAGCCGACCACCAGCGCGTCCGCGACCCGCGTGGGCCGCCCGGTGTCGGGGCCCGCCTGCGCGGTCCACAGCCGCTTCCCGTTCGCCGCGTCCAGGGCCCGTACCTCGTCCCCGAAGGTGCCGACGTACACCACGCCGTCCGCGACCATGGGCTCGCTGGTGGGCGCCGCCCCGGTGGACGTGCTCCACCGCACGCTGCCGTCGGGGGCGTACGCCCGCACCCCGCCCGCGTTCGAGCTCTCGCCGTACGACACCAGGACCAGCCGGCCCGAGGCCACCGGGAACTGGCTGTTGGCCGCGGCGAGCGGCTTGGTCCAGCGCACCTTCCCGGCATGGCTGAGCGCGCAGAGTTTCGAGGCGCCCTCCTGCCCGTCGAACAGCAGACAGTAGACGCCGTCGGCGGTGGCGAGCGGGGGCATGACCTCCCCGCCCAGCCCGGTCTGCCAGACGTTCAGTCCGTCCAGACCCACGGCGTGCAGCGAGCCGTCCGTACCGCCCACGTACAGACGCTTCCCGTCGGGCGACAGCGCGGCGCAGGGCCCGCGCTTCCCGCCCAGCCCCTGGACCTTGTACTGCCAGCCCACTCGGGGCGTTCCCGACGCCGCGGAGGGGGTGGGGCCGGCCGTGACCCGGACCGTGCCGTCCGAGGAGTCCAGCAGCAGCCATCCGCCGAGGCCCCCGGCCGCCACGACCCCCGCGCCGCCGCCCAGGAGGCCCAGCAGCCGCCGCCGCGAGGGCGGCCGTGGCGAGGTCTCCACGACCGTCGGTAAGTCGGCCGCCGTCATGGGCGCCACGTACTCGACCCGGCTCTCCCGCTCCCGTGAGCCCTGTTCCGGCATCCAGCGCTCGTCGCCGTCCGGGGCCCCGGGCGCCGCCGGGGCGTCGGTGGCGTACCAGCCGGCCCGCAGGCCCTCCCGCAGGGAGCGCGCGGTGTGGCCCGCGGCCGCGACCACGTCCGCGGGCGTCGGCCGTGCGCCGGGGTCGTCCCGCAGACACGACTCCACCAGCGGCAGATCCCGCTCCGGTACGGCGGACAGATCGACGTCCCCGGTCAGGATCCGCAGCAGGACGACCGAGTCCTGTCCCTCGCCGAACGGTTCCCGTCCGCCGGCCGCGTACGCGAGGACCGCGCCCAGCGAGAAGACGTCACAGGCCGGCCCCACATGGGCGCCGTTGCGGATCTGCTCCGACGAGACATAGCCGACCGACCCGACGACCACCCCGGTCCGGGTCAGCGCCGTCCCCTCCAGGGCCCGGACGATCCCGAAGTCGATGACCCGGGGGCCGTCCGCCGCCAGCAGGATGTTCGAGGGCTTGAGGTCCCGGTGCACCAGCCCCTTGGCGTGGATCGCGGCCAGTGCCTCGCCGAGCGCCGCCGCGAGGAGCCGTACCGCGTCCCCCGGCAGGGGCCCGCCGTCGAGGACCGCGTCCCGCAGGTTCGGCCCCTCCACGAACTCGGTGGCCATCCACGGCCGTACGGCGCCGGTGTCGGCGTCCACGACCCTGGCGGTGTAGGTCCCCGCCCCGCCGACGCTCTGCGCGGCCCGCACCTCGTGTCTGAAGCGCGCGCGGAAGGTACGGTCCTCCGCGTGTTCGGACCGCACCACCTTCACGGCGAGCCGCAGCCCGCCGCGCGCCTCGGCGAGATACACCTCGCCCATGCCGCCGGACCCGAGCCTGCCCAGGACCGTGTAGGGACCGATGGTCCGAGGATCCGTCTCGTGCAGCTCCCGCACTCCGTGCTCCCCCTGCCCTCCGTACAGCTGCCGAGGGGAGCGTATCGGCAGAGGTAGACGTCAGTCCGTCAGACGGCCGGTACGCATCGGCCGTCCTCCGTGCGATACGTCCACTTCGCACCGTCGGTGACCAGTTCGCGCACCGCGGTCACGAAGCGGTCGACGTGCTCGTCGGGGGTGCCGGCGCCGAAGCTGACCCGGATGGCGTTGAGGGACTTCTCTCCCGGCGCCGCCTCGGGGGCCCCGCAGTCGCCCTGGGACTCGGGGGCGGTGCCGAGGAGGGTGCGGACCAGGGGGTGGGCGCAGAAGAGGCCGTCGCGGACGCCGATGCCGTACTCGGCGGAGAGGGCCGCGGCGAAGTGGGAGCTGTTCCAGCCGTCGACGACGAAGGAGATCACGCCGACGCGCGGGGCGTCGTCGCCGAAGAGGGAGAGGATCCGCACCTCCGGGACCTCGGCCAGGCCCGCCCGCACCTTCTCGATCAGGTACCGCTCCCGGGCGACCAGCGTGTCGAAGCCGGCCTCCGTGAGGGCCTTGCAGGCCGACGCGATGGAGTAGACGCCGATGACGTTCGGGGAGCCGGCCTCGTGGCGGGCGGCGCTCTCGTGCCACTCCACGGCCACTCCCCCGTCCTCGCGCCGGGTGACCCGGCGGCTGGCCCCGCCGCCCGCGAGGTAGGGCTCGGCGGCCTGCAGCCAGTCGGCGCGGCCGGCCAGGACTCCGGAGCCGAAGGGGGCGTACAGCTTGTGGCCGGAGAAGGCGACCCAGTCGACGTCCAGGTCACGGACGCTCACCGGGTGGTGGGGGGCCAGCTGGGCGGCGTCCAGGACGATCCGGGCGCCGTGCGCGTGCGCTGCCGCCGCGAGCTCGCGTACGGGCCACAGCTCGCCGGTGACGTTCGAGGCGCCGGTGACGCAGACCAGGGCCGGTCCGTGCGGGTCGCGGGCGGCGAGGGCCTGCTCCAGGGTCGCCACGGCCTGCGCCGGGGTGCGCGGGGCGTCGAGGTAGGTGACCCGGGCGTCCGTCCAGGGGAGCAGGGAGGCGTGGTGCTCGGTCTCGAAGACGAAGACCTGGCAGCCGGCGGGGAGGGCGGCGGCCAGGAGGTTCAGGGAGTCCGTGGTGGAGCGGGTGAAGACCAGTTGGTCGTCCGCGCGGCAGTCGAGGAACTCGGCGACGGTCTTGCGGGCGTTCTCGAAGAGGTCCGTGGAGAGCTGCGAGAGGTAGCCGGCGCCCCGGTGGACGCTGCCGTAGTACGGCGCGTAGGCCGCGACGTCGTCCCAGACCCGCTGGAGGGCGGGGGCGCTGGCCGCGTAGTCGAGCGCCGCGTAGGTCACCTCACCGCCGGTGACCAGCGGCACGGTGACATCCCGGCCGAGAACGGGCAGAGGCGCACAAATGTCCTGGGCGGAGGCAGCGTTGGAGACAGCGGTGGAGACGGACATGACAAAGCTCCCGTGAGAGGAAAGGCAGCAAGGAGAAAAGGGATGTGCGGAGGCGGGGCTCTACGCCCTATCGCATTCGCTTGCTCACGGAAGACTCCCTCGAGACCAGGACCCCTGGCGTGCGAGGGGTCCGCGCTTGCCGTAGACCTCACTGCCTACGGCCTGGTCTTCACCCGGGGCACCCCGCCACGGACGGAGGGTTGCCGGACAGTCGGCCGGGGCCTCATGACTGTCACTCATGACCTGGTACAGGAACGTACGTGAAGTGATCGCGGTCCCGCAACCCGTGTCCGGATCGCGGGACCGCACCGGCGACGGTTACGCGTTGCTGGCGGCGACCCAGCGGTCCAGGGCCCGCTTGGCGGCGCCCGAGTCGATCGACTCCGCCGCCCGGTCCATGCCGGCGCGGATCTGCTCCGCGAGGGTCCCGGAGCCCGGCTCCAGGGCCACCAGGGCCGCCGCCGAGTTCAGCAGGACGGCGTCCCGGACCGGGCCCGTCTCGCCGTCCAGGAGTCGACGGGCGACCTCGGCGTTGAACGACGGGTCCCCGCCCCGCAGGGCCTCCACCGGGACCAGTTCGAGGCCGACGTCACGCGGGTCGAAGGTCTCCTCGGTGACCTTGCCGTCGCGTACGACCCACACCCGGGAGGTGGCGGTGGTGGTCAGCTCGTCGAGGCC
Source organism: Streptomyces vulcanius (assembly GCF_042653945.1). Classification (NCBI taxonomy): domain Bacteria; kingdom Bacillati; phylum Actinomycetota; class Actinomycetes; order Kitasatosporales; family Streptomycetaceae; genus Streptomyces; species Streptomyces vulcanius. Next base: position 154,840 of record NZ_JBHSFK010000003.1, on the reverse strand, counting down.
GTCGTCACCCCGGAAGACCAGCGAGGAGTTGCCGCGCTCGGCGAAGACGCCCGCGACGACCGGCGCCATGCGCGGGTCCGCGACCCCGACCGCCTGGGCCCGCACCCGGGCGGGGTTGGTCAGCGGGCCGAGGATGTTGAACACCGTGCGGATGCCCAGCTGGCCGCGGGCGGCACCCGCGTGGCGCAGCGCCGGGTGGAACTTCACCGCGAAGCAGAAGGTGATCCCGGCCTCCTGGGCCACCTCGGCCACCCGTGCCGGGGTCAGCTCCAGGTTGACCCCGAGCTTCTCCAGGACGTCCGAGGCGCCGGAGGCGGAGGACGCGGCCCGGTTGCCGTGCTTGACGACCGTGGCGCCCGCGCCGGCGACGACGATCGCCGACATGGTGGAGATGTTGACGGTCTTGGCGCCGTCGCCGCCGGTGCCGACGATGTCCACCGTCCGGCCGGGCACCTCGATCACGTTGGCGTGCTCGTACATGGTCCGCACGAGTCCGTTGATCTCCTCGACGGTCTCGCCCTTGGCCCGCAGGGCCACCACGAACCCGGCGATCTGAGCGTCCGTCGCCTCGCCGCGCATGATCCGGTCCATCGCCCACCCCGTGGCCTCGGCGCTCTGGTCGCGGCCGTACAGCAGGGCGTTCAGCACGTCGGGCCAGGAACGGCCCGCCGCGGTGTCGCCTCCAGCGGGGGTCACAGCGCTCATAGCCGCTCCTGGGTGTCGTACCTCGAAAAGGACAGGATGCCCCCACCCTATCCAGCCAGGGGACACGGCGAAGGGCCCCGTCCGAACAGCGGACGGGGCCCTTCGTGCGGGGCGTGGCGACGCCTCAGCGATCAGTGGTGGCCGTGGCCGCTCGTGATCTCCTTGTACTCCTCCACGGTCGGCTTCGGGATCTGCTGGTCCTCGCCGAAGTACGCGTCGCTGACCTTGGCGCGCAGCTTCTCGGAACGCTTGATCTTGCGCTCGACGCCGTTCTCGTCGACCGCCGGACCGATCGCGGCCGGCTCGTACTGCTCGTGAGCCGTGAGGGTGTGCAGCTGCTCCTGGCTGAGCGGCTCGTGGATCTCGATGAACTCACCGTGCGGCAGGCGCTTGATGGTGCCGGTCTCCCGGCCGTGCAGCACCTTGTCCCGGTCGCGGCGCTGGAGGCCGAGACAGATCCGCTTGGTGATGACGTACGCGATGACCGGTCCGACGAAGAAGAAGATCCGGACGAACCAGGTGATCGAGTTGATCGACAGATGGAAGTGCGTGGCCCACAGGTCGTTGCCGCCGCCCACCAGGGTGATCATGTACATCGTGACCCAGGCGACTCCCAACGCGGTGCGCGTGGGGGCGTTGCGCGGACGGTCCAGGATGTGGTGCTCGCGCTTGTCGCCCGTGACCCACGACTCGATGAAGGGGTAGAGGGCGAACGCGGCGAGGACGACACCGAAGAGGACCAGCGGGATGAACACACCGAGGACCAGGGTGTGGCCCCAGATGTTGACCTCCCAGCCCGGCATGAAACGGATCAGACCCTCGGCGAAGCCCATGTACCAGTCGGGCTGGGCGCCGGTGGACACCTGGTCCGGACGGTAGGGGCCCATGGCCCAGATCGGGTTGATCTGCGCGATGCCGGCGATGACCGCGATGACACCGAAGACCAGGAAGAAGAAGCCTCCGGCCTTGGCCATGTAGACCGGCAGCAGCGGCATGCCGACGACGTTCTTGTTGGTCTTGCCGGGGCCCGCGAACTGCGTGTGCTTGTGGTAGAAGACCAGGATCAGGTGGCCGACCACGAGACCGAGCATGATGCCCGGCAGCAGCAGGATGTGGATCGAGTAGAACCGCGCCACGAAGTCGTGGCCCGGGAACTCCCCGCCGAACAGGAACATCGAGATGTACGTGCCGACGATCGGCATCGACAGGATGGCGCCCTGGGTGAAGCGGACGCCGGTGCCGGAGAGCAGGTCGTCCGGGAGCGAGTAACCGGTGAAGCCGGTGAACATGCCCAGGACGAACAGCAGGAAGCCGAACAGCCAGTTGATCTCACGCGGCTTGCGGAACGCGCCCGTGAAGAACACGCGCATCATGTGCACGAACATGCCGGCGAGGAAGATCAGCGCCGCCCAGTGGTGGATCTGCCGGATGAGCAGACCGCCGCGCACGTCGAAGGAGATGTGCAGGGTCGAGCTGAACGCCTCGGACATCAGCTGTCCCTGGAGCGGGATGTAGCTGCCGTGGTACTCCACCTCGTTCATCGACGGGTGGAAGAACAGCGTCAGGTACACACCCGTCAGGATGATGATGATGAAGCTGTAGAGGCAGACCTCGCCCAACATGAACGACCAGTGGTCGGGGAAGATCTTGCGCATGTTGGCCTTGGCGAGGGAGTAGATCCCCAGCCGGCCGTCGGCCCAGTCGGCGACGCGCTCGCCGGCGGGCGCTTTGCCGCGCCGCTCGTTGTTCTCGTTGGTGCTCATCCGCGCTCCCAGAAAGCAGGACCGACGGGCTCTTCGAAGTCGCCGAGCGCCTCGAGGTAGCCCTCGTCGTTCACGCCGATACGCAGCTGCGGCAGGGCGTGACCGGCGGGGCCGAAGATCACTCGGGCACCGTCGGAGAGGTCGAAGGTGGACTGGTGGCAGGGGCACAGCACGTGGTGCGTCTGCTGCTCGTACAGGGAGATCGGGCAACCGACGTGGGTGCAGATCTTCGAGTACGCCACGATGCCCTCGTGCGACCACTCGAGCTCGCGCTTGTCCTTGATGTTGTCGGGCTGGAGCCGGACGATCATCAGGGCGGCCTTGGCGATCTCGTTCTGGAACTCCTCGTCGTGCTCCTCCAGGCCCTCGGGCTTGGCGAAGGTGAGCGAACCGACGGCGACGTCCGAGGCGCGCAGCGGCTCGTTCGTGTTCATGTTGACGAGGAGCTTGCCCTTGGCCCACAGCGTGTGGCGCAGCTTGTCCTCGGGCAGCGGGCCGAGGTCGCGCAGCAGTACGACGCCGGAGAGCGGCACCAGGGTGAGCGCGCCGAACATCGTGTTGCGGATCAGCTTGCGCCGACCCATCGCCGACTCCTTGGCGCCCTGCTTGAAGTCCGCGTGGACCTTGGCACGGACCTCGGGTTCGGCCGCGATCGGGTGCCGGTCGTCGGCGACCTCGACGTCCGACATCAGGGTGCGGGCCCAGTGGACCGCGCCGGCGCCGATGGTGAACAGCGCCGTGCCCAGGGTCAGACCCAGCGCGAAGTTCAGCGCGCTGAGGTGACCGATCGGGAACACGAAGACCGACTTGTCGGCGGGGATCGCCACATAGGAGGCGATGAAGCCGACAGTGGCGAGCATCGACAGGGTGAACAGGAAGGCGACCGCGCGCTCGGACCGCTTGGCGGCCCGCTCGTCGATGTCCTGGACACGGTGCTCGTGGGGCGGCAGCCCGGGGTCCGCGAACGGGTTCCGCTCGTCCGCGACCCCTACGGCGCTGCCGTGCGCGTGGCCCTGCTCAGCGGGCAGGTTCTCTTCGGGAATGTCTTGGCTACTCATGACTTCTTGGCCTTTGCGGTCCGAGCGGCGACCCAGACGGCGACCGCGATCAGCGCGCCGAGACCGAAGATCCAGGAGAACAGGCCCTCACTGACCGGCCCGAGGCCGCCCAGCTCCAGACCACCGGGGTTGTTCGTCTCACTGCCGTTGACCGCGTGCAGGTACGCGATGATGTCCTTCTTGTTCTGCTCCGACAGGGTGGTGTCGGGGAAGGAGGGCATGTTCTGCGGGCCGGTCTGCATGGCCTCGTAGATGTGCTTGGGGTCCACGTCCTCGAGGGTCGGAGCGAACTTGCCCTTGGTGAGGGCGCCGCCCTTGCCGGTGAAGTTGTGGCACTGGGCGCAGTTGGTGCGGAACAGCTCACCGCCCTTGGCGATGTCCGCGCCCTCCGGGCCGTACTGGGCCTCGGTCGGGACGTTCGGGCCGGCGCCGAGGGAGGCGACGTACGCGGCGAGCTGGTCGATCTGGGCCTGGGTGTAGATGTTCTTCTTCTTCACCACCTGGGGGCCCTCGGAGGTGGCCGCCGGCATACGCCCGGAGCCGACCTGGAAGTCGACGGCCGCGGCGCCCACGCCGACCAGACTCGGACCGTCGGAGCTGCCCTGACCGCCGGTGCCGTGGCAGCTGGCGCAGCCTACGGCGAAGAGCTTCTTGCCCTCGTCGATGGCCAGGGACTGGGCGGTTTCATCTGCCTGTGCCTTGCCCGCGGGCGCGAACACGGCGTACAGCCCCCCCGTGCACGCCAGCGCGAGGAGTAGGACGACGAGCGCCGCCAGCGGATGGCGTCGTCGTGCGGAGAGCTTTTTCACGGATTACCCCGGTGTCAGGATCTTCTGCGTCGATGCTTCGTCGATGCTTCGGCGGTGCTAGTTCGGTTGCGCTTCTGGGGCGCGTGGAGCGGGCCCAGCTACTTGATCATGTAGATCGTGGCGAAGAGACCGATCCAGACGACGTCGACGAAGTGCCAGTAGTAGGACACGACGATCGCCGCGGTCGCCTGCTCGTGGGTGAACCTCTTCGCCGCGTAGGTGCGGCCGAGGACGAACAGGAAGGCGATGAGGCCGCCCGTCACGTGCATGCCGTGGAAGCCGGTGGTCAGGTAGAAGACCGAGCCGTACGGGTCCGAGGAGAGCGAGAGCCCGTCCTTCTTCACCAGCTCGGTGTACTCGAAGATCTGACCGCCGATGAAGATCGCACCCATGATGAAGGTGATGATGAACCAGCCCCGGAGCTTCTTCACGTCACCCCGCTCGGCGGCGAACACGCCGAGCTGGCAGGTGAGGGAGGAGAGCACCAGGATCGTGGTGTTGGTGGCCGAGAACGGGAAGTTCAGGGACTCGGCCATCTCCTTCCAGTGATCGGGACCCGTCACCGATCGCAGGGTGAAGTACATCGCGAAGAGGGCCGCGAAGAACATCAGCTCGGAGCTCAGCCAGATGATGGTTCCGACGCTGGTGAGGTTCGGCCGATTGACCGACGGGTGCGCGTGCCCGGTATCTACTGTCGTTGCTGTCGCCACGACCGACATTATGTCGGTCGCTTATCCCGCCCTCACTCCCGGGGGTGCCGTTCGGGGTGTCTATGCCATCCGTACCGGTGTTGACGTGGTGTTGAACGGAGTAACATCCGGCTCACAGGGCCTGTCCGTACGACGCTGACGTCTTCGGAGGAACAATGCAGCCGACCGCCACGGTGCTGGTCTACAGCGACGACTCCAACACCCGCTCGCAGGTGCGGTTGGCCTCCGGCCGACGGCCCGCTCCCGATGTTCCGCCTGTCGAGTTCATCGAGTGCGCCACTGCCGCGGCGGTGCTCACGGAGCTGGACCGGGGCGGGATCGACGTGTGTGTGTTCGACGGGGAGTCCACGCCCATGGGGGGCATGGGGTTGTGCCGGCAGGTCAAGGACGAGGTGTTCCGGTGTCCGCCGGTGCTGGTTCTCATCGGGCGGCCGCAGGATGCGTGGCTGGCCACGTGGTCTCGGGCCGAGGCGGCGGTGACCTTGCCGGTCGAGCCTGTGGAGTTCGCCGGCGCGCTGGCTTCCCTGTTGCGGCAGAAGAACCTTCAGAGCGCCTAGCGGGGTGGGGCGTGGGGGTCTCAGCGCGAGTGCGGGCCGTCGTGGGCTTGTCGCGCGGTTCCCCGCGCCCCTAGAAGACAAAGAACGTCACGCCGGCCTCGGCTGGAGGGTTGACGTGTCCTCCTGGATCTTCTGCTTGCCGGTGGTCAGGGCGCTGCCCTGCTTCCACTTGGGCCAGTCGAGGTTCCAGTCGCCGAAGCCGTTGCCGAAGGGTTCCATCGTGTGGCCGGCGCTGTTGACGACCTGGACGACGTCGCCGGGGCGGAACGTGTCGAAGAACCACTCGGCGTTGGACGTGCTCATGCCGGTGCAGCCGTGGCTGACGTTCGCGGAGCCCTGGGAGCCCACGGACCAGGGGGCGGCGTGGACGTACTCGCCGCTCCAGGTGACCCGGGTGGCGTAGTAGACGTCGAGGTCGTAGGACTCGGCCGATCCTTCGGCGATGCCCACCGTGGTGCCGCGCATGCGTACGAGGTACTCCTTGCCCAGGACCACCTTGACGCCGTTGCGGGTGTCGAAGCCGGGCTTGCCGGTGGTGACGGGGATGGTGTTGATCACCGCGTCGTTCTTGTAGACCGTCATGGAGTGGGTCGCGGCGTTCGTGACGGCGATGACGCGGTCGCCGATGGACAGTCTGAGGTCCTTGGACTTCGCGCCCCAGAGACGGTCGCCGATCTTTATGCCGTCCAGGTTGCTGTGGGCGCGGACGGTGGCCTGGGCGGGCCAGTAGTCCTTGGGGCGGTAGTGGAGTTCCTTGTCGTCCACCCAGTGCCAGGCGCCCGCCACGAAGGGCGTGGAGTCGACCTTCAGGGACCGTTCGACGACGGCCCGCTGGACGGGGTCCTTGACGGGCTCGCTGAGCTTGGCGGTGACGGGCTGGCCGACGCCGTACTTGCCCGCGTCGGGGCCGAACTCGACCGTCAGCCGCTTCGGGGCGGTGGGCTTGCCGGTGTGGAAGGTGAGGACCCGGCGGCCGGGGGCGCCGCTGTCGTCCTCGGTGCTCACGCGGACCGTGTAGTGGGCGTCTGCGGCCAGTGGCTCGGTGCTGTGCCAGCGGCTGCCGTCGGCGGAGAGTTCGCCGGCCACGTAGCGGCCCGAGGCGTCCACGGCGGTGACGTCCGTGATGGGCTCGTCGGAGTCCTCCGCGACGACCTCCAGGGGCTTGTCGGGGTCGGCCTTCTTGCCGTCGCCCGTGGGGCCGTTGAAGGAGATCTGGTCGCTCGCGTCGTAGGGGCGCTCGGCGAGGGGGTTGCCGTCGGAGCCGCAGGCGGTGACAGCGCCCGCGCCGACGGTGATCACCAGCAGGGTGCAGCTGACGACAGTGCGAGGGCGTGGTGTGGGGCTCATGGCTTCACGCTAGGGAGCCGCGTCAACCACGGCGCGCTGGGCGCCTCGGATGGAGGACAGGGATTACGGCAAACGAAGGAACCCGGACCCTCCGTGCGGAGTGTCCGGGTTCCCCGGTGTGCCGTGTGTGCTACTGGGTGCGGTTCTCACCGTGGTAGTACTCGAAGACCCAGCCCCACAGGCCGATCAGGATCAGCGGCACCGAGAAGTACAGCAGCCACCAGCCGACCGCGACGCCCAGGAAGGCCAGGGCACCTCCGGTGGCGAGGGAGAGCGGCTGCCAGCTGTGCGGGCTGAAGAACCCGATCTCGCCGGCGTCGTCGGCGACGTCGGCCTCCTTGTTGTCCTGGGCACCCGCGTCGACCCGCCGGGCGGTGAAGCCCAGGTAGAAGCCGATCATGATGCACAGGCCGAAGGCCAGGAAGAGGGCCGTGGTACCGGCCGGCTCCTTCGACCACACGCCATAGACGACCGCCATGGCGAGGACGAAGACGCTCAGCCACATGAACATCTTGCCCTGGATCTTCACTTGCCGGCCTCCTTGCTGCCCGCGATGGCGCTGGCACCGTGGCCGCTGTGCTCAAGCTGCTCGAGCGCGGCGATCTCGGGGTGGTGCAGGTCGAACGCCGGCGATTCGCTGCGGATCCGCGGCAGGGTGAGGAAGTTGTGCCGCGGCGGCGGGCAGGAGGTCGCCCATTCGAGCGAACGGCCGTAGCCCCACGGGTCGTCGACCTCCACCGGCTTGCCGTACTTGGCCGTCTTCCACACGTTGTAGAAGAACGGCAGGATCGACAGACCGAGGACGAACGAGCTGATCGTCGAGATCGTGTTCAGGGCGGTGAAGCCGTCCGCCGCCAGGTAGTCGGCGTAACGACGCGGCATGCCCTCGGCACCGAGCCAGTGCTGGACCAGGAACGTGCCGTGGAAGCCGATGAACAGCGTCCAGAAGGTGATCTTGCCGAGGCGCTCGTCGAGCATCTTGCCGGTCATCTTCGGCCACCAGTAGTGGAAGCCGGCGAACATCGCGAAGACGACCGTGCCGAAGACCACGTAGTGGAAGTGCGCCACCACGAAGTACGAGTCGGAGACGTGGAAGTCCATCGGCGGCGAGGCCAGGATGACGCCGGTCAGACCACCGAAGGTGAAGGTGATGAGGAAGCCCGTCGCCCACAGCATCGGGGTCTCGAAACTCAGTGACCCCTTCCACATCGTGCCGATCCAGTTGAAGAACTTCACACCGGTCGGGACGGCGATGAGGAACGTCATGAAGGAGAAGAACGGCAGGAGCACACCGCCCGTGACGTACATGTGGTGCGCCCACACCGTCACGGAGAGGCCGGCGATGGCGATCGTCGCGGCGATCAGGCCCATGTAGCCGAACATCGGCTTGCGGGAGAAGACCGGGATGATCTCACTGATGATGCCGAAGAACGGCAGGGCGATGATGTACACCTCTGGGTGGCCGAAGAACCAGAAGAGGTGTTGCCACAGCAAGGCCCCGCCGTTTGCCGCGTCGAAGACGTGTGCCCCGAATTTTCGGTCCGCCTCCAGGGCGAACAGGGCCGCCGCGAGGACGGGGAAGGCGAGCAGGACCAGGACGGCGGTCAGCAGCACGTTCCACACGAAGATCGGCATGCGGAACATGGTCATGCCCGGCGCGCGCATGCAGATGATGGTGGTGATGAAGTTGACCGCGCCGAGGATGGTGCCGAAGCCGGAGAAGGCCAGACCCATGATCCACAGGTCGGCGCCGATACCCGGGGAGCGGACCGCGTCCGACAGCGGGCTGTAGGCGAACCAGCCGAAGTCGGCCGCGCCCGACGGGGTGAGGAAGCCGCCGACGGCGATCGTCGAGCCGAACAGGTACAGCCAGTAGGCGAACATGTTCAGGCGGGGGAAGGCGACGTCCGGGGCACCGATCTGGAGCGGCATGATCCAGTTGGTGAAGCCGGCGAACAGCGGCGTCGCGAACATCAGCAGCATGATCGTGCCGTGCATCGTGAACGCCTGGTTGAACTGCTCGTTCGACATGATCTGCAGACCCGGACGGGCCAGCTCGGCGCGCATGAAGAGCGCCATCACGCCGCCGATGCAGAAGAACGCGAACGACGTGACCAGGTACAAGGTACCGATGGTCTTGTGGTCGGTGGTGGTCAGCCACTTGATCACGACATTGCCGGGCTGCTTGCGCCGGACCGGCAGCTCATTCTCGTAGGGAGCTTCAGCTGCCGCGGCACCCTGGGGTTCGTTGAGGATGCTCACAGGTTGTTCGTCTCCCGGTTCTTCTCATGGGCGGTCTGCTCGATGCCCGCGGGAACGTAACCGGTCTGCCCCTTCTTGGCGAGGTCCTTGAGGTGCTGCTCGTACCGCTCGGGGGAGACGACCTTCACGTTGAACAGCATCCGGGAATGGTCGACGCCGCAGAGCTCGGCGCACTTGCCCAGGAAGGTGCCCTCCTTGTTGGGGGTCACCTGGAAGGAGTTGGTGTGCCCCGGGATGACGTCCATCTTCATCAGGAACGGCACCACCCAGAAGGAGTGGATGACGTCACGCGAGGTGAGGACGAAACGGACCGTCTTGCCCTCGGGGAGCCAGAGGGTCGGACCCGGGTTGTTGGTCTGCGGGTTCCGCTCGTTGGGGACACCGCAGGTGTACACGCCGCCGGCGTCGGCCGGGAAGTCCTTCTTGAACCGGTCCGGGATCGCGGCCAGGTTCTCATCGGTCTTCGCGTCGCCGGTGGAACCGTCGACGCTCTCGATGTAGTTGAAGCACCAGCTCCACTGGAAGCCGACCACGTTGACCGTGACGTCCGGCTTCTTGTCGAGGCTCAGGAGCTTCGTCTCGTCACGGGCGGTGAAGTAGAACAGCACCGAGACGATGATGATCGGAACAACCGTGTACAGCGCCTCGATGGGCATGTTGTACCGGGTCTGTGGAGGAACTTCGACCTTCGTGCGACTGCGCCGGTGGAAGAAAGCACTCCACAGGATCAGGCCCCACACCAGCACGCCGGTGGCCAGCGCGGCTGCCCAGGAGCCCTGCCACAGGGAGAGGATCCGCGGAGCCTCTTCCGTGGTCGGGGTGGGCATGCCAAGGCGGGGGAAGTCCTTGTATGTGCAACCGGTGGCGGTCGCCAGGACCAGGCCCGCGGTCATTGCCTGCAGCAGCTTCCGCCGCATCGGGCGCCGCGGCGAGCGGTCGGAGCCGTTGGGACTCACGTAGCGCCTTCCCGAGAGTCTCGCCCGCGCGGGTCGGCTGCGGCCTGGCCTTCTCGCTGGTCGGTCGCCGCCCTGCGTCGGGCAGGGGTTTGGATGTTTATGCGGACCAAACCCTAGCCGACGCCCTCCGGGGGGTTGCGGGGAGGGTGGCATACGCGCGCGCGGTCACCCGAAAGCGCCCAGTAGCTCGGGGGGTGCGGTTTGTGTGGCGAGTTCAGGTGCGTTGCGGCTTGTCGCGCGGTTCCCCGCGCCCCGTCGAAAGGCAGCCGCGTTTTAACGTTGCTGTGTGTCCTACTTTGATGCCGCCTCAGCCGCTCCCCTGCACCCCGTCGCCCGTCAGGCGTTGTCGGCAGCCCTAGACGACGGGTGGGCGGATCCCGGACGGTTGTATCGGGAAGGGCGGCGGGCTCGGATGCTGTTGGACGCGGCGCGGGAAGCCGCTGCCGAGGCCGTCGGGTGCCGGGCGGACGAGCTGGTCTTCACGTCTTCCGGCGCGCGGGCCGTTCAGACAGGCATCGCAGGGGTGTTGGCGGCGCGTCGGCGGGTCGGACGTCACCTGATCGTGTCCGCTGTCGAACATTCCTCTGTGCTCCGTTCGGCCGAGGTCCACGAGGGCGACGGCGGGACGGTGACACGGGTGGGTGTCGACCGGACGGGGGCGGTGGACGCCCAGGCGTATGCGGGGGCCCTGCGGCCGGACACCGCGCTCGCGGTGCTGCAGTCGGCGAATCACGAGGTGGGGACCGTGCAGCCGGTGGTGGAGGTGGCCGAGGTGTGCCGGGGGGCGGGGGTGCCGTTGCTGGTGGATGCGGCGCAGTCGGTGGGGTGGGGGCCGGTGGAAGGGGGCTGGTCCGTGTTGACGGGGAGTGCGCGCAAGTGGGGCGGGCCGACGGGGGTCGGGCTGCTCGTGGTGCGCAAGGGGGTGCGGTTCGCGGCGCGGGAGAAGGAGGAGTTCGGCGGTCTGCCGGCGATCGTGGCCGCCGCCGCGTCCCTGCGGGCCGTGCGGGCCGAGGCGGACCGGGAGGCCGTACGGCTGCGGGAACTGACGGAGCGGATCCGGGTACGGGTGCCCGCACTGGTGCCGGACGTGGAGGTGGTGGGGGATCCGGTACGGCGGCTGCCGGGGATCGTCACCTTCTCCTGTCTGTACGTCGACGGGGAGGCGCTGCTCCACGGGCTGGACCAGGAGGGGTTCTCGGTGTCGTCCGGGTCGTCCTGCACCAGCGACACGCTGACGCCGAGCCATGTGCTCAAGGCGATGGGAGTGCTCAGCGAGGGGAACGTACGGGTGTCGTTGCCGCTGGGGGCCACCGAGGAGGACGTGGAACGGTTTCTGGCCGTTCTGCCGGGGGTGGTGGCCGGGGTGCGCGAGAAGCTGGGGGCACCCGTCGCCCCTGTGACCCTCGTGCGGGACGACGTCCTCGTGGTCGACGCCCTCGGCAGGCGGTGCCCGATTCCCGTCATCGAGCTGGCCAAGGTCATCGGGGACGTGCCGGTGGGCGGCACGGTACGGGTGCTGTCCGACGACGAGGCGGCCCGGCTCGACATTCCCGCGTGGTGCGAGATGCGGGGGCAGGAGTACGTCGGTGAGGAGCCGGCGGACCACGGCTCGGCCTATGTGGTCCGCCGGGTCTCCTGACTAGTTCAGGTGCTTCTTGACCTCGGCGGCGGCCTCGTCGCCGTACGCCTTGGTGAACCGGTCCATGAAGTGGGCGCGGCGCAGCTGGTACTCCTGGGTGCCGACCGTCTCGATGACCAGGGTGGCGAGCATGCAGCCGACCTGGGCGGCGCGCTCCAGGGAGACGCCCCAGACCAGACCGGAGAGGAACCCGGCGCGGAAGGCGTCGCCGACGCCGGTGGGGTCGGCCTTGCGCTCCTCGTCCGGGCAGCCGACCTCGATCGGGTCCTCGCCGACCCGCTCGATCCGGACACCGCGCGCGCCGAGGGTGGTGACGCGATGGCCGACCCTGGCCAGGATCTCGGCGTCCGACCAGCCGGTCTTCGACTCGATCAGGCCCTTCTCGTACTCGTTCGAGAAGAGGTACGCCGCGCCCTCCAGCAGTATCCGGATCTCGTCGCCCGGCATCCGGGCGATCTGCTGGGAGAAGTCGGCGGCGAACGGGATCGAGCGGGAGCGGCACTCCTCCGTGTGGCGGAGCATGCCCTCCGGGTCGTCGGCGCCGATCAGCACCAGGTCGAGGCCGTCGACGCGGTCCGCGACCGTCTTCAGTTCGATGAGGCGGGCCTCGCTCATCGCGCCGGTGTAGAAGGAGCCGATCTGGTTGTGGTCGGCGTCCGTGGTGCACACGAAGCGGGCGGTGTGCAGGGTCTCGGAGATGCGGACCGACTCGGTGTCGACGCCGTGCCGCTCCAGCCAGGACCGGTACTCGTCGAAGTCGAAGCCCGCGGCACCCACCAGGATCGGCCTGGTGCCGAGCTGTCCCATGCCGAAGGCGATGTTCGCGCCCACCCCGCCCCGGCGGACGTCCAGGTTGTCGACCAGGAAGGAGAGCGAGACCGTGTGGAGCTGGTCCGCGACGAGCTGGTCCGCGAAGCGGCCGGGGAACGTCATGAGGTGGTCGGTTGCGATGGAGCCGGTGACTGCGATGCGCACGGCGTGGACTCTCCTGAGGGGAGGGGGATTGACAGTTCACGCTACCGGGTCGGCCGCCGCCACTGAAGCCGACAAAACTACCCGATAGTAGATCTTTCTTCGCGAGGTCGAGCGTGCCTACGGTTCGACCATGATGAACCTTGAGTTCCGCTCCCCCGCTCCGGCCGACGGCGAAGGCGACCTCGCGTCGCTGCGCGGTGACTGCGCGCTGATGGCTCCGCACTGGGCGGCCCCGGAGAAGATCGCTTCCCACCCGGTCTCCCCGTCACTCATCCACGGCGTCACCGTCCCGGCACGCTCGGCCCGGCTGCTGGAGGCCATGCCGGACTACGGCAACTAGGACCGGCTTCGGGCCGGTCACATAGCCGGTCGCGTGGCCGGTCGCGTGGCCGGTCGCGTGGCCGGTCGGGCAACCGGTCGCGTAACAGGGGAACCGTGCGCTCCCCCGCTGCGTCCCATCGCCGTCCCCCGTAAAGGGGATGTGAGGTACGACAGCAGGGCAGCCGAAGGAGCGATGCGGTGAAGACCGAGCGACCCGAGAACGACGACGCCGCGCACGAGCCGGAGGAATCGGGTTCCGAGCAGGCGGCGCCGGAGAAGGCGGTGCCGGAAGACGCCGTGGCGCGGGAGGCGACGGCTGCGGCCGAGGAAGCGGAAGAGGCGGCAGAGGCGGCAGAGGCGGGTGACGCTGCGGCCGAGGCGGCCGAGACCGACGCCGAGGACGCCCGTGCCGTGCCCGCCGCCGAAGAACCCGCCGCCCCCGAAGAGCCCGTCGCGACGGAAGAGCCCGTCGCACCGGAAGAGCCCGTCGTGGGTGCCTCCGCCGCCGGTGCGGAGCCCCCCGCCGGGGCCGGGGGCGCCGAGGAAGGGCACCCCGCCGGTCGGCGGCGGCGTTCGCCCGTGCTCGTCGCCTCCGTCGCGGCCGCCGTGCTGCTGGTGGGCGGCGGTGGGGCGTATCTCAGCGCGCAGGCGACCAGTGGGTCGGGGTCCGGGTCGGGGGCCGGGGTGCCCTCCGACGGCGGCGGTACGCCCGACCCGCTCGCCCTGGACGACATCGGCACCGGGGACGGCGGCAACGGCATCGCGCCCGGTGAGCCCGACCCGAACGGTGTGACGTACAAGGCCGCCGGCACGCTTCCCGACGGCCCGGACTCCGCGCCCGTGTACTGGGCGAAGGGCGAGGTCACCAAGGACGAGGTGGCCGGGCTCGCGAAGGCGCTCGGGGTCGAAGGCACACCGGCGCTCGACGGCCGGATCTGGAAGGTCGGCTCGGGGAACGACGGCTCGGGGCCGGTGCTGCGCGTCAACGGTACGGCGCCGGGCATGTGGACGTTCTCCCGGTACGCGCCCGGCTCCGACGACTGCTCGGGCGGCCTCACCAAGTGCACGAAGGACCCCGCGTCCCCGGCCGGCGACCCGGTGAGCGAGGCGGCCGCGAAGCAGGCGGCGGCGCCGGTCCTGAAGGCCGTCGGGCAGGACGACGCCAAGGTGGACGCGAGCCAGGTCATGGGATCCCAGCGGGTGGTGAACGCCGACCCCGAGTTCGCCGGGATGCCCACCTACAGCTGGACGACCGGGATCAGCGTGGGCGCCGACGGCGTGGTCATCGGCGGGAACGGGCAGCTGAAGGCGCCGGCCGAGGGACAGTCGTACCCCCTGCTGAGCGCTCAGGAGGCGCTGGACGCGCTGAACGCGGCGCCCGGGACCGACGACCACCGGATGGGCATCGGCGGCTGTGCCAGCCCGGTGCCGCTGAAGGACCGGCTGGAGAGCCCGTGCGGGTCGTCGTCCACGGGGGCCACCGAGCGGGAGACCGTGACGGTCGAGGACGCGGTGCTCGGGCTCGCCCCGCACACCTCGGGCGGCCGGCAGGTGCTCGTGCCGACCTGGCTGTTCGACGTGAAGGGGACGGAGGCCGCGGACACCTACCGGGTGACGCAGACGGCCGTCGAACCGGCGTATCTGACCTCCGCCACGACGCCGACGCCCGCGCCGACCGCCACCGCCGCCCCCCGGGACGTGAAGGTGGACGACTACACGGCCGAGGGCAATGAGCTGGTCGTGAGCTTCACGGGCGGGGTGTGCGGCGACTACAAGGCGACGGCGGAGGAGACCTCGGACCAGGTGACGGTGACCGTGACCGAGACGCCCTGGCCGGACAAGGTCTGCATCATGATCGCCAAGGAGTACCACCAGACGGTGCGGCTGGACGAGCCGCTGGGCGACCGCAAGGTCGTCGGGTCGGACGGCAAGTCGGTCCCGATGGCGAAGCCGGGCGCACGGCTGCCGCAGTAGCCGGCCGCCCGGAGATGCAAGAAGGCTGCGGTCCCCGTCGGACGGGGACCGCAGCCTTCCTGGTGCGGTTCAGCTGAAGGAGTCGCCGCAGGCGCAGGAGCCCGTCGCGTTCGGGTTGTCGATCGTGAAGCCCTGCTTCTCGATCGTGTCGACGAAGTCGATGGAGGCGCCGCCCAGGTACGGGGCGCTCATCCGGTCGGTGACGACCTTGACCCCGCCGAAGTCCTTGACGACGTCGCCGTCGAGCGAGCGCTCGTCGAAGAAGAGCTGGTAGCGCAGGCCGGAGCAGCCGCCGGGCTGGACGGCGACCCGCAGGGCCAGGTCATCACGGCCTTCCTGGTCGAGCAGGGCCTTGACCTTCGCCGCGGCGGCGTCGGACAGGATGATGCCGTCGGTGACGGTGCTGGTCTCGTCCGATACGGACATCTACATCTCTCCCGGGTTGTACGGAGACTGCTTGCCGACGGTTGCAACCGTCGGGGACGCGGATTCATTCCGGACCCAGCCCTTGTCTTTTCGTTCCCTTCTCATGCTCGCACACGCGGTTGCTACCGGAAAATGCCTCTCCGGTGGCTCGCCGGGATTCATGTCACATCGACGTTATGACCGTCGTCAAAGTGACATGAAGCGAGCTATGATAGATAACGTCAGATCGACGAAAAGTAGAAAGGGTGCGTGACGTGACCACCGCCCAGACCACGGAGCTCGACGTTCAGCCGACTCCGCTCGCCCTGCTGCTGCTCGGCCGTGAGGCCGACCCGAGGAGCGAGCGGGGCGTCGAGTGTCCCGGCGACCTGCCCTCGCCCTCCGACCCGGACCTGGTCGAGCGCGCCCGCGCGGCCAAGGAGAAGCTCGGTGACAAGGTCTTCGTACTCGGCCACCACTACCAGCGCGACGAGGTCATCCAGTTCGCCGATGTCACGGGCGACTCCTTCAAGCTGGCCCGGGACGCGGCGGCCCGCCCGGAAGCCGAGTACATCGTCTTCTGCGGTGTGCACTTCATGGCCGAGTCCGCCGACATCCTGACCTCGGCCGACCAGAAGGTCGTCCTGCCGGACCTCGCCGCCGGCTGCTCGATGGCCGACATGGCGACGGCCGAGCAGGTCGCCGAGTGCTGGGACGTGCTGACCGAGGCCGGTATAGCCGAGCGGGTCGTGCCCGTCTCGTACATGAACTCGTCCGCGGACATCAAGGCGTTCACGGGCAGGCACGGCGGCACGATCTGCACGTCGTCGAATGCCCAGCGGGCCCTGGAGTGGGCCTTCGAGCACGGTGACAAGGTGCTGTTCCTGCCCGACCAGCACCTCGGGCGCAACACGGCCGTACGCGACATGGGCATGTCCCTCGACGACTGTGTGCTCTACAACCCGCACAAGCCGAACGGCGGGCTGACGGCGCAGCAGCTGCGGGACGCGAAGATGATCCTGTGGCGGGGCCACTGCTCGGTGCACGGCCGCTTCTCGCTGGACTCGGTGAACGACGTCCGCGAGCGCATCCCGGGCGTGAACGTGCTGGTGCACCCCGAGTGCCGGCACGAGGTCGTGGAGGCAGCGGACCACGTCGGCTCCACGGAGTACATCATCAAGGCGCTGGAGGCGGCTCCGGCGGGCTCCAAGTGGGCCATCGGCACCGAGCTGAACCTGGTCCGGCGGCTGGCGAACCGTTTCGCTCCCGAGGGCAAGGAGATCGTCTTCCTCGACCGCACGGTCTGCTTCTGCTCGACCATGAACCGTATCGACCTCCCCCACCTGGTCTGGGCCCTGGAGTCGCTGGCCGAGGGCAAGCTGGTCAACCGCATCGAGGTCGACGACGAGACCGAGGCGTTCGCGAAGCTGGCGCTGGAGCGGATGCTGGCGCTGCCGTAGCGTTCCTCGCTCACCCCGACGACACCGTCTCGGCGTCGGGGTGAGCCGGGTCGAGGGAGAAGACCGTGCTGTTGGAGGTCGCCACCACCAGGGCGCCCCGGTTGAGCAGCACGGTGGCCGGCTCGACGCTGATCAGCCCGTCGGAGCGCGGGGCGGACTCCCACAGCAGGGTGCCCTTCGCCGCGTCCAGGGCCGCCACCCGTCCGCTGCCGGTGGCCACGAAAACGGTGCGGCCCTCGCCGTCCGCCGTCAGCCCGCCGGGGCGCTCCAGGGTCGTCCGGCGCTGCCACAGCCGCTTGCCGGTCAGCGGCGAGGTGGCGGTCACCAGTCCGCCGGAAGCGACGAAGTAGAGCGTTCCGTGCGCCAGGGTCGCCGTCCCGCCGTACTTCTGCGCGGACAGGTCCGTCACCTTCTGGTCCCCGGTGCCGGGGTCGAGCCGCACGATCCGCGTGTACGTCACCTCGCCACTGACCTCGATGGCGTCCAGGTCCGCGTCCAGGAAGACCAGCTGCCCGTCGAGCGTGCCGGCGAACGTGGCGTACGACGTCCGTGACCCCAGGCGCCGTACCGTCCCGTCCGCCGGGTCGACGACGAGGAACTCACCGGCGGGATCGGCGCTCTCGTCGTCGCTGACGCACTGCCCGTACGGCCGGCCCTCGATGTCGCGGAACATGCAGTAGCCGGCGGGCAGGGACGCCGTCCAGCGCACCTTGCCGTCCCTGGGCGACCGGGCCGTCAGGGTGCGGTTCTCGCTGTCCGGCAGCAGGACCAGTCCGGCGGAGAGGACCGGCTCGGCCTCCTCGGCGCCCGTCGTGCGGGTCCACAGTTTTCTGCCGGTCGCGCTGTCCAGTGCGGCGATCCGGATCTTCCCCGCGTCGCCGGAGGAGTCGACGGTGACACCACGCACGACCACCACACCGTCGTGGACGCCGAGGATCCAGGACATGTACTGGTCGCCCCGGTCCCCGGCGGGCAGGGTGTCCGCCCGCCAGACGGTCTTGCCGGTCCGGCCGTCGAGGCGCACCGGGTCGACCCCGGCGCCTCCGCAGTAGACGGCGCCCGAGTCCACCGCGCAGGCCGGCAGGCCGAAGTCCGCCGCGTCGGCGAAGTCCAGGGGATTCGCGGTGGTCGCGCGCACCGTCGTCTCCCAGGGCTTCCAGCCTGCGGGGAGGGTCCCCCAGCGGGAGGACGCCGAGGGGCTCGGCGAACCGCCCGCCTCCGCGCTGCCCCGGCCCTTCAGCGGGCCGAACAGGAGGTAGCCGGTGAGCGCGACGGCCATCACGCCGGCCATGCCGGCCAGCACGGGGAGTCCGCGCAGGCGGGGGCCGGGGTCCGCCGGGGCGGGCGGCTGCGGGACCGTTTCCGGCCCTTGCGGCCCTTGCGGCCCTTCCGGTTCCGGTTCGGGCAGGGCCGTGGCGAGGTCCTGGGCCAGTTCGTCGAGGCCGGGGCGGTCGGCGGGCTCCTTGGCCAGACAGCGGGCCAGGACCGGGCGCAGCGGGTCGGCGACCGCGGCCAGGTCCGGCTCCTCGTTCATGACGCGGTACGCCGTCAGATAGGGGCTGTCCGCGTCGAAGGGGCCGCGTCCGGTCGCGGCGAAGACCAGCAGCGCGCCCAGGGAGAAGACGTCCGAGGCGGGGCCGACCGTGCGGGCGTCCTGGAACTGCTCGGGGGACATGAAGGGCGGGGTGCCGATGGCGTGCCCGGTCTCGGTCAGCGTCTGGTTCTCGGCCGCGCGGGAGATGCCGAAGTCGATGACCCGGGGGCCGTCCTCGGCGGTCAGGACGTTCGCCGGTTTCAGGTCGCGGTGGACGACCCCGGCCCGGTGGATGTCCCGCAGGGCCTCCACCAACCCCAGTGCCAGTCGGCGCAGTTGGCCGCCCGTCAGGGGTCCGTCGGCGCGGATCCGGTCGGCGAGGGAGGGTCCGGGTACGTACTGGGTGGCCATCCAGGGCCGTACGGCGTCCGGGTCGGCGTCGACGACCGGGGCGGTGAACGCGCCGCTCACCTTGCGGACGGCCTCGATCTCCTGACGGAAGCGGGTGCGGAAGACGGCGTCCTCGGCGTACTGGGCGTGCACCACCTTGACGGCGACCTCGCGCCCCGAGCGGGAGCGGGCCCGGTAGACGACGCCCATGCCGCCGGCTCCCAGACGGCCGACGATCCGGTACCCGCCGAGCGACCTCGGATCGTCCTTGTTCAGCGCCACCGCCCCAACCCCCTTTGTTCGCAGAGCAGTTCGAGTGCTCAGCATAGGAAGAACCCTGGGCGGAAAGGGTGTCGGTCCGGGCTCAGCCCGATACCGGTGTCCGGTCGGGGTGGGCCGGGTCGAGGGTGAAGACCGTGCCGTCGGGAGTGGCCACCACCAGCGCGCCCTCGTCGAGGAGCACGTCGGGCAGGTTCCCGCTGCCCAGGATCTCGGCGCGCGCGGACGACTCCCACAGCAGGGTGCCCTTCGCCGCGTCCAGGGCCGCCACCCGTCCGCTCCCGGTGGCCAGGTACACCGTGCGCCCGCTGTCGTCCACGGTGACGTCGCCCGGTGACTCCAGGGTGGTGCGGCTCTCCCAGACACGGTTGCCGGTGCGGGGCGAGACGGCGGTCACCTGGCCGCTGGAGGTGGAGAACCAGAGCGTGCCGTGCTCCAGCACCACGAGTCCCCGGTACGTCCCGCCCAGCTTGGTCACCTCGCGCCTGCCGCTCTCGGGGTCGACGCGCACGATACGGGTGTACGCCAGGTCGCCGCTGTTCGAGATCACGTCGACGTCGGACTCCACGAAGACCAGCATCCCGTCGGCGGTGCCCGTGAAGCCGGCGCTGGCCGCGGGTGAGTCCAGGCGGCGCACGGACCCGTCGTCGGGGTCGATGACGAGGAATTGCGTCGCGTCGGAGTCCTCCTTCTCGGTGACGCACTCGACGTACGGGCGGTCCCCCACGGAGAGCAGCGAGCAGAGATACCCGGCGGGCAGGGGGATCTTCCAGCGTTCCGCGCCGTCGCGCGCCGAGCGGGCGGTCACCGACCGGCCGTCGCCCTCCTGGAGCAGGACCAGTCCGGCGGCGTAGACCGATCCATAGCTGTCGTTGCTCACTGTGCGGGACCAGATCCTGGTGCCGCTGTCACTGTCGAGGGCGACGACGTACTGCTCCTGCGTCTGGCCGGACTCCTCGCTGATGAGCATCTGCACGAGGACCACGCCCTCGTGCACGCCGAGGACCGAGGAGACGTACCGGTCGACCGGGGTGTCGGCGGGCGCGAGGTCGGTACGCCACAGGGTGCGGCCGGTGGCGCCGTCGATACGTTCCGGAAGGAGTGCGCTGCCGCCGCAGTAGACGGCGCCCCGGTCCGTGGTGCAGAACGGCGACCGGTCGAACTCCGCGTCCGGGGCCTTCCGTTCACCGCGCTCGGCGTCCTCGGCCACGGTCGTCTGCCAGGGCTTCCAGCCGGCCGGGAGGCTCCCCCAGCGGGAGGCGGCGGACCCCGTGGGGCTCGCCTGCGCGGTGCCGTCGGTGTCCGGCGGGCCGAGCACGAGGTAGCCGGTGAGGGCCACGGCCATGACGCCGGCCGCGCCGGCCAGCACCGGCAGCCGGCGCCACCGGGGGCGGCGGCCGGTGGACGGGGCGGTGCCGGCGAAGGCCGGGTCCCCGGCGCGTGGGTGGGGCAGGCGCAGCGACACCGTGTCGTCGTCGCCGGGCGACGGCTCCGGCAGGACCTCGGCGAACTCCTCGGCCAGCGCGTCGAGTCCGGGCCGGTCGGCGGCCTCCTTGGCCAGACAGCGGCCCACGACCGAGCGCAGCGGCTCGGGCACCGCGTCCAGCACCGGTTCCTCGTTCATGACGCGGTACGCCGTCACATAGGGGCTGTCCGCGTCGAAGGGGCCGCGTCCGGTCACGGCGAACGCCAGCAGCGCGCCGAGGGAGAAGACGTCCGAGGCCGGTCCCGCGGAACGGGCGTCCGTGAGCTGCTCGGGGGACATGAACGGCGGGGTGCCGATCATGTGGCCGGGCTCGGTGAGGGTCTGGTTGTCGGTCGCGCGGGAGATGCCGAAGTCGATGACGCGGGGGCCGTCCTCGGCCATGAGGACGTTGCCGGGCTTGAGGTCGCGGTGGACGACCCCGGCCCGGTGGATGTCCTGGAGGGCCTCCACCAGCCCGAGGGCGAGGTGGCGCAGCTCCACGCCGCGCAGCGGGCCGTCGGCGCGGATCCGGGCGGCCAGTGAGAGGCCGGGCACGTACTGGGTGGCCATCCAGGGCCGCGGGGCCTCCGCGTCGGTGTCCACCACCGGGGCGGTGAAGGCGCCGCTCACCTTGCGGACGGCCTCGATCTCCTGGCGGAAGCGGGCACGGAAGACGCCGTCCTCGGCGTACTGGGCGTGCACGACCTTCAGCGCGACCTCCCGGCCCGAGCGGGAGCGGGCGCGGTAGACCACGCCCATACCGCCGGCCCCGAGCCGGTCCACGATCCGGTACCCGCCGAGCGTCTTCGGGTCGTCCTTGTGCAGAGGCACCGCTCCGGTTCCCTTCCCCGGCAGAGCAGTTCGGTGGCTCAGCATAGGGAACCGGGCCCGGAGAAGAGCGTCGGCGCGGGGGACGGGGGTCCCCCGCGCCGACGGAACTCAGACGCCTGCCGGTTCGGGCGTCTTCTCGGGCTCCGGGGCCTGCCGCTTCGCGGCCTTTTTCTTGGCCCTGCGCTCCTTGCGGAGTTCGAGCGTCGCGTACAGCGTCGGCACGAGGAGCAGGGTGAGCAGGGTCGAGGTGATCAGACCGCCGATCACGACCACCGCCAGCGGCTGGGCGATGAAGCCGCCCTGGCCGGTGACGCCCAGGGCCATCGGGAGCAGGGCGAAGATGGTCGCCAGGGCGGTCATGAGGATGGGACGCAGCCGGTGCCGGCCGCCTTCCACCACGGCCTCGACGACGCCGTACCCCTGCTTCCGGTACTGGTTGATGAGGTCGATCAGGACGATCGCGTTGGTCACCACGATGCCGATGAGCATCAGCATGCCGATCATCGCCGGGACGCCCATCGGGGTGCCGGTGGCGATCAGCAGGCCGATCGCGCCGGTCGCCGCGAACGGGATGGAGACCAGCAGGATCAGCGGCTGGGCCAGCGAGCGGAAGGTCGCGACCAGCAGCATGAAGACGATCGCGATGGCCGCGAGCATCGCCAGGGCGAGGTTCTTGAACGCGCTGTCCTGGTCGGAGGAGACACCGCCGATCTCGGCCGTGGCGCCCGCCGGGAGCTTCAGCGCGTCGATCTTCGACTGGAGCTGGGTGCTCACCGCGCCCGTGTTGTCGCCGGTCGGGCGGGCGGTGATCGTGGCCGCGCGCTGACCGTCGATGCGGGTCATCGCCACCGGTGCGTCGACCACCTGGACGGTGGCGATGTCGCCGAGCTTCACCGCGCCGAGGCTGAGCGCCTTGAGCTGGGCGAGGGTCTCGGCCGGCTGCGCGGACCTGATGACGACATCGCGCTCGGTGTCGTCCAGGACCGCCTTCGCCGCCGTCGTACCGGATACGGCCTGGGTGACGGCCGCGCCGAGCGTCTGGTCGTCGAACCCGGCCGCCGCGGCCCTGGAGTTGGCCTTGACCGAGATGCGGGGCACGCTCTGCGAGAGGTCGCTGGTGACGTCGGTGACGTCGTCGAGCCCGGCGACGGTCCTGCGGACCTCCTCGGACGCCGTGCGCAGCACGCCCGCGTCGGCCGCCTTCACGACGACGCTCAGGTCCTGGCTGCCGAAGCCGTCACCGGCGGAGACGGTGGTGGTGCCGATGCCGTCGAGCTTCTTCAGCCCGTCCTCGACCCGGTCCTGGACGTCGTCGTAGGACGCCGAGTCCTTCAGCATCACCTGGTAGGAGGCCTGGTTGGTGCCGGTGCCGCCGCCGAAGGCCGCCAGGAAGCCGGAGGAGCCGACGGTGACCTGGTAGTCCTTCACGCCCTCGGTGCCGGCCAGCAGCTGCTCGACCTTCTTCGCCTGGGCGTCGGTGGCGGCCAGGCTGGTGCCGGGCTCGAGTTCCTGCTTGACCGTCAGGACCTGCTGCTCGCCCTGGTCGAAGAAGTTGGTCTTCAGCAGCGGGGCCATGCCGAAGGTGCCGAGCAGCACGACGACCGCGATGGCCACGCTGGTCAGCCGGCGCCGGGTGGCGAACCGCAGAACGGGGACGTAGACGCGCTGGAGGCGGCTCTTCGCCTCCTTCTCCTCGGCCGCGCGACGTGCCTCCTCGGCGTCCTCGGGGGTGTCCTTCGGGGCGCGCAGGAACCAGTACGACAGCACGGGGACGACTGTCAGCGAGACCAGCAGGGACGCCAGCAGGGCGGCCGTGACGGTGAGGCTGAACGCGCCGAACAGGGCACCCACCATGCCGCCGACCAGGCCGATCGGCAGGAAGACGGCGACCGTGGTGAGGGTGGAGGAGGTGACCGCGCCGGCCACCTCGCGCACGGCGGTGATGATCGCGCTCTGGCGCTCCTCGCCGTAGCCGAGGTGACGCTTGATGTTCTCCAGGACGACGATCGAGTCGTCGACGACCCGGCCGATCGCGATGGTCAGCGCGCCGAGCGTGAGCATGTTGAGGGAGAGGTCCCGCGTCCACAGCACGATCAGGGCGAGGACGACCGACAGCGGGATGGAGACCGCCGTGACCAGCGTCGAGCGGACCGACGCCAGGAAGACCAGGATGACCAGGACGGCGAAGAGCAGACCGAGCGCGCCCTCCGTGGTGAGGCCCTCGATGGCCTTGGACACGGCCGGGCCCTGGTCGCTGACGACGGTGACCGTCGCGTCGGAGCCGAGGTCCTGGCGCAGCCCTGGCAGCTTGTCGTCGACCGCGTTCGAGATGGCGACCGCGCTGCCGTCGTGGTCCATGGTGACGGACACGGCGAGGCTGGGCTTGCCGTCGGTACGGGTGATGGAGTCGGCCGGGGCCTCCTCCTGCCGCACGGTCGCCACGTCGGCGAGGCGCACCGGCTTCTTGCCGCCGACGCCCGGGATCCGCAGGTCCGCGATCTGCTGTACGGAGGTGTAGCCGCCGCCGACCTGGACCGTGCGGTTGCTGCCCGCCTCGTCGAAGGAGCCGCCCGGGACGGTCACACCGCCCGCCTGGAGGGCCTGGGCGAGGGTCTGGGTGTTCAGACCGGCCGCGGCGAGCTTCGCGTCGTCCGGGGTGACGGAGACCTGGAGGTCGCGGACGCCCGTGACGGTGACCTGACCGACGCCGTCGATGCCCCGCAGGGCCGGCACGACGGTCTTGTCGAGCTGGTCGGCGAGGGCCTGCTGGTCCTTGCCGGAGGTGACCGCGAGCACCACGGTCGGGATGTCGTCCGTGGAACCGGCGACGACCTGCGGGTCCACGGCGTCCGGGAGCTGGACCCGGGCCCGGTTGACGGCCTGCTGGACGTCGGCGACGAGCTGCTTGGTGTCGTTGCCGTAGTCGAAGGACGCGGTGATGAGGGCGTTGCCCTCACTCGCGGTGGAGGTGACGCCGGTGATGCCGTCGACGCCCTCGAGGTTGTCCTCGATCGGCTCGATCACCTGCTTCTCGACGACGTCCGGGGAGGCACCCTGGTAGGGGGCGAGCACGGACACCATCGGAAGTTCGATGGTGGGCAGCAGCTGCTGTTTGAGCTGCGGGATGGCGATCGCGCCGAAGACCAGCGCGACGATGGACATCAGGCCTATCAGGGCCCGTTGCGCGAGGCTGAACCTGGACAGCCAGGACATGGGTTACGGGTCTCTCTTCCATGGGCGGCAGAATCGCTCGGCAGACGTGAGCGGCAGGAGTGTGCGGAAGCGTCCCCATCACCCTGTGGCACACGGGGACGGCAATCCGTAGCCCCCAGGTCCAATTCCTTACGCGGCTCCTACTCCGGCCGCAGTACGGCCGGGTGGAGTCAGTCCACCCTTGGGCGTACCAGCCCGGACTCGTACGCGATCACCACGAGCTGGGCCCGGTCGCGGGCGCCCAGCTTGGCCATGGCCCGGTTGACGTGCGTCTTCACGGTCAGCGGGCTGACCTCCAGACGCTCGGCGATCTCGTCGTTGGAGTGCCCTCCGGCGACCTGCACGAGGACCTCGCGCTCACGGACGGTCAGCGCGTCGAGCCGCTGCGCCCGGTCCGGGTCCCGCTCGTCGTCCAGCACGTCGCCCTGGGCGAGGAAGCGGGCGATCAGGCCCTTGGTGGCGGCCGGGGAGAGCAGGGCCTCCCCGCCGGCGGCTATCCGGATCGCGTTCAGCAGCTCCTCCGGCTCGCTGCCCTTGCCGAGGAACCCGGAGGCGCCCGCGCGCAGCGACTGCACCACGTAGTCGTCGACCTCGAACGTGGTCAGGATGACCACCCGGACCTGGGCGAGGGCCGGGTCGGCGCTGATCAGCCGGGTCGCGGCGAGGCCGTCGGTGCCGGGCATCCGGATGTCCATCAGGACGACGTCGGCGCGCTCGCTTCTCGCCAGCTCGACCGCCGCCGCGCCGTCGGACGCCTCGCCGACCACCTCCATGTCGGGCTCGGAGTCGACCAGCACCCGGAACGCGCTGCGCAGCAGCGCCTGGTCGTCGGCGAGCAGGACGCGGATGGTCATACGGGGTCCTCCGCGGTGGCGGTGCGGGTACGGGTCTTGACGGGCAGGATCGCATGGACGCGGAAGCCGCCGCCGTAGCGGGGACCGGTGGTGAGGGTGCCGCGCAGGGCGGTGACCCGCTCCCGCATGCCGAGCAGACCGTGGCCGCCGCCGTCCTCCCGCGGCTCTTCGCCTTCCTGGTGCCCGTTGTCGAGGACGGTTATCTCGACGTTGGGTCCCACGCGTACGACGCTGACCTCGGCCTTGGCGTCCGGTCCGGCGTGTTTCTGCACGTTGGTGAGGGCCTCCTGGATGATCCGGTAGGCGGCCAGGTCGACCCCTGCGGGCAGCTTGGTGTCGTGGTCCGTGCGGGCGACCTCGACATGGAGGCCGGCGCTGCGGAAGGTGCCGGCGAGGTCGTCGAGACGGTCCAGGCCGGGGGCCGGTTCGGTGGGGGCCTCGGGGTCGTCGGAGTGGCGGAGGAGTCCGACGGTGGCGCGCAGTTCGTTGAGGGCGGAGCGGCTGGCCTCGCGGACGTGGGCGAGGGCCTCCTTGGCCTGGTCGGGGCGTTTGTCCATGACATGCGCGGCGACCCCGGCCTGCACGTTCACCAGGGCGATGTGGTGGGCGACCACGTCGTGCAGGTCGCGGGCGATGCGCAGCCGCTCCTCGGCGACCCGGCGGCGGGCCTCCTCCTCCCGGGTGCGCTCGGCCCGCTCGGCGCGCTCCCGGATGGCCTGGACGACGGCCCGGCGGCTGCGTACGGCGTCCCCGGCGGTGGCGCCGATACCGGTCCAGGCGAGGATGCCGAGGTTTTCCTGCGCGTACCAGGGCAGCGGTCCGGCGAGCATCGCGGCGCCGGTGACGACCGTCATGGTGATGAGACCGGCCCGCCAGGTGGTGGCGCGGTCGGTGGTGGCGGCGACGGTGAAGAGGGCGACGACGACGGACATCGCGACGGGGGCACGGGGGTCGCCGGTGACGGACTCGACGACGGAGAGGGTGCCGGTGACGACCAGGACCCTCATGGGGGCGCTGCGGCGGAAGATCAGCGCGATGGCGCCGAGGGTCATGAGGAACAGGCTGAAGGGGTACGGGGTGCGCAGGCTCCAGCTGACGCCGTGCTCGCCGTGGGGGTCGACGAAGGAGCCGGCGAGCATGCACAGCAGTACGCCTGCCGCGAGGGTGGCGTCCGCTGCGAGGGGGTGGGCGTGGAGTTGGCGTTGGGCTTGGGCGAGGGGGGTCACCGGGGGGCCATTTTCTCGTACCTCGCTTTTCTGGCCGCCGCTCAGCCGGGGATCAGCCCGTCGTCGCTCAGCATCTCCCGGACCTCCTCCAGACTCGCGTCCGGGGAGGGCAGGATCAGTTCCGACGGCTCCAGGGAGTCGTCGGGCAGGGGCTCGCCGAGACGGCGGACCTCGTCGAGGAGGGCGGCCAGGGTGCGGCGGAAGCCTGCCTCGTCGCCGCCCTCCAGCTCCTCGAGGAGTTCGTCGTCCAGCTTGTTCAGTTCGGCGAGGTGGCCGTCACCCAGCCTCACCTGCCCCTCCCCCATGATCCGTACGATCATGTCGCCTCCCTCGGCGTGGGCCTACTGCTTGTCGAAGCGCGGGGTGTCCTTCGGCTGCTGCTGGGACTGCGACTGCGACTGGCTCGTGCCACCCTCGATGGCCTGCTGGTCGGAGGACGTGCCTCCCGCCAGCTCGGCCTTCATGCGCTGCAGCTCCAGCTCTACATCCGTACCACCGGAGAGCCGGTCCAGCTCGGCCTGGAGGTCGTCCTTCGCCATGCCGGTCGGGTCGTCCAGGGCGCCGGAGGCGAGAAGCTCGTCGAGGGCGCCGGCCCGGGCCTGGAGCTGGGCGGTCTTGTCCTCGGCGCGCTGGATGGCCAGGCCGACGTCGCCCATCTCCTCGGAGATGCCGGAGAAGGCCTCGCCGATGCGGGTCTGCGCCTGGGCGGCGGTGTAGGTGGCCTTGATGGTCTCCTTCTTCGTACGGAAGGCGTCCACCTTGGCCTGGAGGCGCTGGGCCGCGAGGGTGAGCTTCTCCTCCTCGCCCTGGAGCGTCGCGTGCTGCGTCTCGAGGTCGGTGACCTGCTGCTGGAGGGCGGCCCGGCGGGAGAGCGCCTCGCGGGCGAGGTCCTCACGGCCGAGTGCGAGCGCCTTGCGGCCCTGGTCCTCCAGCTTGCCGGACTGCGACTGCAACTGGTTGAGCTGGAGTTCCAGGCGCTTGCGCGAGGTGGCCACGTCGGCGACACCGCGGCGGACCTTCTGGAGGAGTTCCAGCTGCTTCTGGTACGAGTAATCGAGGGTCTCGCGCGGGTCCTCGGCCCGGTCAAGGGCCTTGTTCGCCTTCGCGCGGAAGATCATCCCCATACGCTTCATGACACCGCTCATGGGCTTCGCGCGCCCCCTTCTGACGTCCAGCTCCAGCTCTGCGACAGAACCCACAGTACGGGCCCTGCTTCTATTGACGCACTGTTCGGGGACGGATGCGCTCATCCCCGAGGACGACTGACCGAGTCCTTGCTCCGGCGTAAGGAGTAGGTGACCTTCAGGGGTGAGCCGTAGATCACGCGACGTCCCTCCATACCGGCGTTTACCCCCATCCGTCCCGGTCCGTCTTTCACTACAGACGACTGGTGTTGCCGGATCGTTCCCCGCCGGGCTGGGGTCCATGCCCAGAAGCGCTTACCCTTGGGTTTTGTGTTCCGTAGCCGTGCCAAGGAAGAGAAGGCCCTCGCCGACAAGGCCGTGGTGACCGACTCCAAGCAGACCCGCGACCCGCAGGCCCCCAAGGGCAGGCCCACGCCCAAGCGCAGTGAGGCCCAGTCCCAGCGCCGCAGCGTCGCCGCCACCCCGTCGACGCGCAAGGAGGCGTCCAAGCGTCAGCGCGACGAGCGCCGCACCCAGCTGGAGCGTCAGCGCCAGGCGCTGGCGACCGGCGACGAGCGGTACCTGCCGGCCCGCGACAAGGGCCCGGTCCGCAAGTTCGCGCGCGACTTCATCGACTCGCGGTTCAACGTGGCGGAGTTCTTCCTGCCGATGGCCGTGGTCATCCTCGTGCTCAGCATGGTGCGGGTGGGCTCGCTGCAGACCATCGCGCTGCTGCTGTGGCTGGTCGTGATCGTGCTGATCGTGCTCGACTCGATCCTCACCGGCTTCCGGATGCGCAAGCAGCTCGCGGCGCGCTTCCCGGACCAGAACCGCCGGGGCGCGGTCGCGTACGCCCTGATGCGCTCCCTCCAGATGCGTCGGCTTCGGCTGCCCAAGCCGCAGGTCAAGCGCGGAGAGCGGCCCTGAGCACGACACCTTTCTCCGGGGGAGCCGCGCGGTCCTGGCTGAACAGGCTGGGTGGACTGCGGGATGTCGTACGGCAGGAGCTGGTGGCCCGGCAGCTCGACGAGCAGATAGCGGGCCGGTACCCGATCGGACAGCGCCTGCGGGTGCTCGACGTCGGCATGGGGCAGGGCACGCAGGCGCTGCGGCTGGCCCGCCTCGGCCATCAGGTGACCGGTCTGGAGCAGGACCCGACGATGCTCGCGGCGGCCCGGGAGGCCCTGTCCGGGGAGCCGGAGGGCATCCGGGAGCGGGTGCGGATCATCGCGGGCGACGGCCGGGACACCGGTGTGCACTTCCTGCCCGGCAGCTTCGACGTGGTGCTCTGTCACGGCGTCCTGATGTACGTCGAGGAGCCGGACGCGCTGCTGGCGGGCCTCGCGCGGATGCTGGCCCAGGGCGGCCTGCTGTCGCTGCTGGTGCGCAACGGCGACGCGCTGGCCGCGCGGCCGGGCCTGAGCGGCGACTGGGCGGGGGCGCTGGCCGCGTTCGACACCACCGCGTACACCAACCGGCTGGGCCTGGCCGTACGGGCGGACCGGCTGACCGTGCTGACGGACACGCTGGCCGGGATCGGGGCGCCGCTGCAGACCTGGTACGGGGTGCGGGTGTTCACCGACACGGCTCCCGACGACGCCGGGCTGCCGGAGGATCCCGCCACGGCGGAGGGGCTGCTGGCGGCCGAGGAGCGCGCGGGGCGGACGGATCCGTACCGGAGCGTGGCGGCGCTGCTTCATCTCTGCGGGGTTCGCGGAGCGCCGTAGCAACGAGTGGGAATCGCTCGTACGAGTGACGTGGGGGTCGCCGTGGTTGACGGCGACCCCCGTTTTTACGGCTGCGCGGCTACGACTCGTTCGCGTGCAGGCTCATGGGGCCGTAGATCTCGGTGGAGTCCTCGAAGAGCCGCACCTGCTCGGCGCCGCCCTCGAGGAGTGCCTTCCACTCCTCCCCGATCCAGGATTCGGCGTCTCCCTGGGTGGTGAACTCCTCGGGTTCCACCGCGGGCTGGACCTCCGTCCCGTCGGCCTTCTCGAACCGCCACGTCCATGCCGCCATGTACGCCTCCCTGATGTGAACACGTGCAGAGCAGGAGCCGGATCTTGGTCCGGCTCCTGCCCGCAGCCTAGTCGGATGCGCAAGACCAGGTCAGACAGGCGAAAATCAGCTTTGTGGAAGTGACTCTGCTCGGTACCGGTGCCCCCGCGGGACTGCCCCGCCCCGACTGCCCCTGCGCGGTGTGCGCGACCTCGCTCGGCGCGGCGGCGCGCGCGGCGACCGCGGTGCTCGTCGACTCGACGCTGCTGCTCGACCTGACGCCGGGCGCGGCCTTCGCCGCGGCACGCGCCGGGCACTCGCTGGGCGGGGTGCGGCAGGCGCTGCTGTCGCATCCGCACGACGGGCCGCCGGTGGAGGTGCCGGCCGGCCTGCCGCAGCCCGGGCGGGTGCCGGACGGGCGCGAGCTGGCGCTGCTGACGGGGCATCGGGTGCGGGCGGTGGCGATGGACGCGCCGGGTACGGGGTACGCGGTGACCGGCCCCGACGGGCGGCGGCTGCTGTATCTGCCGCCTGGGGGTGCGCCGGCCGGTCTCGAGGAGGGGGGCGAGGGCGGTGCCGAACCGTACGACATGGTTCTCGCGGATGTCGTGGGGCGGCCGGACGCGCTGGCGAAGCTGCGGGCGGTGGGGGCGGTGGGGGCGGCCACGGATGTCGTCGCGGTGCATGTGGATCATGACGTGCCGGCGGGCCCGGAGCTGACGCGGCGGCTCGCGACGGCGGGGGCGCGGGCGGTGCCGGACGGGTCGACTCTGGGGGTGGGGGTGTACGAAGACGTGTCGGCCGTGCCGGACGTACCGCGGCGGACGCTGGTGCTGGGCGGGGCGCGGTCGGGGAAGTCGGTGGAGGCGGAGCGGCGGCTGGAGTCGTTCCCCGACGTGCTGTACGTCGCCACCGGGGGGTCGCGCGGCGGGGACACCGAGTGGGCCTCGCGGGTGGCCGCGCACCGTGAGCGGCGGCCGGGGTCCTGGCGGACCACGGAGACCTGCGATCTGGTGCCGTTGCTCGGGGAGGCCGGGCCGCCGCTGCTGATCGACTGTCTGTCGCTCTGGCTGACGGACGCGATGGACTCCGTCGGGGCGTGGGACGACGCGGTGTGGGCGGACGGGGGTGAGCGGGCGTTGCGGGCGCGGGTCGGGGAGTTGGTGGCGGCGGTGCGGGGGGCTCGGCGGACGGTGGTGCTGGTGTCCAACGAGGTGGGGTCGGGGATTGTGCCGGCGACGGCGTCGGGGCGGCGGTATCGGGACGAGTTGGGGAAGGTGAACGCGGGGGTTGCGGGTGAGTGCGAGTCGGTTGTGCTGGTGGTGGCGGGGCAGTGTGTGGTGTTGCGGGGGTGAACGGGGTGGCGGCTGGGCGGGGGTGGGGGTGCTTGCCCGCGCCGGCGGGGCGCCGCTGCGCCCACCCGGGCCGCCTGCCCGCAGCTATGTGCGTTGTTTGCGGGCGATCAGGCGGTAGGCGTTGGAGAAACGGGTGCGGCTCAGGGCCGGGGACAGGAGGTGGTCCAGGGCTGTGGCGAACATGATCGCGGGGGGCGCCGCTCGGCGCAGGGGGGTTCTGTTCAGGTAGAGGGTGGCGGCCGTGGAGAGGTCACGGGGGGTGTGGGGGGTTCTGCGGTCCGTCGCGACGATTTCGCAGCCCCTGGCCACCAGTTCCGCGCGCAGGTTCGGCAGCGGGATCAGGTGGAGGTGGCGGGGCTGGTCGTGGGGGTGCCACCACTTGCCCAGGACCGTTGCGAACGCGCTCGTGGGGTCCGGGAGTTCGAGGAGGAGGTGGCCGCCGGGGCGCAGGGCGGTGAGGGCCGCCGTGAGTTCCGCTCGCGGGTCCCGGGTGTGTTCCAGGTGGTGGAGCATGCTGACCACGTCGTAGCGGGCGCGGAGGCGGGGAAGCAGGTTCGGGAGATGGCCCACGTGGGCCTCGTCCAGTCGGCCCGCCGCTCGGGCCCGTTCCACGCGTGGGGTGGGGTCGACGCCGTCGAACGCCGTGTAGGTGAACAGTTCCCGCGCCGCGCGGGGGAAGGCCGCGTCTCCCGTACCGACGTCCAGCCAGCTCTCCGGTTCCGGGAAGGGGAGCATCGTGCGGGCGGTGGCGAGCAGGCGTCTGCGGCTGAAGGGGACGGCGCCCTGGACGTCGTACAGGTCAAGGCCCTCGGGGGTCAGGCGCGGGTTCTGGAAGGCGTGGGCGCAGTCCCGGCATTCGTCGACCACGAAGGTGCCCGGCCTGCGGTGGCGGAGGTCCGGGGACCGCAGCCGGGTGCGCAGCCGCTTCGAGCCGCACCAGGGGCAGTCGTCGCGGCGCGGGTCGTGGATGGGCCTGGGCCGGGAGGACATGTGCGGCTCCGGAAGGGCAGAGGGCGGGCCTGCGTCATTTCGTGGCAAAACGGAACGTATGGGATGCCAATCCTTGAAGCAAAGACGTGGTGGCCGAGCGGTGCCCATGTGGCGGGGAGCCGTTCGGCCGGTGCCGGTACTGTTCGGCGAATGAGCTCGCTTAATCTCGACGACTTCACCGATCTGATCGAGCGCCCCGACGGCGGAGTCCGCCGTGACGCGGAGGCCCGCCGGGAACGTCAGATCGTGCCGCCCGGTTCGCTGGGGCGCCTGGACGACCTGGGTGAGTGGCTGGCCGCGGCGCAGGGTTCGGTGCCCGTGCGGCCGGTCGTACGGCCGCGGGTGGTGCTGTTCGCCGGCGACCACGGCGTCGCGGAGCTCGGCGTGTCGGCCCGGCCGGCGGGCAGCGCGGCGGACCTGGTGCGGGAGATCCTGGACGGCGGCCGTCCGGTCTCGGTGCTCGCCCGGCGCCTCGATGTGCCCGTACGGGTCGTGGACATGGCGCTGGACTGCGCGCCGGACACGTTCCCGGAGGACGTCGTACGGCACCGGGTGCGGCGCGGCAGCGGTCGTATCGACTTCGAGGACGCACTGACGCCGGAGGAGGCGGAGGCGGCCTTCCTGGCGGGGGTCGCGGTCGCCGACGAGGAGGCCGACTCCGGTACGGATCTGGTGGTGCTGGGCGATGTGAGCGTCGGCGGGACGACGGCGGCCGGGGTGCTGGTCGCGGCGCTGTGCGGGACCGACGCCTCGGTGGTGACCGGGCGGGGCGGCGAGGCCATCGACGACCTGGCCTGGATGCGCAAGTGTGCCGCCATCCGGGACGCGCTGCGGCGGGCCCGGCCGGTGCTCGGGGAGCAGTTGCAGCTGCTGGCGGCCGTGGGCGGGGCCGACCTGGCCGCGATGACGGGCTTTCTGCTCCAGTGCGCCGTACGGAAGTTGCCGGTCGTGCTCGACGGTGTGGTCGCGGCGGCCTGTGCGCTCGTGGGGCAGCGGATCGCGTTCCGGGCGCCGGACTGGTGGCTGGCGTCGCACCGGAGCGGGGAGCCGGGGCAGGCGAAGGCGCTGGACCGGATGGCCCTGGAGCCGCTGCTCGACCAGGGTGTGAAGGTCGGGGAGGGCGCGGGGGCGCTGCTGGCACTGCCGTTGGTGCAGGCCGCGGCGGCGCTGGCCGCCGAGCTTCCCGAGAAGCCGGAGGCGACGGCCGAGGAGCCGGAGAAGGACCCGGAGGACGTCTCCGACATCACTTAGAACATTTCCCCGCCAAGGGGACAGACGGCACCAAAAGAGCGGTTTGGGTGAAGTGCGCCCATATCATCACCGCTCATGGGACATGCCCGGGTCGCCGCCGCCGTCGCCGTCTGGTACCTGCGTGCCGTCGCGTTCGTCAACTTCCTCAGTGCGGTGTGGGTTTCGCTGGGGCAGGACATGCGGCGGCACAACCAGGAGAACCTCTTCACGCCCTATCTGCTGACGGCCGGTTTCGCCTCCGGGGTGTTCACCGCGTTCCTGGCCGTCACCATGCGGCGGCGCAAGCGGGCCGCGTGGATCCTCAACCTGGGGCTGAGCGGGGCCTTTCTGGGGCTGCTCGCCCTCGCGCTCGCGGTCCTTCCGGAGATCCGGCGGTACCCGCAGAACTGGGTCTCGCTCGCCCTCACCGCCGTCTTCGTCGCCGCGCTGCTCGCCGGGCGCCGGGAGTTCTACGCCAAGGGCGACCGGGCCAATCCACGGCTCGCCGCGGCCGTCGGCGCCGGCGGGCTGCTCGGCGCCTCGCTGCTGGCCGCGCTGCTGGTGACGGTCACCAACCGGGCCGCCGCCCCCGCCGCGTTCTGGGAGCGCTGGCGGTACGGCACGCTCCGGCTGGTCTCCGTCGCCGCCGACGAGTACCGCGTCCCCGGGATCGCGCCGCCCACCTGGGTGGACGTCGCCGTCAACGTGCTGAGCACCGCCCTCGTCCTCGCCGTCCTGTACGCGGCCTTCCGCTCCCGGCGGGCCGTCGACCCGCTGACCGGGGACGACGAGAAGCGGCTGCGGGAGCTGCTGGAGCGGCACGGCGGGCGGGACTCCCTCGGGTACTTCGCGCTGCGCCGGGAGAAGAGCGTGTGCTGGTCGCCGACCGGGAAGGCGGCCGTCGCCTACCGGGTGGTCGGCGGGGTGTCGCTGGCCTCCGGGGATCCGCTCGGGGACCCGGAGGCCTGGCCGGGGGCGATCGTGCCGTGGCTCGCCGAGGCGCGGGCGCACGGCTGGCTGCCTGCGGTGATGGGCGCGAGCGAGGAGGCCGGGACCGTGTACGCGCGGCACGGCCTGGACGCCCTGGAGCTGGGCGACGAGGCGATCGTCGAGGTCGCCGAGTTCACCCTGGAGGGGCGGGCCATGCGGACCGTGCGCCAGGCGTACAACCGGGTCCGCCGGGCCGGGTACACGGTGCGGGTACGGCGGCACGAGGACATCCGCGCCGCCGAGATGGCGGATCTGCTGCGCCGCGCCGACGACTGGCGGGACGGGGCCACCGAGCGCGGGTTCAGCATGGCGCTGGGGCGGCTCGGGGACCCCGAGGACGGGCGCTGTGTGCTGCTGGAGTGCCACGACGCGCACGGTGAACTGCGCGCGCTGCTCTCCTTCGTGCCGTGGGGGCCGCACGGGCTCTCCCTCGACCTGATGCGACGCGACCGGGACTCCGACAACGGCCTGATCGAGTTCATGGTCATCGAACTGCTGCGGCGCGCCCGGGAGATCCGGATCACCCAGGTCTCGCTCAACTTCGCCATGTTCCGCTCGGTCTTCGAACGGGGGGCACGTCTCGGCGCCGGGCCGGTGCTGCGGCTGTGGCGGTCGCTGCTCAGCTTCTTCTCCCGCTGGTGGCAGATCGAGTCGCTGTACCGCGCCAACGCCAAGTACCGGCCCATCTGGGAGCCCAGGTTCCTGCTGTTCGAGAAGACCGCGGACCTGCCCCGCATCGGACTGGCGTCGGCACGGGCGGAGGGGTTCCTGGAGATCCGCGAGATCCGCGGAATCCGCGGGAGCCGCCGGTGAAGCGCCTCGCCCGCCGGGCCGGTGCCGAATGGGGGCCGCTGTACTCGACCGTGCGCGACGCCCTGGCGCTGCGGCGGTGGCGGGCGGTTCCGATGACGCTGGGGGCGGTGGGCCTGACGGCGGTCGCGCAGGTCGTGCAGAACCGGTCCTGGGGGTACCGGCCGGTCCAGGACCTGGGCGCGGTACGGGCGGCCGACCCCCTGTGGCTCGCCCTCCCGCGCACCCCGCTGTCCCTGTTCGTGCCCGCCCTGGACCTGCCGGTGTGGGGTGCGCTCGCGCAGGTCCTGCTCGTGTTCGGGATCGCGGAGATCTGCCTGGGCCGGTGGCGCACCCTGGTGATCTCGTACGCCGCGACCCTCGCCGGCACGCTCTACGCGCGCGTGGGCATCGACCACGGCTGGCTGCCCGCCTCCGACGCCCTGGTGGTCGACACCGGCCCGTCGGCGGCGGTGGTGGGCCTGGCGGTGGTCGTGGGGTGGCGGTACCGGGCGTACGCGACGGCGGGGGCGGTGATCGT
The DNA here is from genome assembly GCF_042653945.1 of Streptomyces vulcanius. Taxonomy (NCBI): domain Bacteria; kingdom Bacillati; phylum Actinomycetota; class Actinomycetes; order Kitasatosporales; family Streptomycetaceae; genus Streptomyces; species Streptomyces vulcanius. The sequence continues at coordinate 119,090 of NZ_JBHSFK010000003.1, read as the reverse complement.
CGCCATGGTCGTGGAGGTTGTGCTGAAGAACAACCTGGCGGGCAAGGAGCACCTGGCGGCGATCGCGGCGGTGGGGGCGCTGTGCGGGGCGGCGGAAGTGCGTCGCCGGCGGCTTCAGCGGCGGTCCGCGGCTTCGCTCTCGGCCTTGGCTTCGGCGAGTTCGTCGGTCGTCATGCCGCCCAGCCAGTCCCCCAGCACCCGCCGGGGCCGCGCCCAGCGCCGGTCGTGACGGTAGGCCCGCAGGATCGCCTTCGCGCGGGCCTTCGGCCGGCGGCGGTAGAGGCGGCGGGCCCAGGGCGAGGCCGGTCTGGCCACCCGTACCAGGCCGACCAGTCCCAGGAACGGGATGAACACGCTGAAGACGGCCATCTTGGCCTTGCCCTTGAACAGCACGGCCAGCGAGGAGAGCATGTTCACCACGACGGTCGAGGCGACGGCCCCCCGGTCCTGGAGTTCCTCGTCGCTCATGTCGTTGACGCCGAACGGCGCGGCGCCCACCAGCAGCAGTCCGACGAGAGCGGCGGTCAGCACGACGGCTTCCACGCTCTTGCGTCCCGCTTCCGTCCAGTACACGTCGTCGAGGTGCAGGATCAGCGCGAACTCGTCCAGGACCAGGCCCGTACCGATCCCGAAGACGATCGCGAAGGCGCCCGAGCCGAACCCGTGCCGCCCGCTGGCCACCGCGCCGAAGCCGCCCGCCACGGTCAGCACGACCCCCGGCACCACATGGTGGATGTGCACCCCGCCGGCGGAGCTGATGTTGCCGAAGGGGCCCTTGCCGGCCCGGATGAGCCGGGTGATGACCCGGGTGATCAGGAAGGTGAGCACGAACGCGGTCAGGGCGAGGAGCAGCGGGATCTTGCCCGGTTCCACGATGTTGCGCTGCCACCAGTCGCCCATGTCACCAGTCTCCCGGGGAGCGGGGCGGGCTGCCTCGCGAGCAGGGCGTCCGGGCTACCCTGCCGACGTGTCCCCGCCTGCCCGCCTCCACGGCCTCCGCTTCGCCTTCGGCACCCTGACCGTGCTCCCCGTCGGGGTGAGCCGGTGGGACCGGGAGGCCGCGCGGGGCGGCATGCTGGGCGCCCCGGTGGTCGGGCTGGTCGTCGGGGGCTGTGCGGCCGGCCTCGGGCTGCTGCTGCTGGTTCTCGGCGCGGGCCCGCTGCTCGCCGCCGTCGGCTCCGTCGCCGTACCGGCCGTCCTCACCCGCGGTCTGCACCTCGACGGGCTGGCCGACACCGCGGACGGGCTCGGCAGCGGCAAGCCCGCCGAGGACGCGCTGCGGATCATGAAGCAGTCGGACATCGGGCCGTTCGGGGTGATCACCCTGGTGTTCGCGCTGCTCGCCCAGGCGGCCGCGCTGGCGTCGCTCTACGACGGCTCCTGGGCACGCGGTGCCCTCGCCGCGGTCGTCTCGGCGGTCGCCGCCCGGCTGGCGCTGACCCTGGCGGCCCGCGCCGGAGTGCCGGCCGCCCGTCCGGAGGGGCTGGGGGCCGCGGTCGCGGGCGTGGTGCCGGTGGGGGGCGCGGTGGCCGTGACGGCCGCGTTCACCGTCGGCCTGGCGGCCTGGGGCGGGCTGTCCGGGCCCTACGACGCCGTCCGCACCGCACTCGCGGTCCTCGCCGCGCTGGCCGCCGCCGAACTGCTCCTACGGCACTGTCGGCGGCGCTTCGGCGGGGTCACCGGGGATGTGTTCGGCGGGCTGGCGGAGACGGCGGCGACGACCGCGCTGGTGGCGCTGACCCTGGGGCACTAGCAAGCCCTGCGCCAGGCTCCCAGTTCGTACTTCTTCAGCAGGGAACTCAGCTTCAGACGGCGGGACTCGGCGCAGAAGTCGCCGGTGGGCAGCTCGTACTCGACGTGGAAGACGGCCTTGTCCGCCTCGATGAACGGGGTCAGGTCCGCGCATTCGTCGTACTGGGCGCACTGTTCGTTGACCGCGAAGTCGAAGTCGTCGACGAGGGCGGGGATCTGGTCGAGGTCGTTCTTCAGGCCGACGGACAGGCCCCGGTCGTGGGCTAGGCGGGCGATCAGACGGTTGTAGCGGAGCTGGTCGGCGGCCTTGAGCGGGAAGCCAGTGGTGTTCTTGTAGCCGTCCATGTTGTCGGGCTCGACGGCGTCGAAGCCCTTGTCGCGGCACATGTCGATCCGGGCGGCCATCAGGGGTTCGAGGACGTCGGTCGCGCGGATGTCGAGCCAGCGCTCGCCCTCCCAGCCGTTGCCCTTGCCGATCACCGACCCGGGGAAGTCGCCGGCGTCCGGACGCCAGTCCTCGAAGGCGCCGGTGGAGAGGTAGCAGATCACCTTGCGGCCGTCGCGGTGCAGGGCGGTGACGGTCTTCTCGGACTGGTCGAAACCGTCGATGTCGTACACCGGGACGTCCACGGAGGTGTCGAGGCGACCGCTGAGCTGCCACTGCCAGCCGATGCCGGGGCGCGGTCGCCAGCGGTCCGCCCCCTCCCCCTCCGACCCGGACCTGTCGTCGGGGGCCGTGCCGCAGCCCGCGAGCAGCAGGAGCAGGGACACGGCGGTGAGCAGGGTGCGCGTGTTCATCGGTACACCGTAGGCCTGCTCGCCGAACCGGCCCCGGGCGGTGCCTCTTTGGGCAGCGCCGCGCCCCGGAATCCGACGGGTGTGACCCAGTTCATGGAGTGCGAGGATCCAGAAGTGGCTACGACGCCACCGACAGGTGAACTCGCGTGCATGAGCGAATGCGCAGGCACGCGTACGCTCGTTGCGGGGCTCGTCACACCGGTTCGCCGCGCCGATGTGACCTACCCCTGGTGAGACCGCACCCACGGCCCCGATCCGGGGCCGGCTTCCGGGCCCGGTCGACCCACCCTTTCCGGCCACTGCAACTCCACATCGGAAGCGAGATTTCACCACCGTGACTGCTCTCACTCTCAGCACCGCCGCGGCGCCCGGCCTGCGGGCCGACGCGATCGTGATCGGTGTCGCCAGGGGCCCTGCATCAAGGTCCGGGGACCTCGTCCTCGCCCCTGGCGCCGAAGCCGTCGACCAGGCCTACGACGGCCGGCTCGCCGGTGTTCTGGAAACCCTCGGTGCCTCCGGCGCCGAGGGCGAGGTGACGAAGCTGCCCGCCCCGGCCGGCTTCAAGGCACCGCTCGTGCTCGCGGTGGGCCTGGGCGCGGCGCCCGAGGACGGCGCCTCCCCCGACGCCGAGGCGCTGCGCAGGGCGGCCGGCGTGGCCGCCCGTGCCCTCACCGGCTCCAAGAAGGCCGCCTTCGCCCTGCCCCTGACGGACGCCGGCGACGTCGGCGCGGTCGCCGAGGGCGTGGTCCTTGGCGCGTACTCCTTCGACACCTACAAGGAGAGCCCCAAGGACTCCAAGGCGAAGAACGGCAAGGCGCCGCTCGCCGAGGCCGCCCTGCTCGGCGGGAAGCCGCGCGACGCCGCCCACAAGGCCGCGCTCGCCCGCGCCACCGCCGTCGGCGAGGAGCTCAACCGCGCCCGTGACCTGATCAACATGCCGCCGAACGACCTCAACCCCGAGGCGTTCGCCGCCCTGGCGCAGACCGCGGCCAAGGAGCACGGCATCAAGGTGCAGGTCCTCGACGAGAAGGCCCTCGCCAAGGACGGCTACGGCGGCATCCTGGGCGTCGGCGGCGGCTCCGCCTCGGCCCCGCGCCTGGTGAAGCTGTCGTACACCCCCGCGAACGCGAGCAAGCACCTCGCCTTCGTCGGCAAGGGCATCACCTACGACTCGGGCGGCATCTCGCTGAAGCCGGCCGGGCACAACGAGACGATGAAGTGCGACATGAGCGGCGCGGCGGCGGTCTTCGCCGCCGTGGTCGCCGCCGCGCGGCTGGGCCTGGAGGTCAATGTCACCGGCTGGCTGGCGCTCGCCGAGAACATGCCGTCGGGCACCGCCACCCGCCCCGGTGACGTGCTGCGCATGTACAGCGGCAAGACGGTGGAGGTGCTCAACACCGACGCCGAGGGCCGGCTGGTCCTCGCGGACGCGCTGTGGGCCGCGTCCCAGGAGAAGCCGGACGCGATCGTCGACGTGGCCACCCTCACCGGCGCGATGATGCTGGCGCTGGGCGCCCGCACCTTCGGGATCATGGCCAACGACGACGCGTTCCGCTCCGCGGTGCACGAGGCCGCCGAGGAGGTCGGTGAGCCGGCCTGGCCGATGCCGCTGCCGGAGCACCTGCGCAAGGGGATGGACTCCCCCACCGCCGACATCGCGAACATGGGTGAGCGGATGGGCGGCGGGCTGGTGGCCGGGCTGTTCCTGCGGGAGTTCGTGGGCGAGGGGATCACCTGGGCGCACCTGGACATCGCCGGGCCGGCGTTCAACGAGGGGGGTCCCTTCGGTTACACGCCCAAGGGCGGTACGGGGACGGCTGTGCGGACGCTGGTCCGTCTTGCCGAGCTGACCGCGGCGGGTGAACTGGGCTAGTGCCCTTGGTGCGGGGACTGTGCGCCTGATCACTCGGGTCCGTCCGTTTTGTGGCGGGTGCGGGCCGGGTGTGGTCGGTCGCGCAGTTCCCCGCGCCCCCAGGCAGGCATACGTGGGGCGTCTCACACAGCATCCCCGTGTCTCGTTGGCCTTCGACAAGTGCGAGGATGGGCTCGGCAGGACAGGGCCCCCACCACAGGGCCGAGACTTCAGCGGCCGGACACCAGCCGCCGACCGGTCACTGGAGACCGGCGTGGCGCACATGCATGGAGGACGTGACGTGGCGAACGACGCCAGCACCGTTTTCGACCTAGTGATCCTCGGCGGTGGTAGCGGTGGTTACGCTGCGGCCCTGCGCGGGGCGCAGCTGGGCCTGGACGTCGCCCTGATCGAGAAGGACAAGGTCGGCGGTACCTGCCTGCACCGGGGGTGCATCCCCACCAAGGCCCTGCTGCACGCGGGCGAGATCGCCGACCAGGCCCGCGAGAGCGAGCAGTTCGGCGTCAAGGCCACCTTCGAGGGCATCGACATCGCGGGGGTCCACAAGTACAAGGACGGTGTGATCTCCGGCCTGTACAAGGGCCTGCAGGGGCTTGTCGCCTCCCGCAAGGTGACGTACATCGAGGGTGAGGGGCGGCTGTCGTCCGCGACCTCCGTCGATGTCAACGGCCAGCGGATCCAGGGACGTCACATCCTGCTGGCGACCGGCTCCGTGCCGAAGTCGCTGCCGGGCCTGGAGATCGACGGCAACCGGATCATCTCCTCCGACCACGCCCTCGTCCTGGACCGCGTGCCGAAGTCGGCGATCGTCCTCGGCGGCGGTGTCATCGGCGTGGAGTTCGCCTCCGCGTGGAAGTCCTTCGGCACGGACATCACGATCGTCGAGGGCCTGAAGCATCTCGCCCCGCTCGAGGACGAGAACTCCTCCAAGCTTCTTGAGCGCGCGTTCCGCAAGCGCGGCATCAAGTTCAACCTGGGCACCTTCTTCTCGAAGGCCGAGTACACCGCCGACGGCGTCAAGGTCACCCTGGCCGACGGCAAGGAGTTCGAGGCCGAACTGCTGCTCGTCGCGGTGGGCCGCGGGCCCGTCTCCGCCGGTCTCGGCTACGAGGAGCAGGGCGTCGCGATGGACCGCGGCTATGTCCTGGTCGACGAGTACATGCGGACGAACGTCCCCACCATCTCCGCAGTCGGCGACCTCGTCCCGACCCTCCAGCTCGCGCACGTCGGCTTCGCCGAGGGCATCCTGGTGGCGGAGCGTCTGGCCGGTCTGAAGACCGTCCCGATCGACTACGACGGTGTCCCGCGGGTCACGTACTGCCACCCGGAGGTCGCCTCCGTGGGCATCACCGAGGCCAAGGCCAAGGAGATCTACGGCGCGGACAAGGTCGTCGCTCTGAAGTACAACCTTGCGGGCAACGGCAAGAGCAAGATCCTGAACACCTCGGGCGAGATCAAGCTCGTCCAGGTCAAGGACGGTGCCGTGGTCGGCGTCCACATGGTCGGCGACCGCATGGGCGAGCAGGTCGGCGAGGCCCAGCTGATCTACAACTGGGAAGCGCTGCCGGCCGAGGTCGCCCAGCTCATCCACGCCCACCCGACGCAGAGCGAGGCGCTCGGCGAGGCCCACCTGGCCCTTGCGGGCAAGCCGCTGCACTCGCACGACTGACCCCTCGGTCGACGAAGCGACTCCGCGATGAGCAGAGTCTTCCGCAACTCGTAAGGAGCAACCGAAACCATGGCGGTTTCCGTAACCCTTCCGGCGCTCGGCGAGAGCGTCACCGAGGGCACTGTCACCCGCTGGCTGAAGGCCGAGGGTGAGCGCGTAGAGGCCGACGAGCCGCTGCTCGAGGTGTCGACCGACAAGGTCGACACCGAGATCCCCTCCCCCGCAGCCGGCATCCTGGCCTCCATCAAGGTCGCCGAGGACGAGACGGTCGAGGTCGGCGCCGAGCTGGCCGTCATCGACGACGGCACGGGCGCGCCCGCGGCCGCCCCGGCCCCCGCCGCCGAGCCCGCCGCGGCTCCGGCCCCTGTCGCCGAGGCGCCCGCCGCCCCGGCTCCGGCCCCCGTGGCCGAGGCCCCCGCCGCTCCCGCGGCCCCCGCCGGTGGCGCGTCCGGTACGGACGTGGTCCTGCCGGCGCTCGGCGAGAGCGTCACCGAGGGCACCGTCACCCGCTGGCTGAAGTCGGTCGGCGAGAGCGTCGAGGCCGACGAGCCGCTGCTCGAGGTGTCGACGGACAAGGTCGACACCGAGATCCCGGCGCCCACCTCCGGTGTGCTGCTGGAGATCGTCGTCGGTGAGGACGAGACCGCCGAGGTCGGCGCCAAGCTCGCCGTCATCGGCGCCCCGGGCGCGGCTCCGGCCGCCGCCCCGGCACCGCCAGCCCCGGCACCCGCGCCCGCCGCCCCGGCTCCGGCCCCCGCCGCAGCCCCGGCGCCCGCTCCGGCACCGGCTCCGGCGCCCGCACCGGTCGCTGCCGCTGCGGCCCCGGCGGCCCCGGCGCCCGCGCCGGTCGCTCCGGCTCCGGTCACCCCGGCCGCGCCCGCGGCTCCGGCGGCTCCGGCCGGTGACGACGGTGCGTATGTCACCCCGCTGGTGCGCAAGCTCGCCGCCGAGAACGGTGTCGACCTGGGCGCCGTCAAGGGCACCGGCGTCGGTGGCCGTATCCGCAAGCAGGACGTCATCGCCGCCGCCGAGGCCGCGAAGGCCGCTGCCGCGGCGCCGGCTCCGGCCGCTCCGGCCGCCGCGAAGAAGGCGCCTTCGCTGGAGGCCTCCCCCCTCCGCGGCCAGACCGTCAAGATGCCCCGCATCCGCAAGGTCATCGGCGACAACATGGTCAAGGCGCTGCGCGAGCAGGCCCAGCTGTCGTCGGTCGTCGAGGTCGACGTCACCCGTCTGATGCGGCTGCGTGCCAAGGCGAAGGACTCCTTCGCGGCGCGCGAGGGCGTCAAGCTCTCCCCGATGCCGTTCTTCGTGAAGGCGGCGGCCCAGGCGCTGAAGGCCCACCCGGTCATCAACGCCAAGATCAACGAGGCCGAGGGCACGATCACCTACTTCGACACCGAGAACATCAACATCGCGGTGGACTCGGAGAAGGGCCTGATGACCCCGGTCATCAAGGGCGCCGGCGACCTCAACATCGCCGGGATCGCCAAGGCCACGGCCGAGCTGGCCGGCAAGGTCCGCGGCAACAAGATCACCCCGGACGAGCTGTCCGGCGGAACCTTCACCATCTCCAACACCGGTTCGCGCGGTGCGCTCTTCGACACGATCATCGTGCCGCCGGGCCAGGTCGCGATCCTCGGCATCGGTGCCACGGTCAAGCGTCCGGCCGTCATCGAGACGGAGGAGGGCACGGTCATCGGCGTCCGCGACATGACGTACCTGACCCTGTCCTACGACCACCGCCTGGTCGACGGAGCCGACGCGGCCCGCTACCTCACGTCCGTCAAGGCGATCCTGGAGGCGGGCGAGTTCGAGGTCGAGCTCGGCCTGTAACCCCCTGGGTTTCAGCAACGGGTGCCCCCGTCCGGTTCTCTCCGGGCGGGGGCACCGCCGTTCGTTCGCCCGCCGGCCCTGTGCCTGGCCGGTACCCGTCTTTACAAGCGGCCCCGTCGTGGGCGTGTAAGTCTCGTCTCACCTGCGTCAAAGCGCCCTTGTGCGCCGGTCCGGAAAGCGCTCACGGCCGTATTGTCTAAACGTCAAACGCCCCCGGGGCCGATGGGCGGCCCCTCCCTAAGGAGCCTCCATGACCGCGCCCGTCGTCCACTCGCTGCGCGAACAGATCCGCGAGCACATCGTGGAGGGGATCGTCAGCGGGCGCTGGAAGCCGGGCGAGCGGATCGTGGAGCGGCGGATCGCCACCGAGCTGGAGGTGAGCCAGACGCCGGTGCGGGAGGCGCTGCGTGAGCTGGAGTCGCTTCGGTTGATCGAATCCGCGCCGAACAAGGGCGTACGGGTGCGGAATCTGACCGCCGCCGATCTGGAGGAGAGCTACCCGGTCCGGGCGGGGCTCGAGGCCATCGCGGCGGAGCTGGCGGCGGACAGGCTGGCCGAGGACTGCTCGGCCCTGGAACCGCACGTCGTCGCGCTGTACGAGGCCGACCGGCACTCCGACGGAACCGGCCAGGTGCGGCACACCGTCGGCTTCCACCGCGAGCTGGTGCGGGCCGCCGGGAACTCCGTGCTGCTGCACACCTGGGAGGGCCTCGGCATCGAGGTGTTCACCGCGCTGTCCATCCGCTGGCTGGGGACCGTGCAGCAGTCGTACGCGGAGGAGCACGAGGAGCTGGTGCAGGCGTTCCGGCGGCGGGATCCGAAGATCGCGGACCTGGTGAAGGCCCACGTCCTGGGCTGTGCGCCCCGGGCCTAGCCTCCAGGGGAGCGCCTGTCCGCTCAGACGCGCGCTCACCTGCGAAAACCCCGGCCGCGGCAGTCACCCCGTGCCTCCGCCGAAGGCACCGCGTGCCGACTTTCTCGTATTCGAGAAGTTTTGCCCTCAACCCTTTGATCGATCATCGATCAGGGAGTTACAGTCGCCGACGGGCTTGCACCCAGGCCCACGCCCTGTCCTGCCAAAGACCAAGGGCACCCCCGAACCCTTACCCGTGAGGGAACCCCCTTCGACTGAGGAAGGCGGCGACATGACCGACCCCAACGCCATCCAGCCGAGCGAGCTCGACCAGCTCCCGGACCGCGACCCCGAGGAGACCGCCGAATGGCAGGCCTCCCTGGACGCCGTCGCCAGGGAGGCGGGACCGCATCGCGCCGCCTACCTGATGCGGCGCACGCTGGAGCGTGCCGAGGCGGGCGGCGTCGCGCTGCCGAAGCTCCTCGAGACCGACTACGTCAACACCATCCCCACCGCCGCCGAGCCGTCGGCTCCCGGTGACGAGGAGATGGAGCGCAGAATCACCGCGTGGAACCGGTGGAACGCCGCCGCCATGGTGACCCGGGGCAGCAAACACGGCGTCGGCGGCCACATCGCCACCTTCGCCTCCGCGGCCTGGCTCTACGAGACCGGCTTCAACCACTTCTTCCAGGGCAAGGAGGCCGACGGCTCGGGTGACCAGCTGTACATCCAGGGCCACGCGTCTCCGGGCATCTACGCCCGCGCCTTCCTCGACGGCCGGCTGACCGAGCAGCACCTCGACAACTTCCGCCAGGAGTCCGGCGGCAACGGCCTCCCGTCGTACCCGCACCCGCGTCGCCTGCCCTGGCTGTGGGAGTTCCCGACGGTGTCGATGGGCCTCGGCCCGCTGTCGGCGATCTACCAGGCGCGCTTCAACCGGTATCTGACCAACCGCGGCATCAAGGACGTCTCCGCGTCCCACGTCTGGGCCTTCCTCGGCGACGGCGAGATGGACGAGCCGGAGTCGACCGCCGCACTCGCGCTGGCCTCCCGCGAGGGGCTCGACAACCTGACCTTCGTCATCAACTGCAACCTCCAGCGCCTCGACGGCCCGGTCCGCGCCAACTTCAAGATCGTGCAGGAGCTGGAGGCCCAGTTCCGCGGCGCGGGGTGGAACGTCGTCAAGTCGCTGTGGGGCTCGGCCTGGGACGAGCTGTTCGCGCTCGACACCACCGGCGCGCTGGTCCGCCGGCTGCGCGAGGTGCCGGACGCCCAGGTGCAGACGTACCAGACCCGTGACGCCGCCTACATCCGCCAGGACTTCTTCGGCAAGGACCCGGCGCTCGCCGAGATGGCGAAGCTGCTGAGCGACGACAGGATCCTGGAGTGCTTCCACCTCTCGCGCGGTGGTCACGAGGCGCGCAAGGTCTACGCCGCGTACAAGGCCGCCGTCGAGCACAAGGGCGCGCCGACCGTCATCCTGGCGCAGACCGTCAAGGGCCACACTCTCGGCCAGGGCTTCGCGTCGAAGAACGCCAACCACCAGATGAAGAAGCTGACGGTGGACGAGTTCAAGGCGATGCGGGACCTGCTGGAGCTGCCGATCAAGGACAGCGACTTCACCGACGGTGTCGTGCCCTACGGCCACCCGGGCGCCGACTCCCCCGAGGTGCGCTACCTCCAGGAGCGCCGCGCCGCCCTCGGCGGTCCGGCCCCGGCCCGTCGTACGCACGCGCTCGCCCCGCTGCCCGCGCCCGCCGAGAAGGCCTTCGCCTCCTTCGACAAGGGCTCCGGCTCGCAGAACGTCGCCACCACCATGGCGTTCGTACGGCTCGTCAAGGACCTGGTCCGCGAGAAGGAGACCGGGCAGAGGTGGGTGCCGATCGTCCCGGACGAGGCGCGTACCTTCGGCATGGAGAGCCTGTTCCCGTCCCTCGGGATCTACTCCCCCAAGGGCCAGACGTACGAGCCGGTCGACCGCGACCAGCTGATGTACTACAAGGAGGCCAAGAACGGCCAGATCCTCAACGAGGGGATCACCGAGGCCGGTTCGATGGCCGACTTCATCGCCGCTTCCACCGCGTACTCCACGCACGGCGAGGCGATGATCCCGTTCTACATCTTCTACTCGATGTTCGGCTGGCAGCGCACGGCCGACCAGATGTGGCAGCTCGGCGACCAGCTCGGCCGCGGCTTCCTGGTCGGCGCCACGGCGGGCCGGACCACGCTGACCGGCGAGGGTCTGCAGCACGCCGACGGGCACTCCCCGGTGATCGCCGCGACCAACCCGGCCGCGCTGAGCTACGACCCGGCGTTCGCGTACGAGATCGCGACGATCGTCAAGGACGGTCTGCGCCGGATGTACGGCGAGGCCGCCCCGGGTGAGGACCCGAACGTCTTCTACTACCTCACCGTCTACAACGAGCCGCTGCCGCAGCCCGCGAAGCCGGCCGGGCCCGGCGTCGACGAGGGCATCGTCAAGGGCCTGTACCGCTTCAACACGGCGGAGACGGCCGGGCTCTCCCCGGTGGCCAACGCGCCCCGCATCCAGCTCCTCGGCTCCGGTACGGCGATCCACTGGGTCCTGGAGGCGCAGAAGCTGCTCGCCGAGGAGTGGGGCGTGGCCGCGGACGTCTGGTCGGCCACCTCGTGGACCGAGCTGCGGCGCGACGCGCTGGACGCCGACGCGGCGCTGCTGCGCGGCGAGGAGCGGGTGCCGTATCTGCGGCAGGCGCTGCACGGCGCCGAGGGTCCGGTGCTCGCGGTCACCGACTACATGCGCCAGGTCCCGGACCAGATCGCGCAGTGGGTCGAGCAGGACTGGTCCTCGCTGGGCGCGGACGGCTTCGGCCTCTCCGACACCCGCGCGGCGGCCCGCCGGCACTTCGGGGTCGACGCGCAGTCGGTGGTCGTCGCGGCGCTGGCCCAGCTCGCCCGGCGCGGCGAGGTCAAGGCCACGGCCGTGAAGGAGGCGCGCGAGCGCTACGGCCTGTAGGTAACGGTTCGACGAAGGGGGGTGCGGCGGCTGCCGTACCCCCCTTCGTTGTCGGTGGGTCCCGGCATCATGGCCCCATGCGTGCTGCCCGCCTCATCAAGATGGTGCTCCTCCTGCAATCCCGGCCCACCATGACCGCCGCCGAGCTGGCGCGGGAGCTGGAGGTGTCCGAGCGGACCGTCACCCGGGACGCCCAGGCGCTGTCGGAGGCGGGCGTGCCGGTGTACGCGGAGCGGGGGCGGGCCGGCGGGTACCGGCTGGTGGGCGGCTACCGCACCCGGCTGACCGGGCTGGCACGCGGTGAGGCCGAGGCGCTGTTCCTGAGCGGGGTACCGGGGGCGCTCAGGGAGATGGGTCTGGAGGACGTGGCGTCGGCGGCCCGGCTGAAGGTGTCCGCGGCGCTGCTGCCCTCCGTACGGGACGCCTCACGGACGGCGGCGCAGCGGTTCCATCTGGACGCGCCGGCCTGGTTCCGGGAGCCGGAGCCGCCTGCGCTGCTGACGGCGGTCGCGGACGCGGTGTGGGACGACCGGTCGATCCGGGCGGGCTACCGGCGCGGCAACGAGGTGGTGGAGCGGGAGCTGGCGCCGTACGGGCTCGTGCTCAAGGCGGGCGCCTGGTACCTGTGCGCACGGGTGCGGGACGCCGATGTGTTCCGGACGTACCGCATTGACCGTTTCGTCGAGGTCGAGATCTTGAAGGAACGTTTCAGCAGAGATGAGGAGTTCGACCTGCCGGGGTACTGGCGCGAGCAGGCCGAGCGGTTCGCGCGGTCGATCCTGCGGGCCGACGTCGTCGTACGGCTGTCTCCCGACGGCGTGCGCGGCCTTGTGCACGCCGTGGATCCGGTGGCCGCGCGGGACGCGCTGGCGGGCTCCGGGGAACCGGACGGGCGGGGGTGGGTGACGGTCACCCTGCGGGTGGAGTCGGAGGACGTCGCGCACACCCAGCTCACGGCGCTCGGCGCGCGGGCCGAGGTGGTCTCCCCGGAGTCGCTGCGGAAGCGGTTCGCCGAGGACGCGGCGGCGCTGGCGGCGCTGTACGAGCCGCGCGAGGCATGCGAGGCGGGAGAGTCCTGAGAAGCGGGAGGGACCGGAGAAGCGGGAGAGATGGGAGTGGTGGGGGAAAAACCGCTGTACTCCGCGTGCGTCGAGCCCTCCGAGGCACGATGCTTGGACCCGTGATGGACGAGCTGGAGTTCTGGGAGCTGATGGACGCCTCCCGCGAGGCCGCCGAGGGCGACCCTGAGGAGCAGGCCGACCTGCTCGTGGATCGGCTGCTCGGGCTGGACCCGGAGTCGGTGCTCGACTTCGCCCGGCACTTCGAGTCCCGGTACAACCGCGCGTACACCTGGGACCTGTGGGGCGCGGCATGGGTACTGCTCGACGGGGCGAGCGACGACGCCTTCGACTTCTTCCGGTGTTGGCTGATCGGACAGGGCCGGGAGGTGTTCGAGGGCGCGGTGCACGATCCGGACGCGCTCGCCGAGCTGCTGGACGACTTCGACGAGGAGATCGACGGGGACGGCGAGGAGCTCGGATACGCGGCCGACGAGGCCTACGAGCAGCTCACCGGGGCCGTCGCCCCGGATCTGGGCATTCCGCCCGCGCCGTCCGAACCCGAGGGCACACCCGTCGACTTCGAGAACGAGGGCGCGCTCGCCGAGCGGTTTCCCCGGCTGTGGGGCCGCTTCAAGGGGTGAGCCCTCCGTACGGCGGGCAGGAGTGACTGAGCGACGAGCGGGCCACCGGGAAGTCGAAGTACGTCGACGGGTACGGCTCGGCGGCGTAGGTGAAGTGCCACCACTCCTCCGCCAGGTTCACGAACCCCAGGTTCTCCAACGTGTCCTTCAGCAACAGCCGGTTGGCGTGCTGTGTGCCCACGATGCGCGGGTCCAGGGTGTGCGCGAGGGTGTCGAAGCAGTCGTAACCGGTCCCCATGTCGATGGAGTTGTCGGGGAACCGCTCCGCCGCCGAGGCGTAGCAGGGCACGAGGTTCTCGCCCGGAACGTAGGGGCGGGTGGGGACCGCGGGGAGCTTCACGAGGGTGAGGTCGACCGTACTGCCGCGGCTGTGACCGGACTTCTCGGCGATGTAGCCGTCGGTGAACAGGTCGGACTTGTCGACGCGAGGATAGAACTCCCGCTTCATCCCGTCGTCCGCCAGGTCCTCCGCCCAGCTGACGAAGTGGTCCACCGCCCGCTGCGGCCGGTAGCAGTCGTAGACCTTGAGCGCGTACCCGCGGGCCCGGAACGTCCGCTGTGCCGCGGCCAGCGCCCGGGCGGCGGGTGAGGTGAGGATGCAGAGCGACTCGTCGTATCCGTCGATCTCCTCCCCCACGAAGTTGTGGACGGTGGGGTAGCGCATCTCCTGGATGACCGACGGCGCCACGTCCTTGAGGGCGACGAACCCCGCCGGCGCCTTCGGGTAGTCCGCGTGTGCGGGTGCCGGAAGGGCAACGGCCACCGCGAGGACGGCCGACAACGAGGCGATGACGCCGGTGAGGCGCGTGCGTGCGTTTTTGACAGCCATGGGGCGGTACCCAACACCATCCTGTGCCGATGGGCACCCCGGCACGGGAACGGGGGCACGCAGGACTCGACAACCGTGCCCTGCCGGACAGTTCGCACCGTACGGCAGGGCAGTTCTCGGAGCTGTGGCGGAGAACTGCGTGTAGATTCCGCCGCGGCAGCGGAAAGGAAAGAAACGGTGTCCCACCAAGGACGGCTGATCGCCGGTCGATACCGCGTCCTCGACCGGATCGGCCGGGGCGGTATGGCCGTCGTCTGGCGCGCCCACGACGATCTGCTCGACCGCCAGGTAGCCGTCAAGCGGCTCCATCCGCAGCCGCATCTCGACGACGACGAACTCGCCACCCTCTTCGAGCGCGCCCGCCGCGAGGCCCGCAGCACCGCCAGGATCGTCCACCCCAATGTCGTCGTCGTGCACGATGTCGTGGACGACGAGGGTCTGCCCACGATCGTCATGGAGTACGTGCCCTCCACCAACCTCAACGACCTGGTCGAGGAGCACGGTCCGGTCCCGCCCGAGGAGGCCGCGAGGATCGGCCTGGCCGTGCTCGCCGCGCTGCGGGCGGCGCACCGGGCCGGGATCCTGCACCGGGATGTGAAACCGGCCAATGTGCTGCTCGCCGAGGACGGCCGGGTGGTCCTCACCGATTTCGGTATCGCCCACGCCTCCGAGACCTCACAACTCACGCGTACCGGCCAGTTGGTGGGCTCGGTCGACTTCATCGCCCCCGAGCGCCTCGTCGGCGCCGCTCCGGGCCCGGAGTCCGACCTGTGGGCGCTGGGCGCCACGCTGTTCCAGGCGGTCGACGGCCGCTCACCGTTCCTGCGGGGCTCGGTGACGGAGACGATGTACGCCATCGCCATGGAGCCGGTCCCCGAGGTCCGGAGCGCCGGGCCGCTCGCCCCGCTGATCCGGGGTCTGCTCGCGAGCAAGCCGGCCGACCGGCTGTCGGCCGAGGACGCCGAGCGCCTGCTGCGGACAGCGACGGCTTCGGCCGCCGACCGGGGTTCCGGTTCCGGTGGGGGTTCCTCCGTCGCTCCGGCTCAGGCAGCGAGGCGGAAAGCGAAGCTGAAACCGAAGCCGGGGCCGGACTCGGGGCTCCTGACCGGGGAGACGTCCGCTGTCGGCCTGCCCGGGGAACACACGCACCGTGCCGCGGCCCGGGTGAGGGCACAGCGGCGGCCCTCGGCCCGTTCGAGGAAGCGCGCCGTGCTCGTCGCGGCGGTCGCCACGGCCGTACTGATCGCGATCGCGTTGCTGGTCACCACGGCGATGGAGAAGGACCCCGCGAGCGCCGCCCCGTCGGGCGACCCGGTCCCGGTCGGCGACACCACCGCGCCGCGGACCCCCGGCACGGGGACGGCCTCTCCCGTCTCCTCGCCGTCGGCCTCCCCGGGTTCGGACGCCGCGTCACCGGCGGCGCAGCCCAGCCTGCCGTCGACGACCGGTACCGGGCAGGAGGATGCCGAGGTGCCGGCCGGGGGCGGGAACGTGTCCACGGGGCCGGATGTCGCCCCGACCGGCCGTGCGCTGGTGGTCGACGCCTCGGGGAAGTGCCTGAGCGGCGGCGAGGGGAACGAGGGGACGCAGCTGTTCCAGGCCACGTGCGACGGATCGGCGGCGCAGCGGTGGCAGATCCGATCGGACGGGACGATCCGGTCGTCGGGGAAGTGCATGACCGCGGCCGGAGGGGAGACCGCCGAGCGGACCGAGATCCAGCTGGCCGGCTGCGACGGCGGGGCGAGCCAGGAATTCCGCCTCGTCGGCACGGAGCTGCGGGCCGATCAGTCGCAGAGGTGTGTCGACATCTTCGGGGGTGCGAGCGGAACGGGCGCGGTCCTGTTCGAGTGCAACGGCAGGGACAACCAGACCTGGACGGCTCAATGACCCCCGTCGGTACGGAACCGCCTCACACCGCGTGCCTGCGGCGGGTGCTGTCCGCCGGGATGTAGGCGTTCTGGTCTGCGCGCTGGTCGGCGCGCACCGCGTGGTGCAGCGGGGCCCTGTTGGCCTGTTCGAGGGCGGACGCGGTGGTGGCGGCCGGGCCCAGGACGACGGCGGCGACGGCGCACAGGACGGTCCAGGGGCTGCGGGCGGCCTTGGTCCAGCCGGCGGCCGTCTGCTCGGTGGTGTGGCTGCTGTTCATGGTCCCCGCCTCCGGTCGGTGCGCTTGTGTTGTCCATGACCGTAGGAGGCGGGGATGGGAGAACCCTGAATCCCGCCTAAGGCGTTCCTGTGAGGCTCCCTGAGGGAGCTGTGGCGGCCGGGCGGCCCTGGAGCCGGGCGGCGGTGCCGCGGATCTCCGGGAGGCGGCCGCTGAGGGCGGCGCCGGGGCAGGTCGTCATGTAGCCGTCGTTGTGGCCGGCGAGCGCGGGGAGGGTGGCGGTGGTGCCCGCGGCGTACCGGCTGAGGCTGTTGCTGGAGGTGAGCCGGACGGTGGTGCGCGGGTCGACGCCGGCGAGGCCGAGTTTCCAGGCGGTCAGGGCCGCGATGGCGTCGATCATCGGCTGGGGGACGGTGGCTCCGGCGGTGAAGGTGCCCAGGGCGGCGATACCGGCCGAACGGTGGTTGAAGCCCTGGGTGTGGGCGCCGGTGACGGGGCGGTCGACACCGCCCGCGCGGCCCTCGTAGATGGTGCCGCAGCGGTCGACGAGGAAGTTGTAGCCGATGTCGTCCCAGTTCCGGTTGCCGGTCTGGCCCGTGTACAGGTAGCGGATGATGCGGGGCGCGTCCGCGCAGTCGTAGCCGTTGGGCGAGTCGGTGTGGTGGACGAAGACGGCGACGACCTTGTCGTCGTAGCGCGGCGGCGGCTGGGTGCGTCCGGCGTTCTTCTCCAGCCAGGCCGAGCGGGGCACGATAGGCGGCCGGGCGGCGGTGTGCGCGGCCGTCACGGGGCGCGCGGCGGCGGGCCGGTCGGCGCGGGCGGCCAGTTGGGCGGTGGCGGCGCGGTCGACGCCGTCCGCGCACAGCGGCAGGGCGGCGACGGCGGCCAGCCCGGGCATGCAGCGCAGGCAGCGCATGAGCACTGGGCGCGGGCCCGGTGTCCGCCGTGTGCGCGGGGACGCCTGTCGGTGGGCACACATGGACCCACTGTCGGCCGGTTCCGCGCGGTCCGCGATGTGTGCTGTGCCACCTGGTGGAACCATCATCCCGGTCCGTGACGTTTTCGAGGTGCACGCATGTGTGACCTAAACCGTTCACTCACGCGCGCGTGCGGCTGATCACCGGACCCGTCCCCCACGTACTGAAGGGTCCTAGAGAAAGGCGGCCCCGTGGACCTGCTCGACATCGTGCTGGCACTGGTGATCCTTGCCTATGCCGGCTCCGGCTACCGGCGCGGACTGGTGGCCGGCTGTGTCTCGCTGGCCGGCTTCGTGGGGGGCGCCGCGATCGGCGTGTGGGTACTGCCGTGGATCATGGGTTTGGTGACGCCGGGGACGACGGCGGCGACGGTGACTGCGGTGTTCACGGTCCTCGTGCCGGCGGCGGTCGGGCACGAGCTGGCGGGGCGGCTGGCGCTGCGGCTGCGGCGGGAGCTGGACCGGGGGCCGCTGAGAGTGGCGGACGGGGTCGGCGGGGCGGCTGCGAACGCGGTGGCGGTGCTGATCGTGGCGTGGGTGGCGGCGAGCGTGCTCGGCGCGTCCTCGTCGCCGATGGTGACGTCGTCGATCCGGGACTCCAAGCTGCTCGGGACGGTGCAGGACGCGATGCCGGAGACCACCCCGGCCTGGTTCTCCAACGCCACCTCCGCGCTCACCGCGGCGGGCTTCCCGCAGGTCTTCAACCCGTTCGAGAACGAGTCGACGGCCCAGGTCGCCAAGC
Organism: Streptomyces vulcanius; assembly: GCF_042653945.1. Classification (NCBI taxonomy): domain Bacteria; kingdom Bacillati; phylum Actinomycetota; class Actinomycetes; order Kitasatosporales; family Streptomycetaceae; genus Streptomyces; species Streptomyces vulcanius. Next base: position 100,964 of record NZ_JBHSFK010000003.1, on the reverse strand, counting down.
CCAGCGGCGACAGCGTCACGGCGAGCGCGGCCAACGCGGCCAAGCTGAGCACCGTGAAGATCGAGGGCTCCTCGGGCGACCAGGGCCGCGAGGGCAGCGGCTTCGTGTACGCGCACGAGCATGTGATGACCAACGCCCATGTCGTGGCGGGCATCGACCACCCGAGCGTGCGCGTCGGGGGCGTGGGCGCGTCGTACGACGCCCTGGTGGTGCTCTTCGACCCGAACAAGGACGTCGCCGTGCTCTACGTGCCCAAGCTGCGCGCCCCCGTGCTGCGCTTCGAGAAGGCCGCCGAGCGGGGCGACGAGGCGGTCGTGGCGGGCTATCCGCAGGACGGCGACCTCAACCTCCAGGCGGCGACGGTCGCGAACCGGGTGAACGCGACGGGACGCAACATCTACAACGACGCGACCGTCACCCGCGAGATCTACTCGATCCGCTCCACGGTCCGCCCCGGCAACTCCGGCGGCCCGCTGCTCACCACGGACGGCCAGGTCTACGGCGTCGTCTTCGCCCGCTCCACCTCCGACAACGAGACCGGTTACGTCCTGACGGCGGCGGAAGTCACCGGCGACGCGCAGAAGGCGTCGACGGCGACGAAGCCGGTGGACACCGGGGAGCTCACCAGTTCGTGACACTCACAGCCGCATGCCCATGAACACGTCGTCCACGTACCCGCCGTCCAGCAGCCATTCCTCCGGCAGGGTCCCCTCCACCGCGAACCCCTCGGAGGCGTAGAGCTCCCGGGCGGGGGTGTTGGGGCCGAGGACGCGCAGGGTGAGGCGGCGGGCACCGAGCCGGCGGGCCTCCTCGACCGCCGCGCGGATCAGCGCCCGTCCGATGCCGCGGCCGCGCTCCTCGTCGAGGACGGCGAGGCCCTGTATCTGCCGGACGTGCAGGTTGCAGGCGAGCTGGGTGGGGCGGCCCAGGCGGACATAGCCGACGACGCGGTCGCCGAGCTCGGCGAGCAGGTGCTCCTGCGGATGATGGCTGTCGTCGAAGAAGGGGGCGTAGGGCGGCTGCGCCTGTGGCGTGACCGCGTGCAGCGGCGACCAGGTGAGCCGGTCGATCACGGCGAGCGACTCGGCGTCGGTGTCGCGGGCGGGACGGATACGCAGTTCGTCGGGTGCGGTCATGCGCGTCACCCTAGGGCGCTCGGGCCGGATCCCGACGGGGCTTTTATGCCGTCGCGCGGCAGGATGACCTCATGGAACAGCAGCGAACGCGAGTGGCGGTGGCCGGGGCGTCCGGTCTGATCGGCGGTGCCCTGGTGCGGTCTCTCGCCGCGGACGGGTACCAGGTGATCCGGCTGGTGCGCCGTGCGCCCCGGGGCGCGGACGAGGTGCGGTGGGAGCCGGAGGAGGGGCGCGTGGAGGCGGCCGGGCTCGCCGGGTGCGCCGCCGTGGTCAACCTGGCCGGGGCGGGCGTCGGGGACCGGCGCTGGACGGAGGACTACAAGAAGCGGATCCGCGACAGCCGGGTGCCCGCCACGGCGGGGCTGGCGAAGGCGCTCGCCTCGCTCGACGAGCCGCCGCGGGTGTTCGTGAACGGCAGTGCGATGGGCGTCTACGGCGAGACCGGCGACCGGATCGTGGACGAGAGCGCGCCCGCCGCCTCCGGTTTCCTGCCCGAGCTGTGCGTGGAGTGGGAGGGTGCCGCGGCGCCGGCCCGGGAGGCGGGGGTGCGCACGGTGTTCGTGCGGACGGGCCTTGTGGTGGCGCGCGGGGGCGGCGCGTGGGGGAAGCTGTTCCCGCTCTTCAAGGCAGGGCTCGGGGGCCGGATGGGCGACGGGCGGCAGTACTGGTCGTACATCGCGCTGCACGACGAGGTGGCGGCGATCCGGCACCTGCTGGACCGGGACGACCTGTCGGGGCCGTTCAACCTGACCGCGCCCGAGCCGCTGACGAACCGTGAGATCACCGCGGCCATGGGGCGGGTGCTGCACCGGCCGACGCTGTTCGCGGTGCCCGCGCCGGTGCTGCGGACGGTGCTGGGCGAGATGGCCGGGGATGTGCTGGGCAGCGCGCGGGTGGTGCCGAAGCGGCTGCTGGAATCGGGGTTCACCTTCGCGTTTCCCGGGATCGAGGACGCGATCCGGGCAGCCTGAACCGCTGCGGGAACGTATGCGACCGCCGTGCGACCGTGCCCTGTTGATGCGCGACTGTTCCTGACCGATCACAGCCCTAACCTCGATCCGAACTCGGGTATCCGGGAAGCCAGTTGGGGGCAGGACGTCCCCACCGGCCGCGCAACCTCGAGGAGGGGCACGTGCTAGAGCCCGCGTACCAGGCAGACGTCGTCGTCGTGGGAGCCGGAGTCGCCGGACTCTCCGCGGCGCATCGGCTGGCCAGCGCAGGAGTAACGACCGCGGTCCTGGAGGCCGCCCCTTACGTCGGCGGCCGTATGTCGACCGACAAGGTCGACGGCTTCCGGCTCGACCGCATCGGGCAGCTGCTGTCCACGGCCTATCCCGAACTGGGCCTGACACCGGGGCTCGACGCACTCGTGCTGCGTCCCTTCGCTCCCGGGGTGCTGCTGCACAGCGACGGGCGTCACCATCGCGCGGGAGCACAGGCCGGCACGGGGAGCGCGAGGGGCGCACTGCACGCCGTACGCGCCCTGGCGAGCGCCCCGAGGCCGGGTGCCCTGCCCCGGCCGCGCACGGGCGCCCACCGGGCGATGATGCCGCTGCCGGGCAGCCGGGCCCTGCCCCTGCCCGGCAGCCGGGCAGGGGCACCGTGGACGCCCGCCGCGAACCCGCCCCGGGTCCGGCCGGGCGCCCCGCTGGGGACCGCCGTGGACCAGGCCCGGCTGGGCGCCGCGCTCACCCGGATCGCCGCCACCCCCGCCGAACGGCTGCTGCGCCGCCCGGAGTCGGCCGCCGCGGCGGCGCTCGCGGCGCGCGGGCTGCCCGCCCGCACGATCGACGGGTTCCTGCGCCCGCTGCTCGCCGCGCTGCTGTGCGACCCCGACCTCACCACCTCCAGCCGGTGCGCCGACCTCGCGCTGCGGGCCTTCGCTGCGGGCCGGCTGTGTCTGCCGGAGGGCGGCGCCGAGATGCTTCCGGAGATGCTGGCGCGGACGCTGCCGCCGGGAACCGTGCACACCGGGGTGCGGGTCACCTCGGTCTCCACGACCTCGGTGACCACCGCCGAGCACGGCGAGTTCCGCTGCCGCGCGGTCCTGGTGGCCACGGACGCGCGTGCGGCGGCGGAACTGCTGCCGGGGCTGCGCGTCCCGGACTTCCACCCGGTGACGGTCCTCCACCACACCACGGACGAGCCGCCCGCGACCGGCGCGTCCCTGTTGCTGGACGCCGACCGGGGCGGCCCGGTCGCCCACACCACGGTCGTGAGCGACGTCGACCCGAGCCGGGCGCCGGCCGGGCGCGCGCTGATCTCCTCCACGGTCCTGGGCACGCCGCCGGACGATGTCGACACCGCCGTACGCATGCATCTCGCGCGTCTCTACGGCACCTCGACCGCGCGCTGGGAGACCCTCGCCGTCCACCGCACCCGGGAGGCGGTGCCGGTGATGCGGCCGCCGCACGATCTGCGCCGGCCGGTACGGCTCCTCGCCGGGCTGTACGTGTGCGGCGACCACCGGGACACCAGTACCGTCCAGGGCGCCCTGCACTCGGCGCACCGCGCCACGGCGGCGATCCTGTCCGACCTCGGGTCGGCCGGCTCCCTTCACCTCGCGGACCCACGCCCGACGGCCCGCCAGACCCAGGCGGCGGCGTAACGGTCCGCGGCGAAACCGTGCGGCGGGTGTCTGGGAGCGCCCCTGGGGGCTCCGCCCCCAGACCCCCACCCACGCCCACCCACCACCCGACTCGGTGGGTGAGATTGGCGCCGTCTCACCCCAGTGCCGCCACCTTCTCCCGGTAGCTCCGGGCCGGGGGCGCGTCCTTGTACGGCTCCAGGCGCCGTTCGAAGTCGCGGACGTACTCCACCGCCCGGACCGAGCGCATCTCCGAGGCCTGGCCGGCGGCCTCGGCGGCCAGTTGGCAGGCCTGGTCGAGTTCGCCGAGGCCCAGGCGGGCGGAGGCGAGCACGACGCGGCAGAAGAGGCGGCTGCGGGCGTAGGCGGCGGGGCGCAGCTGGAGGGAGCGTTCGGCGTGCTGGGCGGCGGCCCGGAACTGCTGGAGGTCGCGGTGGCAGTGCCCGAACTCGTCGGCCAGCTGCGCCTCGTCGAAGAACCGCGCCCAGTGCGGCACCTCGTCCCCGGCCCGGGCGGCCTCCAAAGCCCGCTCGGCCCGCACCAGGGCGGCCGTACAGGCCCGCACCTCGCCGAGCACCCCGTGCCCGCGCGCCTCGACGGCGTGCAGCAGCGCCTGGACGACGGGCGGGGCGCCGGTGCCCACGCCCTGCTGGGCCACGCGCGCCAGCTGGACGGCCTCCCGGCCGTGGCCGAGGTAGACGGCCTGGCGGCTCATGGTGACGAGCACGAAGGAGCCGTACGCCCGGTCCCCGGCCGCCTGGGCCAGCCGCAGGGCCTGGACGAAGTAGCGCTGGGCGAGGCCGTGCGCGGCGATGTCGAAGGAGGTCCAGCCGGCCAGCCGGGTGAGGTCGGCGGCGGCGCCGAAGAGCCGGCGGCCGGTCTGCTCGCCGTAGGTGCCGCGCAGCATCGGCTCGCACTCGTGCTCCAGGTACCGCACCAGGGCCTGCCGGGCGTGGCCGCCGCCGTACATGTCGTCGAGGGTGCGGAAGAGTTCGCCGACCGAGCGCAGCGCGGCGATGTCGCCACCGGTGACCCGCTGGCCCACCCCGCGCTCGGAGCCGCCGTGGCCCCCTTGGCCACGCTGGCCCCGCTGACGCGGAACGCCCCCGGCGGTGCCGGACACCGACCGGTGCGACGCGCCACCGGGACCGGCCCCGGAGTGGCCAGCTGACCCGGCACCGGGGAAGGCGGCCGACCCGGCCCCGGAGTGGCCAGCTGACCCGGCACCGGGGAAGGCCGCCGACCCAGCCCCGGAGTGACCAGCCGATCCCCCACCGGGGAAGGCCGCCGACCCGGCACCGGAGTGACCAGCCGATCCCCCACCGGGGAAGGCCGCCGACCCGGCACCGGGATGGGCTGCCGGTCCGGTCCCGGGATGGGCTGCCGGTCCGGCACCAGGATGGGCGCCCGGTCCGGCCCCGGGGAAGGCGGTCGATCCGCCCCCTGGGAAGGCCGCAGGCCCAGCCCCTGAGTGACCCGCCGCCCCGGCCCCGGGCTTGGCGGGCGGACGGCCCTGTACCGGGACCCGGGGAGTCGGGTCTGTGCGGGCGACCTTGTCGTCGGCCCGGCCGATCAGCCAGTCGCGGCTGGGCACCACGAGCCCCGCCGGGGTGAAGGCGATCTTGCGGAGCTCGGCGTGGCTGCCGGAGTCCTTGCGCCACAGCCCGCCGACGATGTCGATCGCCTCCTCGGGGGTGCCCGCGAACTCCAGGCCCGCGTAGACCGGCGCGCAGGCGTCCAGGCCGAGGTCCTGGGCGGTGAGGCGGCGGCCGAGCCGGCGGGTGAAGACCTCGGCGATCAGGGCGGGGGTGGTGCCCCGGGGCTGCTGGCCGCGCAGCCACCGGGTGACGGACGTCTTGTCGTATCTGAGGTCCAGGCCGTGTTCGAGGCCCAGCTGATCGACACGACGGGCCAGCCCCGCGTTGGAGAAGCCCGCTTCTGCGATGAGCGCGGCGAGCTGGCGGTTGGGAGTGCGCTGCGCGGGTCGTTCCGTCATCTGCGGTGCGGTCTCCTGCCTCCCGGGCTTCTGACGTGCCCGGATGAAGTGCCTTGATTTGCGGTGAGCAGCGGTGAGCAGCCCTGATGGCTCACGAACGGCGCGAATGTAGCGGAGCGTAGCCAGCCGGTCGCACATCTCGACGCCCATTCATCCGATCGTGTGAGGATTGGCCGTGCGGCTGACGCGGAACGCGCGGACGTACAGTGGCTTGGGCGCGTGACGCGCCTGACGACCTTCCAGGGAGGCGCTTGCCGTGAGTGAGTTGCGGTTCGTCCACATGGGTTTCGGGCCCTCGGCCGTGGAGTACCAGGAGGCCTGGGACGAGCAGCGCCGGGTGCACGCGGCCCGGTTCGCCGACGAGATCCCCGACACCGTGCTGCTCCTCGAACACCCGCCGGTCTACACGGCCGGCCGGCGCACGGCCGACAACGAGCGCCCCCTCGACGGCACCCCGGTCGTCGACGTGGACCGCGGCGGCAAGATCACCTGGCACGGCCCCGGCCAGCTGGTGGGCTACCCGATCCAGAAGCTGCCCCGCCCGGTGGACGTCGTCGCGCACGTCCGCCGTCTGGAGGAGGCGCTGATCCGCACCTGCGCGGAGTTCGGCGTGACGACCACCCGGGTGGAGGGCCGCAGCGGGGTGTGGGTGCTCGGCGATCCGGTGGAGAGGCGGCCGGCGATCGGCGGGCTGTCCCTGGACTTCGACCCACGGCTGACCGACGACGAGTTCGACCCGCGGCTGAACGGCCCCGAGTACGCCCCCTCCAACGCCGGGCAGCGCCGCGAGGACCGCAAGCTGGCCCAGATCGGTATCCGGGTCGCCAAGGGCGTCACGATGCACGGCTTCTCGCTGAACGTGAACCCCGACACCAAGTGGTTCGACCGGATCATCCCGTGCGGCATCCGGGACGCCGGGGTCACCTCGCTGGCGGCCGAGGCGGGCCGGGAGATCACGATCGCGGAGGTGCTGCCGGTGGTGGAGGGGCATCTGCGGGACGTGATGGAGAGCGCGGACCTGAGGCCCCGCGAGATCGAGAAGGCTCCGGCAGCCTGACACGGCCGCAGGCTTTCAAATCCACGGGCGTACCCTTGAGCACGCCGAAGAATCAAACGCTAGGGAGCCGGTCGTGTCCGCAGTCGCACCCGACGGACGCAAGATGCTGCGCCTGGAGGTCCGCAACGCCCAGACCCCCATCGAGCGCAAGCCCGAGTGGATCAAGACCCGGGCGAAAATGGGCCCCGAGTACACGAAGATGCAGAGCCTCGTGAAGAGCGAGGGGCTGCACACGGTCTGCCAGGAAGCCGGCTGCCCGAACATCTACGAGTGCTGGGAGGACCGCGAGGCGACCTTCCTCATCGGCGGCGACCAGTGCACCCGGCGCTGCGACTTCTGCCAGATCGACACCGGCAAGCCCGAGGCGCTGGACCGCGACGAGCCGCGCCGCGTGGGCGAGTCCGTGGTCACCATGGACCTGAACTACGCCACCATCACCGGCGTCGCACGCGACGACCTGGAGGACGGCGGCGCCTGGCTGTACGCGGAGACGGTCCGCCAGATCCACGAGCAGACCTCCGGCCGCGAGGCCGGCCGCACCAAGGTCGAGCTGCTCGCCCCGGACTTCAACGCCGTCCCGGAGCTGCTGCGGGAGGTCTTCGAGTCCCGCCCCGAGGTCTTCGCGCACAACGTCGAGACGGTCCCCCGGATCTTCAAGCGGATCCGCCCCGGCTTCCGCTACGAGCGCTCCCTGAAGGTCATCACCGAGGCCCGCGACTTCGGTCTGGTCACCAAGTCCAACCTGATCCTCGGCATGGGCGAGACCCGTGAGGAGGTGAGCGAGGCGCTGCGGCAGCTGCACGAGGCCGGCTGCGAGCTGGTCACGATCACGCAGTACCTGCGGCCGTCCGTGCGCCACCATCCGGTGGAACGCTGGGTGAAGCCGCACGAGTTCGTGGAGCTGAAGGAGGAGGCCGATCAGATCGGTTTCTCCGGGGTGATGTCGGGCCCGCTGGTGCGCTCCTCCTACCGCGCCGGGCGCCTCTACCAGATGGCCGTCGAGAAGCGGGGTACCTACATCGCCGCACAGGCCGTGTGACCTGGGCGACATTCCCCAACTCCGGTGCGCCGGACGGGTGCCGGGCAAGGGTGTGAACTCGCGCACAAGGTGCTACTCGCCAGTAATGGCCGATATGACGCGGCCTCGGCCGTCCTCGCAGATGAGGGCGCTCGCCGGGGCCGCGTTCGCGCTTCACGCCCCCCGAATGCCCCGTATCAAGGCTTCATTGGCGTTTGACCGGTCGGTCACGCACTGGTAACACCAATCAGTGACGCTGGTATCACTTCACGTAGACCCGCGTCGAACACGCAGACCCGTGCCCAATGCCGTCCGAGGGGGACCTCCACCATGCAGGCCGCGCCGCCCGTTCGTGCCACAGCGATCCCGTCCTTCACCACCGCCATCCGCGCCGTCGAGTCGCTGCTCATGAGCAGCGGTCAGCGCACCGCCCGTCGCAACGCCTGGACCTCCGTGCTCGAGGACCGTCGTCGCGCCAAGGACCGGGTCGAGGCGCAGCGCGTCCTCGAAGCGGTCACCGCCGCCCGTCCCTGACCCCCTCTCCCCCGCTCTCCCGCCTCCCGGACACTGCCGTCGTCGGCGCTTCCGGGGCCACGTAGACTTCGTCGCATGGCGAGAAGTGACAGCGCGGCGGATGCCGCTAACCCCGGGCGACTGAAGCAGATCGCCCTGACGTACAAGATGACCCGCAGGGCCGACAAGACGATCGGTCTGGTGCTCGCGGGTGTCTTCATCCTCATCTTCGGTGTCTTTCTCGCGATCGGTTTCCTGATCGGCCACCCGATCTACCTCGGCATCCTTGGATTCCTGCTCGCCTTCCTCGGGACGGCGATCGTGTTCGGACGCCGGGCCGAGCGGGCCGCCTTCGGCCAGATGGAGGGCCAGCCGGGCGCCGCCGCGGCCGTGCTCGACAACATCGGCCGGGGCTGGACGACGACCCCCGCGGTGGCGATGAACCGCAGCCAGGACGTGGTGCACCGCGCGGTCGGCAAGGCCGGCATCGTGCTGGTCGCCGAGGGCAACCCGAACCGGGTGAAGAGCCTGCTGGCCGCCGAGAAGAAGAAGATGAACCGCATCGTCGCGGACGTCCCGGTGTACGACGTGATCGTGGGCACCGGCGAGGGCCAGACCGACCTGAAGAAGCTGCGGACCGCGCTGCTGAAGTACCCGCGCGTCCTGAGCGGCCCGCAGGTCACGGCCACCAACGACCGGCTGCGCGCGCTGGGCGACCTGATGACCAACATGCCACTCCCGAAGGGCCCTATGCCCAAAGGCATGCGCCTCCCGAAGGGCGGCGGCCCCAAGGCCCGCTGACAGCCGCTGACACCTGCCGTACGACGATGGGGGCGCCCGGATCACACCGGGCGCCCCCATCGTCGTACGTGTCGAAGGCCGGTCTAGATCCGGACCTCGACCGTGCGCCCCAGTCGGTCGTGGAGGCCGCGGCCGTCCCGGTCCCAGATCAGGGCCGGGAGCGCCAGGCACAGCAGGACTGTGCGGATCAGTGAGCCCAGGGGGCGCACGGTGCCCGTCTCGACGGAGACCACCCGCAGGCCGAAGAGGCGTTTGCCGGGGGTGAAGCCGAGGGTGCTCACCGTGAGGGCACCGAGCACGAGGAAGAGGAGCAGGGTCCAGTTACTGGTGGCGGAGGTGTAGCCGTCAGTGATCAAGCTGTATGCGATCAACAGGCACAGTCCCCAGTCCACGGCCAGCGCGCCGAGCCGCCGGCCGGGGCGGGCGATCGAGCCCGGCCCCTCCTCCGGGAGGCCCAGCTGCTCGCCCCGGTATCCGAAGTCGGCACCCGCGTCCTCCATGGCCGCGCGGGGTCCGGACAGCCACGATCCGATTGCTTGCCTCTTGTCCACCGGACCACGGTACTGCGCACCCAAATGACCGGGGGACGTCGGGGTGGGTCGGGGCTACGGTGGAGGGAGGGGCGGTTAACTTGTGCGAAACAAATGGGTCACGTACGAGAAATCACCCGTCCCTAGTGTCGTGCGAAGCGTGTGCCACCGCACTGGCCGCACGAACGAACTACCACCCCGGCACGGGAACTGCCGGGAGTAGGAGGAGCTGGATGTTCCAGAACGCCGACGAAACCAAGAAGTTCATCGCGGACGAGGACGTCAAGTTCGTCGACGTCCGATTCTGCGACCTGCCGGGCGTGATGCAGCACTTCACGGTGCCCGTCGAGGCGTTCGACCCGGACGAGGAGCTCGCGTTCGACGGATCGTCGATCCGTGGTTTCCAGGCCATCCACGAGTCCGACATGGCCCTGCGCGCCGACCTGTCGACCGCGCGGGTGGACCCCTTCCGCCGCGACAAGACGCTGAACATCAACTTCTTCATCCACGACCCGATCACGGGCGAGCAGTACTCCCGCGACCCGCGCAACGTGGCGAAGAAGGCGGAGGCGTACCTCGCGTCGACCGGTATCGCGGACACCGCGTACTTCGGTCCCGAGGCCGAGTTCTACGTCTTCGACTCGGTCCGCTTCGCGACCACCGCGAACGAGTCCTTCTACCACATCGACTCCGAGGCGGGTGCCTGGAACACCGGCGCCCTCGAGGACAACCGTGGTTACAAGGTCCGCTACAAGGGCGGCTACTTCCCGGTCCCGCCGGTCGACCACTTCGCCGACCTGCGCGCCGAGATCTCCCTGGAGCTGGGCAAGGCCGGCCTTCAGGTCGAGCGCCAGCACCACGAGGTGGGCACCGCCGGGCAGGCGGAGATCAACTACAAGTTCAACACGCTGCTCGCCGCGGCCGACGACCTCCAGCTCTTCAAGTACATCGTGAAGAACGTGGCCTGGCGCAACGGCAAGACCGCGACCTTCATGCCGAAGCCGATCTTCGGCGACAACGGCTCGGGCATGCACGTCCACCAGTCGCTGTGGACGGGCGGCTCCCCGCTCTTCTACGACGAGGCCGGCTACGCGGGCCTGTCGGACACCGCCCGCTACTACATCGGCGGCATCCTCAAGCACGCCCCGTCGCTGCTGGCCTTCACCAACCCGACGGTGAACTCGTACCACCGCCTGGTCCCCGGCTTCGAGGCCCCGGTCAACCTGGTCTACTCGCAGCGCAACCGCTCCGCCGCGATGCGCATCCCGATCACGGGCTCCAACCCGAAGGCCAAGCGCGTCGAGTTCCGCGCGCCCGACTCCTCCGGCAACCCGTACCTCGCCTTCTCGGCCCTGCTGCTCGCAGGCCTGGACGGCATCAAGAACAAGATCGAGCCGGCCGAGCCGATCGACAAGGACCTCTACGAGCTCGCCCCCGAGGAGCACGCGGGAGTCCCGCAGGTCCCGACCTCGCTCCCGGCCGTCCTCGACTCGCTCGAGCGCGACCACGAGTTCCTGCTCGCCGGTGACGTCTTCACGTCCGACCTGATCGAGACGTGGATCGACTTCAAGCGCACGAACGAGATCGCCCCGCTCCAGCTGCGTCCGCACCCGCACGAGTTCGAGCTGTACTTCGACGTGTGATATCGCCCCAGGTCAGAGCGGGTTTCCGCTCCCCTGGGCCGTCTGTGGGCCGTCGGCCGTGCTCTTCCCACTCCGGGAAGGGCACGGCCGGCGGCCTTTGCGCTCACGGTCAGGGAGACACTCCCTTGCCGAACACCGAGTCGATGGCCCGGCGCGCCCGGTCCCTGCTGTTCGGCATCAAGTGCGTGTACGTCCGCAGCGTGAACCCCGGGTCGGAGTGACCGAGGTACTCAGCCAGAGCCTTGATGTTCTCTCCCGAGTCCAGCAGGACCGACGCGTAGTAGTGCCGCAAGGCGTGCATGCCGTGCTCACGCGACGGTTTGAACCGCTCCCCCGGCACCCGTTCCGGGATGACGCCGCCAGCAATCAGGGCGGGCTTCCACAGGTACATGTTGAAGTAGTTCCTGTTCAGTGCCTTACGTTCCCGCGAGTAGAACAGCAATTTCACTGTGACCGGCGGGCCGTCCGGGGTCTTCCACGGCAGAGTGACGTCGATAGGGGGCCGGCGGGTGACGTGCGCGGCGAGCGCATCCGACACCACGTCGGGCAGCGGCACGTCTCGCAGCTTGCCGCCCTTGGGCGGGGCGAACACCATCTGCGGACCGACCAGCTTGACCTGCCGTGCGATGTGCAGCACTCCCCCGTCGAAGTCGACTTCATCGACGGCCAGCCCGAAGATCTCGCCTTGTCGCAAACCGCACCCGGCACCGAGGTCCACCGTTGTCGCGTACTGCTCCGGGAGTCCGGCGCGAACAGCCACCACTCGATCACGCGTCCACGGCTTGATCTTCCGAGGATCAAGGCCGCACCGAACACAGCAGAGACGTTTGCAAACACGGTCCGCTGATATGAGGCTGCCATTCCGGAGTCCATGAGGGCCCGTGCCCACGTGCGGATATGGGTGGGCTGGAATGCGGTCATGGAGCGCGAACCGATGTACGGAAAGGCGTGCAGCCGAAACCGCAACTACATGTTCACGATGGTGGAAGGGTCCGTGGTCTGAGACGCCAGCCACGCCGTGGCGAAGTTTTGGAACGTCACCTTGCCCGCCGACGGGTCGACGTATTGCCCGCGCGTCATGTCCGTCTCGATGGCGCTCAGCCACTTCTCGGCAAGTCGCTTCGTCGCGGGCCAGGGCGCGCAGCAGGGACCAGGTCAGGTACCGGTCGAGGAACATGCGGTACTGGATCAGTTCGAGCGGCAGTGGGCCGACGGTGAGCAGGGTGAGGATCATGCCCCCGTCGGGAAGACGCTCGATACCGGTGCTGACGACCCGTTCGGTTCCCTCGGGCAGTCGCGGATGGATGCTGTGCTCGGGCATGCTGAAGGTCTCCAGTTCCTTGATGGTGACTGGCTGGACAAGGGCGACCCCGTGTTCTTTGGCGAGAAGGGGGTCGCCCTTGGCGTAGCTAGAAGGGCGGTTCGTTGCTGTAGCCGGCGGGGGCCCACGAGTCGCGGCCGTCGGTGGTGCGGCGGCGCAGCCACCGGGGGCGGCGCGGGAGGGGCAGCAGGACCGCGCGACGGTTCTCGTTCCAGCAGGTGCAGGGGTCCCATTCGGTGTCGGCGTACTCGCCGTCGGCGTCGCCGTAGTAGGAGGCGATCCAGCCGTCCCCCCGGCAGTCGGCGCAGTCGGGGCGGGGGGTGTCGGTCAGGACCAGCGAGCGGCGCCGCCAGCCGACGACCTGAAGCCGGAGTCGGATCACGGGTATTGGTCTCCTTCTCAGCCGTAGAACTTGTTCCGCTTGATCACGGCCTTGCGGATGTTGACGGTCGTCCCGCTCTTGCGGCCGCTCGCGCTGAACACCTGCACCGCGATCCATCCGCCGAAGATCACGGCGGCCAGGGTGATGAGCTGGGTGATGAGCACGGTCAGGGCGGCGATGAAGGTGGTGAGCAGCAGTCCGCCGCACACAGCGAGGAACCCGACGCCCCCGAGAGCGACGTTCACCGCCGCGCGCGAGACGGCCGGCTTGACGGCGGCCGGTTCGGGCTGCGCGGTGGGGATGGCGTAGCCGGTGATGATCCGGCCGTCGGGGAGGACGACGCTCGTGAACGCCGTACACGGCAGATGGCACAGTGGTTGAGTTCGCGGTCGGCGTTCATGCCGCCTCCCGCTTCGCGTGGGAGTACGAGTTCGACGTTCCCGATTCCGCCAGTGAGCAGGCCAACGGCGAGAAAGGTTTGACGTGATCTCCGTACGAGACTGGGTGGACGCCCAACTTTGTTGGGCATACCAACGGATGCAACCGCGTCCGTGCTCCGTCGGCATCGGTCTGGGAAGCCATGATCTGGGAGTAGCCGACACGACGGCGGACCTGTTCCGGCGCGGCATGATGCCGTTGATCGTGTTCACGGGAGCGACCAGCAAGACCACGCAGGAACGCATGCCGCGCGGCGAAGCCCAGCACTACCGGGACCGTGCGATCGAACTGGGAGTCCCGGGGAACGCCATCCTTGTGGAGCCTCACGCACGCAACACAGGGCAGAACATCATCCTGTCCCGCTCGCCACTCGAAGACGGCGGGATCGAGGTGTCCTCAGTGCTGCTGATCAGCAAGCCGTACGAGGAACGGCGGTCCTATGCCACCGCCCGGAAGCTGTGGCCCGGGGTGGAGTTCGTCAGTGCTTCCAGCCCGATGGCGCTCCCCGAATATGTCGATTCGATTCAGGACGCGCGCCTTGTGATCGACATGCTTGTGGGGTCACTGCAACGCTTGTTGATCTACCCGGCGCAGGGTTTCGCGATCTCGCAAGACGTGCCCGACGACGTGACGCGAGCGTACGAGCGGCTTGTGTCCCGTGCCTTCACGAGTCGTCTCGTGCCTGCCTCGGTTGGGGGCCCCTCCAGCACGGGCACCTGACGTGCTTTCCGGCACCCCTGCGGCCATCCTCTGGCCAACATCGCCCCCGGGGTGCGACACGCAAGGCTGTAGGTGCAGGCCAGCGGGCATCTCGCCGTGTGAAACCGGTCGGTCTTGAAAACCGTCGTGGCAGCGATGTCACCGTGGGTTCAAATCCCACACCCACCGCACGTGAACGGCCCCTGACCTGTGTGTTTGGTCGGGGGCCCTTCTCATGTCCGGCCCCCGTGACTGCCCGGTGTTCCCCGTTGTTTCCCTCTTGATCGGGCACGGCTGGGGCACGGTTGCCCGATCACCGGACGGTTCCGATGTGCGGCGCATTTGAGTAGCCATGCTCATGTGCAATACCTGCCACGACAGCATGCTGAGTGACATGCGATTAACGGGATGTCACCAGCAGACGGAATGGTCGTGGGTATGAGGCCCGGGGGTGAGCCGTCGACCGGCGAGCAGGTTGGGGTCAGCGTGGCGCTACTCGTCATCGACCTGGCCGTCATCGCTTGGTTGTGGTTCCGCTACGGGATGACGGGCTGGGCCGACAGTTACGACCAAGGCAATCCGCCCAGCGCGCCCAAGGAAGCGTTACGGGGGATGTGGCTCCTGGCTGGCGGCGCAGTCGTCACAGGCGGTGGTCTCCTTGTCCTGGGCTGGCGTATTCCGGGCGTCGTGCAACTGGTTGTCCTGGGAGTCGGAGCAGGACTGCTTGCCTGCTTCGCCGCCCGTGGATAGCGAACCCCCATGACGCTTCCCGAATACGTCGACTCGATCGGGGACGCGCGCCTTGTCCTCGACATGATGGTCGGCGCTCAGCAGCGCCTCATGATCTACCCCCGGCAGGGGTTCATGGTCGAGCAGGAGATTCCCGACGACATCCGGGCCGCGTTCGAGCGGCTACGCGACAGCGGGTTCACGAGCCGACTCGTGCCGGAAACCGCAAATCAGCCCTGACAGGGTCGGGGGCCGCTCCGTCTCTCCGTCTCATTCACCCCCGTCCGGAGCCGTTCACGGCGGTCCGCGCTCCGGACGGGAGTACCGGAATGAACGAGGGTGAACGGCTGCGGATCATGGCCTGACCAGCACGAACAGACCTCGAAAGCAAGTACGGAAGCCTGTCTGCCTCGGCCAGACCTTCCCTACCTCATCAAGCCCCGGCTGCGCTCCGCTCCGCCGGGCGGCCGCGGCCATGGGGTGATCACCGCAGAGCGGCAGCCGGTCACAGCAGTGCCTCCGGCGGGGGCGCTCAGGCTCCGAGATGGCCGGGGGACCGTACTCGAGTGCCGACCGGAAGTGGCGTGCGCGGGTGCTCCCATCCCGTCCGCCGTCGACCCAGGCAGAGCCGAGCAGACGCGGCCCCTGGCGTCCAGGTGGTGGGTTGAGGAGGGGGGCAGGCTCACCAGGTGGTCGGTTTCATGTGAAACGGCGGTTCGGCCCAACTTCCTTGCTCGCGCGAGGAGTTGAGGACGGCAGCGATCACTAAAGCTTGGAGGGCGATCTGTGCCGTCGCCAGTTCGATCACTATCCTGAGTGTTCGCTATCACCAGCGCACAGAACCGGGGAAACCTTCATGATCGAGCTTGGCATCCTGTTTGGTCTCCTGGTGGCGGCAGTGCTGGCCCTGATCTTTGTACTCCTGCGACGAGGAGGCCGACGCCCGGAAGCGGATGCGCCCACACTGCTCACGATCTTCCTCCGGAGTGTCCTCGGAGCAGCAGCAGTGGGATGCAAGCCGATGAAGATCCTCGGCGTCCAGCCACAGTGGAACCCGTCCTCTCGCCTTCTCGGCCTCCGGATCCGTGGGCTTGATCTCAGGCATGAGCCGCAGCCTAGCCGTGCCCGTTGCGTGCCCGGTCCGACGGGACGCAGCGGGGACTCACGGGGAACGGAGGCGCCGATCGCGCTCTGGCCCAGGTCAGAGACGCAGCAGGTCACCCGCCATCCGCATACGCGATCTTCCAACCTAGTACGCCGCCGATCAGGAGTAGAAGCCCCGGCCGTACTCCTCGCGCCCGACGCTGAAGTCGTCCGGACGATCACGGCGCAGCTCCTCATACCGGACCGCGAACACGTCGATGGCTTCATGAATCGTGCAGCCCAACACTTCGCGGATCGTCTTGAGCGCGAAGATGATCCGGTGATCGACGATGTCGCGATCTACGCTTGCCGGCAGTGTGGTCACGGGTCCCCCGAAGTCGCTGTACAGCAGCGGAGCACAGCAACCGCACAGACCACAGTCAACCGAGTAAGACTCCAGGCAAGCCAACGGCCAGCCAATCGACCTTCAGCAACCGTCGCGCCCATAGTTCGCATCAAGGGGCGGGGCGCCACGACACCCCCGCTTGGGCCGTCCCTGGGCCGTGCGGGGGTACTCAACGACGACCAACGCAAGGTCGCAGCGTTGATCAATTACGTAGCCGCAGGCCAGGGATCCGCCCCTTCACTTCTTCGACGTGTGATCGGTACGCCCCTGTGCGTCCGCGCCCCCGTTCCTGTTTCTCAGGGCGGGGGCGTCGTCGTATCGTGCCCGGGTACTGATGTTCGAGACAGGGGGACCGGGATGTCGCGACAGGACGACGAGGAGCGGGAGTTCGACCTCCGGTGGGCGGACCAGGCCGAGCAGAAGGAGCCCTCGGCGCGGGCGCGGATGCTGGCGGCGCGGTGGAAGGAGAACCCGCCGGAGCCGGTGCCGTTCCGGGGAGAGCCGGAGTCGGCCGGGCCGCGCAGGTCGTCGTGGGTGTCGACGGTGATCGTGCTGGGGTGCGCGGTCGCGGTGGTCCTGGTGCTGGGGTACACGCGGTTCCCGGGGCCGTGAGCATGAGCTGCGGCTGACCGCTTATTGCCACGACCGGGTGCGGTTCCGCTGCCTACGATCGCCGGACGGATCACGGCAGACCGGGGGCGGGTATGAACTGGAGCATCGGGGACGGGGAAGCGGCGGCGGTGCGGCTCGCCGGTGGAGCGGCGCTGCGGGAGGTGCTGCCCGGCGACGACCCGTCGGCCTGGACCGCGCTGGACGCCGGGGTGCGGCAGACCACCTGGTCCCCGGACGGCGACGGGTGGTCGCCCGCCTGGGAGCGGACCGAGGGCGGCCGGGCACTGGTCGGTGTCCTGCGCCGCCGTGTTCCGGTGCGCGCGGCGCCCTCGCTGACCGAGTCGCAGCTGGCGCTCGCCCTGTGTCACCGGGACGGCAGGTTCCGGCAGGCCGCGCTCGGGCAGGCCGCCGAGCATCCGGGGCTGCTCCCCCTGGTGGTCGTGCGCTGCTCGGACTGGGCTCCGCAGCTGTGCGAGCCCGCCCGGGAACGGCTGGCGCAGGTGCTCGACGCCGAGACCGCCGTACCGCTGATGCCTCTGATCCTGCGCATCGGTGGCCGGGGCCGCGGCGGCTTCGCCGCCGATCTCGCCGACGGGCTGTTGCGCGCCGCGCCGCCCGAGACCCTCGCGCCGCTGTACACCGACCCCGGCCGCGCCGTGCGCCGGTACGCCTACCGGCTCGCCGTCGACGAGGGGTTCCTCTCCCCCGCCGAGCTGGCCCGCGCCGCCGCCCGGGACTCCGACGCCGTCGTGCGGTCCCTGTGCGCGGACGCCGCCCTGGCCGCCGTATCGGACGACGGTGGTGCCTACGACGACGTACTCGAACCGCTCCTCGCGGCGCGCGGCCCGCGCGCCCGGGCCGCCGGGGTCACGGCGCTGCGGCGGGCCGGCCGGCCGGAGCGGGCAGTGGGATTCCTGGGTGACCGGTCGGGCCTGGTGCGGGCCTGTGCGCGGTATGTCGTACGGCAGTACGGCGGCGATCCGCTGACCTGGTACCGGGAGCGGTGCGCCGAACCGGAGGGGCCGGCGCCGGGGGCGGTGATCGGGCTCGCGGAGTCCGGCGGGCGGGAGGACGCGGAGTTGCTGCGGCCGTTGCTCGGGCATCCGTCGGCCGGGGTGCGGGCACGCGCCGTGGCCGGGCTGCGGATCCTGGACGTGACGGACGTACGGCGGCTGCGGCCGCTGCTGGACGATCCCGCGCCCGGGGTCGTGCGTGAGGTGACCGCGGCGCTGCTGCCGTCGGCGGAGCGGCTGGACGAGGCGGAGCTGACGGCGCGGCTGGCGGACCCGTGGCCGCGGCATGTGCGGGTCGCCGCGTTCCGGCTGCTGGACGCGCGGGGCGGGCTCGCGCGGCTCCGGGCGGCGGTCGGGTCGCTGGACGATCCGGACGTCAGGATCCGGCACTGGGCGCAGCAGTCCGTCCAGGGCTGGCACGCACCGGCGGACCTGCCGCGCGAAGCCGCGGCGGAGGTGGGGGAACTGCTGGACCGGGCGCGGCATCTGTTCAGCGAGTACGTGCTGACACGGCGCAAGTGGGAGGCCGGTCTGCGGGGCTGAGTGTTCGTGCCCGAGCCTTTGCTGGTCCTAGGGATGACCACGACCGGTTCATGGTGGGCCCGGGTGCACACTTGCAGTGGGGCGAGTGCCTGACTGCGGGGTGATGCAGATGCAGAGCCGTTTCCGGAGCGACCGGGGTCTGACCGTGCGGATGACGGTCACCTTGTTCCTGCTCGGACTTCTGTACGTGGCGTTCGTCGTCGCGTTGATCGTGTTGCTGAAATCGTGGGTGCTGGTCGTGGTGCTGATCGCGGCCATGTTCGTCGCGCAGTTCTGGTTCTCGGACCGGATCGCGCTGTTCGCGATGCGCGGGCGGGTCGTGGAGCGGGAGGAGTATCCCGAGCTGCACGCCGTCGTGGACCGGCTGTGTGCCCTCTCCGACATGCCGAAGCCGGTCGTCGCCGTGTCCGATATGGACATGCCCAACGCGTTCGCCACCGGGCGCAATCCCCAGAACGCGGTGGTGTGCGTGACGACGGGCCTGCTGCGCCGCCTCGAGCCGGCGGAGCTGGAGGGTGTGCTCGCGCACGAGCTGTCGCACGTGGCGCACAAGGACGTCGCCGTGATCACGGTCGCCTCCTTCCTCGGGGTGGTCGCCGGCCTCGTCGTGCGGTTCGCCTTCTACTCACAGCTGTTCGGCGGCGGGCGCCGGGACCAGAACACCGCCGCCGTCTTCGCCGCGATCATGGGGGTGTCGGCGGCCGTGTACGCGATCAGCTTCCTGCTGATCAGGGCGCTGTCCCGGTACCGGGAGCTGGCGGCGGACCGTGCGGCGGCGCTGCTCACCGGGCGGCCGTCGGCGCTGGCCTCCGCACTGACGAAGGTCTCCGGCGACATCGCCCGGATCCCCACCAAGGACCTGCGCACCGCCCAGGCCTTCAACGCCTTCTACTTCACCCCTGCGACCGGCAAGGAGCCCGGCATCGAGCGGTACTTCTCCACCCACCCGAGCCTGGAGCAGCGGATCGAGCAGCTGGGGCGGATCTCCGCCGAGCTGGGCGAGGCGGCCACGCCCGGGAAGGCAGGCTGACGCATGGGGTTGCTGGACATCCTGCTCGGCCGGACGAAACCGGTCGTCCCCGACCTCGATCAGCTGTTCGCGCTGCCGTCCGCGGCGGTGACGCTGGAGGCGGCGGCCGGATTCACCCCGACCGGGCAGGGTGCCGTCTGCTTCGCGACCGTGGAGGGCGCGGCCTTCGAGCAGACACATCGCGAGGTCCAGGCGCTCCTGGACGCGGACACCGAGCGCACCGGTCCCCCGGTACGGCTCCTGCGGGACGACTACGGCTACTCCTGGCTGCTCTCGCACCGCTCCCCCGACGACCTCTCGGCGCTGGTCAACGATCTGCACGCGGTGAACAGCGCGATGGAGGTCAACGGCTTCGGGCCGCAGCTGCTGTGCTCCCTGGCCGGGTTCGAGAACGCCGCCGGGCGGTCGCTCGCGCTGGTGTACCTGTACAAACGGGGGACGTTCTTCCCCTTCGCCCCGCTGCCCGAGCGGGGGCAGCGGCGGGACAGCGCGCTGGAGCTCCAGGTGAAGGCGGCCCTCGCGAACGACCTGCGGATCGAGCAGGACCTGAGCCGGTGGTTCCCGGTGTGGGGAGCGCCCGGGCTGTAGGGCCGGCAAGCCTCCTTCAGCCGCTGACCGGGCGGTCGCGGCCCGCGAGCAGGCCCGCCGCCGTCTGGGCCAGGGTCAGCAGCAGGACGAAGGCCAGCGGGGTGCGCCAGCCGCCGGTGTGGTCGTAGAGGATGCCGACGACCACGGGTCCTGGGATCGACAGCGCGTAGCCCCAGCTCTGTACGAAGCCGGAGAGCCGGACGACGGTCGCGCCGTCGCGCCCGCGTATGCCGATCATCGTGAGGGCGAGTGGGAAGGAGCAGTTGGCCACGCCCAGCAGGAGCGCCCAGAGCCAGGGGGCGGCGGCGGGGTCGGCCCACAGCCCCGCGAATCCGGCGAGGCCGCAGGCGCCGATGACCGCCGCGATCCCGCTCTGGTCGCGCAGCCTCCCGGCCACGGCGGACAGCGCGAAGGACAGCGGTACGCCGAGCAGCGAGGTCACGGAGAACAGCAGGCCCGCACGCCCGGCGGAGAGCCCGGCGTCCCGGAAGATCTGCGGCAGCCAGCCGATGACGATGTAGGCGGAGCTCGCCTGCAGGGCGAAGTAGGCGGTGAGGGCCCAGGTGGTGGGCGTGCGGGAGAGACGGCGGGACCGGGGGGTTTGCGGGTCGCTGGGGCGGGGGCTTGGGCGGTCGCCAGGGCGGTCGCTTGGGCAGGGGCTCTGGCGGTCGGTTGGCCGGGGGGCTTGACCATCGCCCGGCCGCGGATCCTGGCGGTCGCCCGGCGGGGGACCTTGCCGGGGGCTCAGCCGATCGCCTGGCCGAGGGCTCAGCCCATCGCCCGGCCACGGACCCTGGCCGTCGCCCGGCCGCGGATCCTGGCCGTCGCCCGGCGGGGGACCTTGCCGGGGGCTCAGCCGATCGCCTGACCGAGGGCTCAGCCCATCGCCCGGCCGAGGATCCTGACCCTCACCCCGTCGCGGATCCTGACCCTCGCCCCGTCGGGGGCTTGGGCAGGGGGCTTGGTGGGGGCTCTGTCGGGTGGGTTCGGGTGCCGGTGGGTGTGGGGGGTGGTGGCGGGCGAGGGTCGACCACGCGGGTACGGCCAGGGCCGCGAGGGCCGCCCAGGCGCCCAGGCCGTAGCGCCAGTCGCCGCCGAAGGCCTCGGTCAGGGGGACGGTCAGGGCGGCGGTGGACGAGGCGCCGGCGTTCAGGGCCATGGAGTACAGGCCGGTCATCGCGCCCACCCGGTCGGGGAAGAACTGCTTGACGACGGCCGGGAGCAGCACGTTGACGACCGCGATACCGGCGAGCGACAGGGCGGTCAGGACGACGAACAGGGTGGAGTCGGCGGCCAGCGGGCGCAGTGCGAGCCCCGCCGTCAGCACTGCGCCGGCGGCGGCGACGGTGCCGGCCGCCCCGTACCGACGGGCGAGCGCCGGGGCCGTCGCGCCGACGAGGGCGAAGCAGACGGCGGGGACGGAGGTCAGCAGCCCGGCGAGCGTGCCGCTCATGGCGAGGCTGTCCCGGACCTCTTCGAGGACCGGCCCGAGGCTGGTGACCCCGGGGCGCAGGTTCAGCGCCGCGAGGACGAGGGCGACCACCGCGAGCCGGTGCAGCAGCACTTCGTCATCGTTTCGCATGTGTCCTATCGTAGAGTCATCCCATGACTCTACGTCTAGAGGTCCCATGACTCTATCTCCGGTGATCCCTGTCATAGACTGACGGGATGACGCTGGATCCCGTGCGCCGTGAGGCGCTGTCCGACCAGGTGATCGCACGGCTGCGGCGGCAGATCACCTCCGGGGCCTGGCCGGTGGGCTCCCGTATCCCCACCGAGACGGAGCTGGTCGAGCAGCTCGGCGTGGCCCGCAACACGGTGCGTGAGGCCGTGCGCGCCCTGGCCCACACCGGCCTGCTGGACATCCGCCACGGCTCGGGCTCCTATGTGCGGGCGACCAGCGAGCTGGCCGGCGTGATGCGGACCCGCTTCGCGACGGTCGCGACGGACGACGTCATCGACGTCCGCAGCACCCTGGAGGTCCGGGCGGCCCGGCTGGCCTGCGCGCGGCGCACCGAGGAGGACCTGGAGCGGCTCGGTCTCGCCCTGGAGCAGCGGCAGCGGGCGTGGTCGGCCGGCGAC
This sequence comes from Streptomyces vulcanius, assembly GCF_042653945.1. NCBI lineage: Bacteria > Bacillati > Actinomycetota > Actinomycetes > Kitasatosporales > Streptomycetaceae > Streptomyces > Streptomyces vulcanius. Next base: position 78,757 of record NZ_JBHSFK010000003.1, on the reverse strand, counting down.
CCGATGGGGTTCGTGAACGCGGACCTGGCCTTCCATCTGGCCGTCGTGGCCGCGTCGCACAACACCGTCCTGGCCGAGCTGCACGCGGATCTCGGCGAGGTGATCCGGGACTCGCTCCTCGACCACTTCGGCGACGCGCTGCGGCCCGAGCAGTTCCAGGACCACGCGCGTCTGGTCGAGGCCGTCCGCGACCGCGACGCCGACCGGGCGGCGCGCGAGGCGGGCTCCTACATGGACTGCGCGCCCACGGCGGGAGCCGCCAGGTGACGACCACTCACTCGATCCCCTTCCTCCACGAGTACGACGGTGAGCGCCTGAGCCTGGTGACATCCGGCGCCGCCGCCCCGGCCGCCCCCACCGCCGTCCTTCTGCACGGCGCCGGGAACGGCAGCAAGGAGCGACTCCTGCCGCTGCTCGGTGAGTTCGCCGCCGAGGGCTGCCGTGCCGTCGCCCTCGATTTCTCCGGGCACGGCGAAAGCACGGGCGCGCTGCGGGAGTTGAGCCTGCGGCGCCGCTTCGAGCAGGCGGTGTCGGTGATCGACGCGCAGGTGCCGGGGGTCGGACCGCTGCTGCTGGTCGGGTTCAGCATGAGCGGCCAGACGGTGGCGGATCTCGTCGCCCACTACGGGGAGCGCGTCCGCGCGGTGGGCCTGTGCGCGCCGGCGGTCTACGCGCCCGAGGCCTGGGACGTGCCCTTCGGCGACGGAACCGGCCGGTTCACCGAGATCATCCGCACCCCCGACGACTGGCGGCGGTCGCCCGCCCTGGCCGCCCTGCGCGCCTACGAGGGCCGCGCGGTGCTCGCCGTACCCGGCACCGACGCGGTGATCCCGCCGGAGGTGACCGAGGCCGTCCAGGACGCCCTCGCGACCCGCGCCCGGTACACCCGCTTCGAACTCCCGGACGCGACCCACCAGTTGGGCCTGTGGTTCCGCGACCGCGCGGACGACCGACAGGACTTCGTACGGACCCTGCTCACGCCGGCCTGAACAGCGACCGCGGCCCGTTGTCAGTGGCGTCGGGGAGGATGGGCGGGGAGGGAGCGGTGACGGCGGGCGGAGGTCGGGATGGGTGACGCGGTGCGGTATGTCGGCGGGGCGGAGCGGCGGGCGCGGGTGGGGGTGCGGCAGCGGCTGGCGCCGGGAGCGCGGGCGGCGACGCCCGAGGCGGTGGCCGACACCCTCGTCGCGCTGCACGGCTCGGACCCGGCGACGGTGTATCTGGCGATCGGCGCCCGGCTGGCGGACCCGGCGCCGACGGTGGCGGAGACGGACCGGGCGCTGTACGGGGACCGCACGCTGGTGCGGATGCACGGCATGCGGCACACGGTCTTCGTGTTCCCCACCGGGCTGACGGCCGTCGTACACGCCTCGACCGGTCTCGCGGTCGCGGCGCGGGAGCGGGCCACGCTGCTGAAGGGCATGGCGAAGGCGGGCGCGCCGGACGCGGCCTGGCTGAAGGAGACCGAGGAGTCGGCGCTGGCCGCGCTGGAGCGGCTGGGCCAGGCGACCGCGACCGAGCTGGCCCGCGAGGAGCCGCGGCTGCGCGAGCAGTTCGTGTACGCGGCCGGGAAGAGCTACGAGGGGGTCCACACCGTCGGCACCCGGCTGCTGAAGGTGCTGGGCGTCGAGGGCAAGGTGGTCCGGGGCCGGCCGCTGGGTTCCTGGACGTCCAGCCAGTTCCGCTGGGCCGTCGCCCCCGCCCATCCGGAGCTGGATCCGGCGGCCGCCCAGGCGGACCTGCTCCGCCACTGGCTGACGGCGTGCGGCCCGGCGACCGAGGCGGACCTGAAGTGGTGGACGGGCTGGCGGGTGACCGACGTACGGCGGGCGCTGGCCGCGATCGGCGCGCGGGCGGTGTCGCTGGACGAGGGCACGGGGTACGTCGTCGCGGAGGACGTCGAGCCGGTGGCCGGTCCCGCCGAGCCCTGGGCGGCCCTGCTGCCCGCGCTCGACCCGACGGCGATGGGCTGGCAGGCCCGGGACTGGTATCTGGCCCCCGAGCTGCGCCCCGCCCTGTTCGACTACAGCGGCAACGTGGGGCCGACGGTGTGGTGGAACGGCCGGGTGGTGGGCGCCTGGGCGCAACGGGCCGACGGGGAGATCGTCTGGCGGATCCTGGACGAGAAGGCTGTGGGGCGGGAGGCGCGGGCCGCGATCGCTGCGGAGGCGGAGCGGTTGGGGGCGTGGGTGGGGGACACGCGCGTGACGCCGAGATTCCGGACGCCGGTGGAGAAGGAGCTGGCGGGGCCCTTCCGGCGCGGGTGAGTTCAGTCGGCCCGTCCGGGGGAGTTCGAGGACACCGAAGGCGCCGGGCGCCGTGCGAAGACACGGCACCCGGCGCCTCCGCTCAACGCGAGTACCGCATCAGCGCCCTGACCATGTGGCACGTCGTGTCCGACGGCGGGTGGACACCGATCAGCTCCGCGGTGCTGCGGATCGTCTCGTTGCGGGCCTGGTTCGGCATGAAGACGCCCGAGTCGAGCAGCGCGATGGCAAGGCGCATGGCCTTGAGCTTGCGGTTGTGCATGACGTACCACTCGCGCGGCCGGCCGGGCGGCAACGGCCGCTTCGCGACGGGCACATAGGGCAGGTCGAGCTGGACGGAACGCTTGGCGGTGGACTGGGTCGGCAGCGGCTTCGGCTTCAGTGCGGCAGCGGGCACAGGCATCCTCCTGTCGCGGTCAGAGCTCCATCGGAACCTCCGGTGGAACCCTCGAACACTGCTTCTATTCTACCGCCCCCCACTGACAAAAGCCCCTGGCCACAAGGGCTTTCGGGGCCTCCGGGGCCCATGGGAAAGACGGGTTTTCGCGTGCCGCGGGACGCCGTGACGCGCGTCACACCGACCGAGTCCCGTGACCGCTGAGCAACCCCGTTCGGCATCTCGTACATAGCGGCGTACGCTCCCCCTATCCCTCAGGAGCCGCGCATGTCGCGCAGAAGAACGTTCGGCACGGGGAAGAAAGTCGCGCTGCTGGTGAGCGCGGCGGCGGTCGCGGGCGGCGGCGCCTTCGTGATGGCGAACACCTCGAACGCCGCCCAGACACCGCAGAACGCGAAGACGCTGTCCGCTGCGAACTCGACGGTCTGCCAGGGGCTCGCCACCGCCCTCGGCAACAACCAGAAGTTCATCGACGGCCAGCGGGCCGCTCCGGACGCTCAGTCGGAGGCCCGGATCGCCAACCGCGAGGCGGTCATCGCGCAGATCAAGGTGCAGCAGCAGGCGTCGGGGTGCGTCGTTGGGGAGTCGGCTCAGGACTCCCAGTCGACACAGCCCTCGCCGGCCGCTTCAGCACCGGCCGCTTCAGCGCCGGCGGCCTCGGCCCCCGCGGCCTCCGCCCCGGCCGGCAACGGCGGGGCAGCCGCCTCCGGGCAGCAGGTCTGCAACGGCTCCACCGTCACGCTCTCCGGTGAGGGCGGGGCTCCGGCGGCCTCCAGCAACCAGTTCCCGGCGGGAACCAAGCTGAAGGTCACCAACCTGGACAACAACAAGTCCACGACCGTCGAGGTCACCTCGGTCTCCGGCAGCTGCGCGCTGCTGAACAACGCGGCTTTCGAGCAGGTCCGCGAGCCCGGCAAGTTCCTGATCCGCCGGGCCCTGATCGAGAAGGTGGGGTGAGGCCCAGCCGGGAAACCTGAGGTACGTGTCAAGGGCCCCACTGTTCGCGGCCACGAGCAGCGGGGCCCTTACGTGCGGCAGGCGCAGTGGCCGTACGCAGGGCACGAACGACCAGGTAACACGGGGTTCACATTCGAGCAATGATCGGGAAATCGGCTGTTGACAAGCTGCCGGGCAAACACCGGCGGCGCCTCAGTGCCGCAGCGCCGCAGAATGCAGCACCCGCAAGTGCGCAGACACACCCCGAAGGAAGTGGCCCGTGACCTTCAAGGCTGAGTACATCTGGATCGACGGCACCCAGCCGACGGCGAAGCTCCGTTCCAAGACGAAGATCATCGCTGGCGAGCCGGCCGGTCTCGACGCACTCCCGATCTGGGGCTTCGACGGGTCCTCCACGAACCAGGCCGAGGGCCACGCCTCGGACCGTGTCCTCAAGCCGGTCTTCACCTGCCCCGACCCGATCCGCGGCGGCGACGACATCCTCGTCATGTGCGAGGTCCTCAACATCGACATGACGCCGCACGAGTCCAACACCCGTGCCGCGCTGGTCGAGGTCGAGGCGAAGTACGGTTCGCAGGAGCCGATCTTCGGCATCGAGCAGGAGTACACCTTCTTCCAGGACGGTTACCCGCTCGGCTTCCCCAAGGGCGGCTTCCCGGCCCCGCAGGGCGGCTACTACTGCGGTGTCGGCGCCGACGAGATCTTCGGCCGTGAGGTCGTCGAGGCGCACCTGGACAACTGCCTCGCCGCCGGCCTCGGCATCTCCGGCATCAACGCCGAGGTCATGCCCGGCCAGTGGGAGTTCCAGGTCGGCCCGCTCGCCCCGCTCGAGGTCTCGGACCAGCTGTGGGTGGCCCGCTGGCTGCTCTACCGCACCGCCGAGGACTTCGGTGTCTCCGCCACCCTCGACCCCAAGCCGGTCAAGGGCGACTGGAACGGCGCCGGCGCGCACACCAACTTCTCCACCAAGGCGATGCGCGAGGGCTACGACGCGATCATCACCGCGTGCGAGTCGCTCGGCGAGGGCTCCAAGCCGCTCGACCACGTCAAGAACTACGGCGCCGGCATCGACGACCGCCTGACCGGTCTGCACGAGACCGCCCCGTGGAACGAGTACTCCTACGGTGTCTCCAACCGCGGCGCCTCGGTCCGTATCCCGTGGCAGGTCGAGCAGGACGGCAAGGGCTACATCGAGGACCGCCGTCCCAACGCCAACGTCGACCCGTACCTGGTGACCCGCCTGATCGTGGACACCTGCTGCGCCGCCCTGGAGAAGGCCGGCCAGGTCTGATCCGCACCGCGGCTCCGCTCAAGGGGCGCCCCGCCGACACGGTGGGGCGCCCCTTCGGCATGGCGGGGCGCTCTTTGGGATGCCGCGCGGTTCCATGAAGGGAACAAGAAGCGTCCAAGCAGTGAGAGACCCCTGCTGTTACGGGCGGGTGTCTGCTTCAATGGCCTCATGGCCAGCTTCCAGAACCACACCGCGACGGGTCGCCATGACCTCGAGCCGTTCTGGCCTTCCCGTCAGCACCACGACTTCGACCGGGTGTGTTGCCGCGCGACGAACGCGCCGGCCCTCTAAAGCCGTACACCCCGGCCTTCGGCCAGCGCGCACGACGTACGTCCCCGACGAGCCCGACCACGAATCGCGGCCGTCGTCCTCCCCGGCGAACCTCTCGCGCGAAAGAGCTGACCTCTCATGGCGACCACTCGTTCCCTCACCTCCGTTCCCGACTCCCTCGCCGACTCCCCAGCCGTCTCCCCCACCGCTCCGGCCCGTCAGCGGCTGCGCGCCGTGGACCGGGACGAGGTGGTGAACGTCGCGGAGTTCCTGCCGCCGGGCGCCACCTGGCTGCCCGCCCCGCAGCACGCCCTGCCCACCCTGCCGGGCCGGCCGCCGATGATCGGCTATCTGGTGCTGGTCCCGGCCGACCAGCAGCCGCCCTTCCTTCCGGTGGCGGTGCCGGACCAGCCGGAGGCGGTGGAGTCCGGCGCGGACGCGCTGGTGCGGATCGACACCGTGCAGCGCACCGCCGCCGTCGACGGGCGTGAACTCGACCTCACCTACCTGGAGTTCGAGCTGCTCGCGCATCTCGTGACGCACCCGAACCGGGTGCACACACGCGACCAGCTCGTCACCACGGTGTGGGGCTACGGGCATGTGGGCGACGGCCGTACGGTCGACGTCCATATCGCCCGGCTACGCCGCAAGTTGGGCGCGGAGCACCGCAAGTCCATCCAGACGGTGCGCCGGGTCGGCTACAAGTACACGCCGCCGACCGGCCGTTGAACCCCTGCTGATCCTCTGCTGATCCTCTGCCCTCGGCAGACTCCGGTTCCGTACCGCGCCCGCACCGGGCAGAGTCACCGGTATGAGACTTCTGGTGCTGGGTGGTACGGAGTTCGCGGGACGGGCCGTCGTCGAGGCGGCCCTGGGGCGCGGCTGGGAGGTGACGGTCCTCAACCGGGGCCGGCACACGCCGCTTCCCGGCGTACGGGCGCTGACCGGCGACCGCACCGCGCCGGGGGGCCTGACCGCGCTCGAGCAGGGCGAGTGGGACGCCGTCGTCGACACCTGGTCGGCGGCGCCCCGCCCGGTGCACGAGGCGGCGCGGCTGCTGCGGGGCCGCGCCGGCCGGTATGTGTACGTGTCGAGCTGCTCGGTATACACCTGGGCGCCGCCCGCCGGGTACGCCGAGGACGCGCCGGTGGTCGAGGGCGCCGCACCGGACGCCGGGCAGAGCGACTACGCCCGCGACAAGCGGGGCGGTGAGCTGGCCGCCGTCGACGCCTTCGGCGCGGAGGACTCCGTACTCGTCCGGGCCGGGCTGATCCTCGGCCCGTACGAGAACGTCGGCCGGCTGCCCTGGTGGCTGGGCCGGATGGCGCGCGGCGGCCCGGTCCTCGCGCCCGGCCCGCTTGAGCTGCCCCTGCAGTACGTCGACGTCCGCGACCTCGCCGAGTGGATCCTCGGAGCCGTCGAGCAGGAGCTGAGCGGCCCGTTCAACCTGATGAGCCCTCAGGGACACGCCACCATGGGCGAGTTGCTAGAGGCGTGCGCCGGCGTCACCGGTTCCGGCGCCGAACTGCGCTGGACCGACCCGGAGATCGTGCTCGGCGCGGGCATCGAGCCGTGGGTCCAGCTGCCGGTGTGGGTGCCGCCGGGCACCGACATGCACGACGCGCTGCACTCCGCGGACGTCTCGCGGGCGGTGGCGAGCGGGTTGTCCTGCCGGCCGGTCGAGGAGACCGTCGCCGACACCTGGAGCTGGCTGCGGTCCGTCGGCGGGACCGCGCCGCACCGCAAGGAGCGGGCGGTCAAGGGCCTGGACCCGGAGGTGGAGGCCAAGGTACTCGCCGGGACGGGGGGTGTATCTGACACCACCCCCTGACCGGGGGCTTCGGGCCAGTGCCCCCTCGGTCCGGGTCGGCCAGACTGACCGCATGAACATCAACACACAGAGTGGCGAGGGCGGTTCCAGGGCGCGCGGCATGGCGCTGGCCGCCTTGCGGGGGTTGTCGCTGGCCGTGGTGTCGCTGCCGCTGGCCGTCCTGTGCTTCGTGCTCTCCGTCGTCTCCATGGCGCTGATACCGATCGGGGTCGGGGCGCTCGCCCTGCCCTATGTGACGAAGGGGGTGCGCGCCTACGCCGACCGGCGGCGGGCGCTGGCCGCCGAGTGGGGCGGGGTGCGCATCCCGTCGGCGTACCGGCCGCTGCCCGAGACCGCCAACCCGTGGAAGCTCACCAACGCGCTGCTGCGGGACCCGGCGACCTGGCGGGACCTGCGCTGGCTCCAGGTCGACATGACGGCCGGGTTCGTCACGGCGATCCTGCCGGCGGCGCTCGTCTACTTCCCGCTGGAGGGGTTCGCGCTGGCGGCGGGGCTGTGGAGGGTGGTGCTGGAGGGGCCGGACGACACCTACTGGTACGGGTTCGTGCCGGTCACCGGCCAGGCGTCCGCGTTCGGCGCCGCCGCCCTGGGCGTCGTGGTCCTGGTCCTCGCGCACCGGTACACCGTCCCCCTGTTCCACGCCCACTTCCGGCTCACCCGCCGGCTGCTCACCCCCACCCAGGCCGAACTGGCCGAGCGGGTGCGGGTGTTGACCGAGACGCGCCGGGACGCCGTGGACACCTCGGCCGCCGAGCTGCGGCGCATCGAGCGCGACCTGCACGACGGCGCCCAGGCCCGGCTGGTGGCGATGGGCATGGACCTCGGCACGGTGGAGGCGCTCGTCGACAAGGACCCCGAGAAGGCGAAGCGGCTCCTCGCGCAGACCCGCCAGTCGTCCGCCGAGGCCCTCGCCGAACTGCGCGACCTGGTGCGCGGCATCCATCCGCCGGTGCTGGCCGAGCGCGGTCTCGGCGACGCCGTACGGGCGCTGGCGCTGCGGCTGCCGGTCGCCACGGAGGTGACCGTCGACCTCGACGGCGGCCGGGCCGACGCGCCCGTGGAGTCGGCCGCCTACTTCGCCGTCAGCGAGATCTTCACCAACGCGGTCAAGCACTCCGGCGCCGACCGGATCTGGGTGGACCTGCACCACACGGACGGCAGGCTGCGGATCTCCGTCACCGACAACGGCCGGGGCGGCGCGGCGGTCGGGGCCGGTTCGGGCCTGGCCGGGCTCGAACGGCGGCTCGGTACATTCGACGGCGTCCTTGCCGTCAGCTCCCCCGCCGGCGGTCCCACGATGGTGACCATGGAGATCCCTTGCGAGTTGTCCTAGCCGAAGACCTGTTCCTGCTGCGCGACGGGCTCGTACGGCTCCTGGAGGCCTACGACTTCGAGATCGCCGCGGCCGTGGAGAGCGGGCCGGAGCTCACGCGGGCCCTCGCCGAACTGGAGCCGGACGTCGCCGTGGTCGACGTCCGGCTCCCCCCTACGCACACCGACGAGGGCCTGCAGTGCGCCCTGGCGGCCCGCCGCGACCGGCCGGGGCTGCCGGTGCTCGTCCTCTCCCAGCATGTCGAACAGCTGTACGCGCGTGAGCTGCTCGCCGACGGCAGCGGCGGGGTCGGCTATCTGCTGAAGGACCGGGTGTTCGACGCGGAGCAGTTCGTGGACGCCGTACGACGGGTCGCGACGGGCGGCACCGCGATGGACCCGCAGGTGATCCAGCAGCTGCTGGCCCGGCGCGAGGGCGACGGACAGGGCCCGGTGGCCCGGCTCACTCCTCGCGAACGGGAGGTTCTGGAGCTGATGGCGCAGGGCCGGTCGAACGGGGCGATCGCCGCAAGACTGGTCGTCACGGAGCGGGCGGTCGCCAAGCACACCGCGAATATTTTCCTGAAGCTGGGTTTGGAGGTCTCCGACGACGACAACCGCAGGGTACTGGCGGTGCTGGCCTATCTGGACCAGGGCGGATGAGCACTTCAAGTGCGGTGCGGTGTGGGGATGTTGGGGTGGTTTTGTCGCCGGGGTGGACGTCCGGGTCTCTCATCAATTTCTGAGACCGCTGAACACCACTGGGACGAGGTGCGTAAGTGAGGGAGCAGCTTCACTCCTGTCGGGCGCCTCGATGCTGCCCCGCAAGGAAGTCAGAGGAGTTCCATGGGACGCAACATTCGTAAACGCCGTTCGTCGATGGCCACGAAGGCCGTGGCAGCATCGGCGGTTCTAGCGCTCGGTGGGGGCGGGCTGATCTGGGCGAACTTCTACGCTTCGGCAGATGAGTCGAGCTCGGGCCAGAACTCGACCAAGGCCGCCACCGCGGCGGCTCAGGTCGCCACCATCTCCTGCCCGGATGTGGGGCAGAAGCTGACGAACGTGCCCGAGAAGGCCAAGCAGGGCGTCGCCACCGAGCTGGCGAACCTCGACAAGCAGATCACCGAGGCGTACGCCCGGCTCGCGTCGACCCGCCAGGCCCAGACTCAGGACGCCGGGTTCGTCCAGAACGCAATCACCGGCCCCCTCAAGGAGAAGCGCGCCGCCACGATCGACCGGATTCGGATCGATATCCAGCGCGTCGGTGGCCAGTTCAACACGCAGTTGAGTTCGCTCGCGGCCTGCACGACCCAGGCGGCCAACACGAACGCCGGCCAGGCGGGCAACGGGCAGAACAACAACGGCCAGAACAACAATGGCCAGAACAACAACGGCAACCAGAACAACGGTGGCCAGAACAACAACGGCCAGAACAACGGTGGCCAGAACAACGGCGGTCAGGCCGGCAACGGTCAGGCAGGCAACGGTCAGGCAGGCAACGGCGGTCAGCAGGCGGGCCAGAACGGCCAGGGCGGCAACGGCCCGGTCGCGGCCGACTTCGTGGACATCACGAAGGTCCAGCAGAACGCCTCGACCAACGTGGGCACCAACGGCTTCGCCGCGAACGGCAACTCGGGTTCCAAGGGCACGTTCGTCACGAAGTGCGGCACCAACGGCAACGACAACCACAACACGGACAACGTGATTGTCGCCCCCGGTGTCACCAACGGCGCGCACCACCTGCACGACTACGTCGGCAACCAGAACAACGACGCCTTCGCGAGCGACCAGGATCTGGCCAACGGCACCACCAGCTGCCAGAACCAGGGCGACAAGTCCTCGTACTTCTGGCCGGTGCTGCGCGTCCAGGACGGCACGCAGGACTTCGACCAGAACAACGACGGTGGTGGCAAGGAGGGCAACGTCGGCAAGATCCTCCAGCCGGCCCAGGCCCAGCTGACGTTCGTCGGCAACAAGAAGGCCCAGGTCGTCGCCATGCCGACCGCCCTGCGCATCATCACCGGTGACGCCAAGGCCTTCGTCAACGGCACCGCCAACGCCAACGTGAACTGGTCCTGCACCGGGTTCGAGAACAAGGTCCAGCTGCACGACAAGTACCCGATCTGCCCGCAGGGCAGCCAGGTGGTGCGCACGACCTTCTTCCAGAGCTGCTGGGACGGTCAGAACATCGACAGCGCCAACCACCGCACGCACGTGTCCTTCGTCCAGCAGGACGGCACCTGCGCCAACGGCTTCAAGGCGATCCCCCAGCTCCAGGTCCGGCTCGTCTACAACGTGCCGCAGCCGAAGCTGGCGAACGGAGCGATCACCAACCCGTACGCGGTGGACACGTTCCCGGAGCAGCTGCACAAGCCGATCACCGACCACAACGACTTCATCAACTTCTTCTCCACGAACACGATGAACCAGATGGTCAACTGCATCAACACCGGCAAGAAGTGCCAGTAGTCGCAGTAGAAGTCGCACACTGAGAGAGCCGGCGGTGAGGATTCCTCACCGCCGGCTCTCTCAATGCGTTCTCAATGCGTACGGCTTCAGTGGCCGGAGTGCGTCGCGCCGTCGGACGCCTCGCCCGACTCGTGCGCCGAGTGGTCCGTGCCCTCCTCGATGTCACCGCCGAGCGTCTTGCGCAGCGCGTTCACGGTGCTGGTCTCACCCACGGCCACCCACTTGCGGCCGACCAGGTAGTGACCGCCGTAGTCCTTGGCACCGTTGATCCACTCGCGCTGGCCGCGGTCCGTCGCGAACGTCGCCAGGATGAACTTTCCGTCCGCGTTCTTGCAGATGGCCTGGCGGATCTCGTCGGCGTCGGTCTGCATGTTCGGCGTGCACTTCACCTCGGCGGCCAGGTGCTCCAGGCTGCCGGTCGCCGCCGACGGCACGGCCGCCACGGCCTTCGCGTCCCCGTCGGCGCCACCGCAACCGGTCAGCGCCAGTGCCGCCGCGACGGCCACCGCCGCGAGCATGGGTCGGGTCACCTTCATCTGTTCCTCCCTGCGAGAGCCTCTTTCTGGATACGGCTCCCGTCCGCGGTCCGCTCAACATACCGGGGTGACCGGGCGGCACCCGCGTGCGAGAGTGGGCCGGTGAACCAAGACGGAAAAGACCCGGCGGACTGGGAAGACCGTGTGACCGCCGCCTGGGCCACCCTGGACGACTACCCGGAGGAGCGGGCCGCCGAGTTCCGCGCCGTGATCGACGCGCTCGTCGCCGAACTCCCCGAGGGCAGCCCGCTCGGCCCCTTCGAGCGCGCCTGCGCCTGGGACTCCACCGGCCACAGCGACCGGGCCGTCCCCCTCTACCAGGAGGCGCTCGCCCTCGGCCTGAGCGAGGTGAGCGGCTACCAGGGCCGCCGGGCGAAGATCCAGCTCTCCAGTTCCCTGCGCAACACCGGCCGGGCCGAGGAGGGCGTCAAGCTCCTCACCCCCGAACTGGACGGCCCCTCCGACGAACTGGACGACGCCGTACGCGCGGTTCTGGCTCTGTGTCTGTCCAGCCTGGGCCGCGACCGCGAGGGCCTCGCCCTGGTCCTCGGCGCGCTGGCACCCCATCTGCCGCGCTACCAGCGTTCGATGGCGAACTACGCGCGGGCGCTGACCGACCCGCAGGGGTGACTCACCCGGACGGCCGGTGACCATCCACCGTCGCGCTCGTTCTGCTGGACGTGCAGTCACAGGATGTCGCCAAGCGCCCCGCACCCGGTACCGCAGCGGACCGGGTGGTCGACGTCGAGCAGGCCGAGGCCGCGCTCGTCGAGCACTACCCGCGTCTCGTCCGGCTCGCCTACCTGGTGCTGCCGCCGGGCCTCGGCCGGGGCCGCCGCGTGCTGACCGCCCACGCGCTCGTCCAGCGCGCCCTCCCGCGCGGGCGCGCCTCCGCCCCGGTCATCCCGGCCCAGTCCACCGGCCGCGACGGCGACCCCGGGTACGCCTACGTCCGCCTCCAGGTGGTGCGTACGGCCCTGGAGGCGGGCCTGCCGCTGCGGCGCCGGGCGTGGCCCAAGCGCGCACAGCTGCCGCCGCTGCTCCCCCAGGTGTGGGGGCTGCGGCTGTTCCCCCGCTCCGGCGGCGCCGACGAGCTCGCCCTGGACCAGCTGCTGTCGACCCTCCCGGGCCCGGCCCGTGCCGCGTACGTGCTGCGCGGTCTGGAGAAACTCCCCGACGGCGACGTACGCAAGGTCCTGACCGGCGCGGGTGTCGAGCCGGACGACGTGGACGAGGCGCTGCGCGAGGCGGAGACGATTCCCGCGGCAAGGTACCCGCTCCTCGACTCCCCCGAGTTCGACCCCTGTTCGCTGCAGGCCCGGCCCACCGATCTGATGCGCCGCCGTCAGCACGGCAAGGCCGCGCTGGCCGCCGCGGTCGCCCTCGGGGTGTGCGGCGCGCTGGTCGCGCTGCCCGGCGACGGCTGGGCCCCGGACGGCGCGGCGGCCCCGCCGTACGCGAAGAACCCGGCCGCCGAGGCCGCCCTCGACCCGGGCCGGCTGCTGAAGGTCTCGCCCGTCGCGTGGAAGACCTCCGCACGCACCGACTTCTCCGTCTGGCCCGCCCGCGGCGCACTCGTCCGCGACGAGGCGCTGCTGCGCCGCGCCCTCGCCGTCCTGGCCCGCCCCGGCGCGACGGTGCGCGTCTCGGCGACCCCCGACACCCCGGCCGGCGGCCCGTCCGGCCCGCCGCAGCTGCTGTACGCCGGCGACGTCGACAACGCGCGCGTGGTGATCCTCTACGACGGTCTGCGCATCGCCCGCTACGCCGAGCCGAAGGGCGGCACGGCCGGGGCGGCGCTGGACTTCGCGCGGGTCGACGGCGCGAGCGGCGCCGAGTCGGGCGCGATCGTGCTGGGCCGGGCCGACGGCAACGTCCGCTATCTGACGGCCCCCTGGGTGACGGAGGCGGGCGAGCGGGACCTGACCAAGCCGGGCGCCGGGATGATGGGCCTGACGATCACCGACGGCATCACCTCACCGCTGTCCAGCCCCGCCACCCGGACCGGCACCTGCACCACCTGGAACGTCCTCCAGCTCACCGACGCCTCCGGCAGCCACCTCCTGACCGACCTGGGCGAACTCGTCCCGGCCCGGCTCACCGCGGGCCGGCCCTCCTCGCCGAAGTCGGCGGCGGGCGCCGAGGCGCTGAAGACCTGGGCGCCGTTCGCCTGCTCGCTGGCCGACACACGCGGACAGGGCGTACGGACGGTCAACGTGTGGTCGTACACACGGCAGTCGCTGCCCGACGCGACCGGCTCGGCGGAATGGGTGTGCACCCGCGCGGAGACCTGGCGGGGCGACGGCACCCGGGTGCTGGCCCAGTTCCGTACGCCGGGCGGGCTGTTCGGGGCGGCCGTGGCGAAGGCCGGGGACGTGCCGTCGTGCGGGCCGCGCGATCCGCATGTGCTCGCCGGTGTGCTGTGGAAGTCCGAGGCCGGCACCTGGTACCTCCTCGCGGCGGGCGACAAGGGCACCCGGTCCGTTCGGGCGACCGGCGGGGTGACCGGATCGGCGGACGGCAACCTGCTGGCGGTACGCGCGCGGCAGGGCGCGAAGGCGGACCTGAAGGGCACGCTGAAGGACGGACGGCCGGTGGGCGGGCTCCACTGACCGCCGCTCGCCGATGAGCACGCGCTGGGCCGGAACCAGACGCGTCCGCCGCCGAGTTGGCGGAATCACCCGCTGTGGCGGAGCGGGTGCCGTCCGTCCGGATGGAGGGGTTCCGGCCACGGGCGGCGGGCGGCGGCGCCTTCGAAGTCGAACTCCGTTCCAGCTCACGGGGGTTGACGGTCGACTCGGACGCCTCCGTGCGGGCGAGGTGGATCACCGGGATCACTTGCTCACGGACTCGGATCCATGTGAACTTCCCTGACGGATCCGGTCCGTTGGCGGCCGGATCCGATCGGTAAGCTGAGCGCATGACTACCGGGGTTCGTCGCAGCAGGATGGGAGTCGAGGAGCGTCGGCAGCAGTTGATCGGCGTCGCCCTCGAACTGTTCGCCCAGCGCTCGCCCGACGAGGTGTCCATCGACGAGATAGCGGCAGCCGCCGGCATCTCGCGCCCCCTCGTCTACCACTACTTCCCCGGCAAACTCAGCCTCTACGAGGCCGCGTTGAAGCGGGCCTCCGAGGACCTCGCCAGCCGGTTCGTCGAACCGCACGAAGGGCCCCTGGGATCAAGGCTGTTGAGGGTCATGCGCCGGTTCTTCGACTTCGTCGACCAGCACGGCCCCGGCTTCTCCGCCCTGATGCGCGGCGGCCCGGCGGTCTCCGTCGGCGCGGCGGACACCCTGAGCCATGTCTCCACCACCAACGCCCTCATCGACTCGGTCCGCCAGGCCGCCTACGAGCAGATCCTCTCCCACCTCGTGATCACCGACCCGCCCGCCCGTCTGGAGCTGGTCATCCGCTCCTGGATATCGCTCGCCGAGTCGACCGCGCTGATCTGGCTGGACGGACGGCGCATCCCGCGCGCCGAGCTGGAGGTACAGCTGGTGCACGACTTCGCCGCGCTGACCGCCGTGAGCGCGGCCTACGACGAGGAGATGCGCGCCCTGCTGCGCCCCATGCTGGGCAGCGAGCCGGCCGACGGCCCCTTCGGAGACCTGGCGACCCGGCTCATCGCCCTGGCGTCCTAGAGCCTGCCCCTAGCCCTCGTACTTGCGGTAGGACGGGTCGAGGTCGCGTACCTCGGCGGAGGCGTGCAGGACGAAGTCCTCGTTCTCCACGTGCTCGCGCAGCAGTTCCAGGACGGCCTCGGTCAGTCTGGCCTTGGTCTCGTCGGAACGCCCGGCCAGCAGACCGAGGGTGACATGGACGATGGCGTGCTCCTCCACCGCCAGATCCTGGTACGCGTAGGCAGCGGAGTCGGCCTTGCGGAACAGGGTCTTGCAGGCTTCCGGCTTGGCGGCGGCGATCTCGACGACCGAGGCGTGCAGGGCCTTCGCGAACTCCTCCTCGTCGAAGGCGCGGGACATCGCCGGCGAGTAGTCGACGGTGATCTGCGGCATGGGAACTCCTGTTCCGGTCGGGATTCCCGCTCACCCTAGCCTTAGCGCCAGCATCGCGATGTCGTCCTCCCTGCTGTGCCCGAAGCGGCCGAGGAGGAGGTCGCACAGGGCGTCCAGGCCGGGCGGGGCGCCGGCGGCGGCCGTGCGGAGGTGGGCCAGGCTGACGCCGAGGTCGGTACCCCGGGTCTCGATCAGCCCGTCGGTGACCATCAGCAGCCGGTCGGCGGGGTCCAGCACCAGCTCCGTCGGCTGCGGGCGCTCCAGGCCGAGACCGAGCAGCGGCCCGGCCACGTCGACGTACTCGGCGCGGTGGTCGCCTTTCACGATCAGCGGCGGGAGATGGCCCGCGTTGGCGACGCGCAGCCGCCCGGTGGCGGGGTCGAGGAGCGCCAGGCAGACGGTCGCGGTGACCTCGGGGTGGTAGTGCTGGACCATCCGGTCCAGGCGGGCGGCGAGCGCCGCGGGGTCGGGGTCCTCGACGCAGTAGGCGCGCAGCGCGTGCCGGATCTCCACCATCACGGTGGCCGCCTCCAGCGAGTGCCCCACGACATCCCCGACCGCGGTGAGCACCCCGCCCCGGGTGGACACGGCCGCGTAGAAGTCACCCCCGATCTCGGTCTCCGGCGACGCCGGCACATACCGCACCACCAGTTCGACCCCGGACAGCCGGGGCGGCCGGTCCGGCCGGGGCAGAAAGCTGTGCTGCAGGGTGAGCGCCACGTGCCGTTCCGCCTGGTAGAGCAGCAGCGGCTCGGCGGCGAGGGCGGTGACCTGGGCGAGCCGGGAGAGAAGGCCGTCGTGGTGGGCGGAGGGGAGAGTGAGGGAGGGGGCGGGGGTGGCGACGCAGACCGGGGTGCGGCGGCCCCGGGTCACCGCCAGGACCAGACGGGCTGCCTCCCGGCGGTCCGGGTGGAAGAAGCCGGCCGGCCACAGCGCCGCCGGTACGACGACGCTCCGCACTCCGCTGTGCCCGTTCACAAGCCCGGCGAGCAGCCGGGCCACCGCCTCGTGCCCGGCCGGGTCCGGCAGCCCGAGCGTGCCGCGCTCGCGGGACGTGCCCCGGTGCAGCGCGCCGTCCGGCCCGGTCACGAAGACGACGGCCGCGGTGCCGGTGAGCCGGGCCGCGCCTTCGGCCGCCGCGTCGGCGAGCTCGCCCGGGCCGCGTGCGGTCTGCACGGCCACGGTCGCCTCCGCGAGCAGCGTCAGCCGCCGCGCCCGTACCGTCGCGTCCCCTCGCCGGCGCGCCCCGCGCAGCGCGGCCCGTACGACGGCCTGGATCTCCAGTGAATCGGCGGGCACCGTCAGACTCCCGGCCCTCTCGGAGAACAACGTGGGACGGCCCCGGACCCGGGACCGCCCCACTAAATTAGTCCTGTATCAGGAGTCCCGCGAGAACACCGCGACAGTACGACCCGGAACGGCGAACGTGCCCGATTCCCGTGCGTAGGAAGCGGACTTGACGATAGAGTCCGCTCCCGCCGCCTGCAGCGGATGGAGCCGGTAACCGGTTCCCGCGACAGAATCGATTCGCTGCTTCTGGGTGACCGGCGTCGCGTTGAAGACCACGACCAGTTCGCCCAGCCGCATGGTGATCACACCGGGTGTCTCGTCCTTGCCGGACAGCGGGAAGGAGAGCGCCGACTGCACCCGCGCGGCCGTGCCGAGGGAGAACGCCTTCTCCGTCGTACGGATCCGCAGCAGGTCGCGGTACGCGGCGGAGGCACCCTCGATCTGCGCGCAGCCGATTCCCCGCACCGTGCTCAACAGCGGTGTGGCGTACGGCCATTTGGCGGCGTTGTCGGCGGCCGGCGGCAGCCCGCGGCCGAAGCCGTTTCCGTCGGCGCAGTTCCAGTGGATCGCGTTGAACCAGTCACCGCTGTCGTAGCTGTTGCGGTCCAGGGACTTGGAGCGCAGCAGGTCGCTGCCCGCCTGGGACAGGGCCGGTCCCTGGGAGAGGGCGGCCGTGGCCATGGCGAGGACCTGCGTCCGGGCGCGGTCGGCCGCGTTCGTGTCGGCGGGCAGCTTGTAGGTGAGGGCGTCGAACAGGGATTCGTTGTCGTGCGCGTCGACGTAGGCGAGGGCGTCTCCGGGGGCGTCCGCGTAGCCGGCGGGCTGTCCGTTGTAGTCGACCTCGGCGCCGGTGACCTCCTTGCCGTCGGTGTCGGTGAAGCGGTAGGCCGCCAGGTCTCCGGAGAGCCCGACCTTGATCAGGTCCTGGTAGTGCAGGAGCCGGGCCCTCTGCTCGGCCTCCGTCCCGTTGGCGGTGGAGGCGTTGGGGTCGGTGTAGAGCCCGGACGCGAAGCCCTGGACGCCGGGGTCGGCGTCGAAGGGGCCGCCGCCGCGTACGGCGTCGCGGGCGCGGTCGGAGAAGGTCGCGATCCCGGTCCCGACCATGTTCTTCTGCGTGGCCTGGACGAACCGGGCGTCGTCGGCGACCTCGCCGAAGTTCCAGCCCTCGCCGTAGAGGATGATCTTCTTGCCGTCGACGCCGTCCCTGGCCGTGGTGAGCGCGTCGAGCGCCTTGCGGACCGCCAAAATGTTGGCCTTGGGGTGGTGCCCCATGAGGTCGAAGCGGAACCCGTCGACCTTGTACTCCCTGGCCCAGGTGACGATCGAGTCGACGACCAGTTTGCCCATCATGGCGTTCTCGGTGGCGGTGCCCGCGCAGCACGTGCTGGTGGCCACCGATCCGTCGGCGAGGAGCCGCTGGTAGTAACCGGGGACGACCTCGTCCAGCACGCTGGTCTCCGCCTGCCCGGCGGCCGACGTGTGGTTGTAGACGACGTCCATGACGACCCGCAGGCCGTCCTCGTTCAGCGCCTTGACCATCCTGCGGAACTCGACGGTACGGGCGGTGCCGTCCGGGTCGGTGGCGTACGACCCCTCGGGGACCGTGAAGTGGTACGGGTCGTAGCCCCAGTTGTAGGCGTCCCGCGCGGCGGTCGCGGAGACGCACTCCTGCTGTCGGTCGGAGTCGGCCGGATAGGAGGCGAGATCGCAGCCGGTGGTCTCCTGGTCGGCCTTCCGCTCCGGAACGGTGGCGAAGTCGAAGGCGGGGAGGAGGTGCACATAGGAGGTGCCGGCCTTCGCCAGCGCGCGCAGATGCTTCGAGCCGTCGCTGTCCTTGTCGGTGAAGGCGAGATAGGTGCCGGGGTGCTCGGCGGTCCGGTCGGCCGCCGAGAAGTCCCGGATGTGCAGCTCCTGGATCTGGGCGTCCTTCAGCGGTACGGCCTTGGGCTTGGCGAGGCCCGACCAGCCGCCCGGGGCAAGGGACTTGTCGTCCAGGTCGACGACGAGACTGCGTTCCGAGTCGGCGGTGAGGGCGACCGAGTAGGGGTCGGTGACCTTGTTGGTGACCACCTTCCGGACGCTGGGCGCCCACACCTTCACGACGTACCGATAGGGCTTGTTCCGCCAGGACTTGGGGCCGGTGACGGACCAGACCCCGGTGGCGTCGTCGCGCACCATCCGCTTCACCGAACCGTCCAGCTCCAGGGAGACGTTCTGTGCGGTCGGCGCCCAAACCGTCAGCGTGGGACGGCCGTTGTGGAAGACCGGCCCGAGCTTCGCCTTCGTGGCCCCGGCGTAGAGGTCGTCGAGCACGCCTGCGATCTGCACACCGGTCGCGGCCAATACCGCCCCGTGCGGTGCCCGTTGGGTGGCGACGACCTGTCCGGCGAGCGCCTCCCGCACCCGGTCCGGGTCACGCGGATCGACGGACCACGCGCTGTACGCCTTCAGATGGGGGTACTTGGCCTTCTGCGCGTCGGTGAGGGAAGTCCTGGTCAGCCGGAGCCACTTGGCGTCTCCGGTGAGGGTGCCGTTGTCGACCGCGATCGTGCCCTCGCGGCTGTAGAGCAGTTGAGTGGAGGCGGCGGTCTCGGAGCCGTTCCAGGCGACGGTGTTCCGGTCGATCCAGATCGCCTTGGAGGTCGTCAGATCGAGCGCGGCGGCGGAACCGGCCGGCTGCGGGAGGAGGTGGTCCTCCTGCCCGTTCAGCAGCCAGACCTCGTGCCCGTCGGCGGTGAGATCGAGCGACCGGTCGGCCGGGAGGTCCTTCTCGTCGCCCTTGTGGATGATGTAACTCAGGCTGGTGGCACCGTCGTTGAGCGGTACCTCGAAGACCGCGCCGAAGGCGTCGGTGCGGGTCGGCTCGATCGGGTTGGACCATTCGGTGGGGTCGGCCGCGCCCGTCCAGACGTGCAGTCCCCAGCCGTCGTAGTTCCCGTCGGCACGGTGGTAGTGGAGTACGGCCCTGGAGGTGTCCTCGGCAGGGTAGTCGTCCGGCCGCTCGGTCCGTACGGTCGTGTCGCCCTGCTCGATCCAGACCTCGCCGGTCCTCGTCACGTCGATCGTGCGGTCGGCGGAGACGTCCTTGTTTCCGTCCTTGTCGATGACGAGGAAGCCGACGTTCGACGCGCCCGGCTTCAACTTGACGTAGGCGAAGGCTCCGTAGGCGTCCCGGCCGGTGAAGGGGTGGCTGTCCGGCCAGTTCGTCGACTCGCCGTCGGCCAGATCGCCCCAGGCGTACAGGCCCCAGCCGTCGTAGTCGCCGTCGGTGCGCCGGTAGTGGACGACCGCGTAGTCACGGGAGGAGGCGGAGGGGGTCTCCTCGGCGGGCGGGGTGCCGGTACTGGACACGGCGGTGGCGCTCGCCGTGCGGCCGGCCGAGTCGACGGCAACGGCCTTGTAGCGCAGGGCTGTTCCGGCCGGTACGTCCTTGCCGACGACCTGTGTGACCTGGTACGGGGCGTGGTCGGCGGAGCCCAGCGTCCGCCATGTGCCGTTGCCGGTCTGCGCGGCGAAGACGACGCGGTTGAGCTGTCCGCCGTCGACGTCGGCACCGATCTCGACGGTGCCGGTGGCCCCGGCGGCCGGGGCGTGGAGGGCGACGGTCGGCCTCGTGGCCGGTGCGGCGAGGGTGCGGGCGGCCTTGAGGACGATCGCCGAGCCCGCCGGGACCGTCACCGTGATCTTCTTGTCGGCTCCTGACATGACCGTCGCCCCGGTGCCGTGGATCCCCCGGAAGGCCATGTTCGCGGAACCGGTCGCGAAGGTCGCCTCCTTCTCGGTGCCCGCGTTGTTGAAGGCGACGACGTACTCGGAACCGGTTGCCGCGTCGGTGCGGGAGAAGGCGTAGACGCCGGCGCCGTCGGCCGCGTAGCGCTCGGTCTGGACGCCGTCCGTCAGCGCCGGGTTGGCCTTGCGGAGTTTCGCGAGGGCGGCGATCTGCCGGTACAGCGGGGCGGAGGTGTCGTAGGCGTCGCTCGCGTGGGTGCGGTCGGTGCCGAGCTGGTCGTCGTCGAGGTAGTCGGCCGTGCGGGACGCGAACATCGTCTGGCGGGCGTCCTTGTCGCCGCCGGAGCCGGTGAAGCCCTGCTCGTCGCCGTAGTAGACGACGGGGTTGCCGCGGCTGAGGAACATCAGCTCGTTGGCGAGCCGGTCCTTCGCGAGCAGTTCGGCGTCGGTGGCCTCCGGGTCGTCCTGCTTCAGGAAGTACCCGATGCGGCCCATGTCGTGGTTGCCGAGGAAGGTGACCTGTTCATAGGCGTTGGCCTTGTCGGTCGTGTACTTGTAGTCGGCGCCGAAGACTCTCGACAGCGTCTGCGCGCCGGCGCCCTGGGAGGCGTACTGGCGGGCCGCCTCCTGGAAGGGGAAGTCGAGCGTGGCGTCGAGGCGGCCCTGGGTGACGTACGGGGAGGTGATGTCCGGGTCGGCGGAGTAGACCTCGCCGAACATGAAGAAGTTCTCGCGCCCCTGTGCGGCGGCGTACGCGTCGAGCGCGGTGGCCCACTGGGTCCAGAACTCCATGTTCACGTGCTTCACGGTGTCGATCCGGAAGCCGTCGATATCGAAGTCCCGCACCCAGCGCTTGTAGATCTTCTCCATCCCGCCGACGACCTCGGGCCGCTCGGTCCACAGGTCGTCGAGGCCGGAGAAGTCGCCGTAGGTCGTGGACTCGCCTGCGTAGGTCGAGTCGCCGCGGTTGTGGTACATCGTCGGGTCGTTGAGCCAGGAGGGGACCTTCACGTCCGAGGCGACCGTCGGGGTGCGCGGGAAGGAGTCGGCGTCGACTGCGGGGAACCCGGCGCTTCCGTCCGCGTAGTCGGCGTCGTCGAAGGGCTCGCCGTCCTTGGTCAGGTACGGGAAGGCGCCCTTGGCGAGGTAGTCGTAGGACTTCTCCTCGTAGTCGACGACGTCGGCGGTGTGGTTGGTGATGACGTCGAAGAACACCTTCATGCCCTTGGCGTGCGCCTTGGCGATGAGGGTTTCGAGGTCCTTGTTGCTGCCGAAGTGCGGGTCGACCTGGGTGAAGTCGGTGATCCAGTAACCGTGGTAGCCGGCCGAGGCGTTGCTCCCCGTCCCCTGGACCGGCCGGTTCCTGAAGATCGGGGCCATCCAGATGGCGGTGGTGCCGAGGCCCTTGATGTAGTCGAGTCGCTTGGCTAGGCCCTTGAGGTCACCGCCCTGGTAGAAGCCCTTGTCGGTGGGGTCGTAACCGGTCTCCAGACGGGAACCGGTCAGTCCGCCGGTGTTGTTGGAGGCGTCTCCGTCGGCGAACCGGTCCGGCATCACAAAGTAGAACTGCTCGCGGGTGTCGTCGTGCCGGGCGGGCGCGGCGGCGAGCTTCGCGTCGGACGGCGGTGGGGGCGGGGTGGCCGCGCGGGCGGCGAGGGGCTGGACCAGGGCGGCGGCCAGCGCGGCGACGGTGACGGCCGCGATCCGTCTTCTCGGTGTCACAGGCGGGAACTCCTAGCGATTGCGGCTCACTTGCTCTCACTTGCTCTGCTTGCTCTCTTGGCCCGACCCCGCGCGACCGTATCCCTGCCGCAAGGTTTACAGCAAGAGTCATGAAACCCATCGAAAGAACTTTCACGCCGGACCTTGACGGGTCTCCTCAACTGCCCCACGCTCACCGGTTGTTGAAGCCGTATCCCGGCTTCCTGTCTTCCGGAGCCGCCATGAACACCAGACACCGGCGCACGGCCCGTGCCGTGGCCGCCGCCGCGCTGGCCTTCGCGGGAGCGACCGCCCTGCCCGCCGCCACCGCCCACGCGGACGTCACGACCTCCGGCGATGTGATCGCCAACCTGTGGGAGTACAACTGGAACTCGGTCGCGTCCGAGTGCACGAACGTGCTCGGCCCGAACGGCTACGGCGCCGTGTGGGTCGCCCCGCCGGCCGAGTCGCTGAAACAGCCCAGCTACTACTGGTGGGACGTCTACCAGCCGTACTCGTACAACCTGAACGGCCGCTTCGGGACGGCGGCCCAGTTCGCGTCGATGGTGACGGCCTGTCACAACGCCGGACTCGAGGTCTACACCGACGCGGTGATCAACCACACCGCCGCACAGACCGGAACCGGCTACAACGGCACGACGCTCACCAGCAGGTACGACACCCCGGACTGGGACCCGGGCGACTACCACACCTCGGCCGAGTGCAACGACTCCGACCTGCTCATCGACGACTGGTCCAACCTGAGCGAGATCCAGAACTGCGAGCTGCTGGGCCTGCCGGATCTGAAGACCGAGAGCGAGCACGTCCGTTCGGGCATCGCGGGCTTCCTCAACAGCCAGATCGCCCTGGGTGTGGACGGCTTCCGGGTCGACGCGGCGAAGCACATCCCGGTCGCCGACCTCAACGCGATCCGGGCGAAGCTGAACGACACGTCCTCGGGCGCGGACCCGTACGTCTTCCAGGAGGTGTACCCGGGTTCGACCCCGGCGGCGAGTGACTACTACGCGTCGGGTGACGTCCTGGACTTCACGTACGCGAGCAGGCTGAAGTCCGCGTTCCAGGGGAACGTGAGCGATCTGTCGTCCCTGGAGAGCAGCGGCATCCTGCCGGCCGCCAACTCGGTGTCCTTCGTGAGCAATCACGACACCGAGCGCAACGGCCTGCACATGAGTTACAAGGACGGCGACACCTACCGGCTGGCCAACGTCTTCCAGCTCGCCTACAAGTGGGCCACCCCGACGGTCTACTCCGGCTTCGAGTTCTCCTCCTCCGACCAGGCCCCGCCGAACTCCAACGGCTTCGTCACGGACACGAACTGCTCGAGCGGCTGGTACTGCCTCCAGCGCGACACCGCGATCACCGGCATGGTGAAGTGGCACAACGCGGTGGGCTCGGCGGAGGTCGTCAACTGGTCGACGAAGTCGTCGAGCGTGATCGGCTTCGCCCGTGGCACGGGCGGCTACGTCGCCATCAACAACGGCTCCTCGGCGGCGACTTACACCTTCGCGACCGGTATGGCCGACGGCACGTACGCGAACGTCGTGGACAACGGCACGACGACGGTGACCGTCTCCGGCGGCAACGCCACTCTCACGATCCCCGCGAAGAGCGCGATCGCCTTCTACAACGGCGCGTTCACCCCGTGCGACAGCTCCTGCGAGGACCCGGACGACGGCACGTCGACGGTGACGGCGACCTTCAACGCGTACGCGTCCACCCCGTCCGGCACCGACGTCTACGTCGTCGGCTCCGTCGCCGCCCTGGGCGGCTGGGACACGTCGAAGGCGATCCGGCTGTCGTCCGCCGGGTATCCGATCTGGTCGGGGGAGGTGAGTGTGCCGATCAACACGGGCTTCGAGTACAAGTACCTCAAGAAGGACGCGTCCGGGAACGTGACGTGGGAGTCGAACGCCAACAGATCGGCTGCGACGGCGACTTCGGCGCTCTCGCTCAGCAACTCCTGGAACGTGGCGAACGCGAGCGCCACCGACGTCACCTTCAACGTCAACGCGACGACCGCCCTGGGCACCGACGTCTACGTCGTCGGCTCGATCGCCTCACTCGGCTCCTGGAACCCGGGCGACGCGATCCCGCTGTCCTCGGCGTCGTACCCGACGTGGAGCAGGACGGTCATCGTCCCCCGGAGCACGGCCTTCGAGTACAAGTTCCTGAAGAAGGACGGCTCCGGGAACGTGACCTGGGAGTCCGGGACGAACCGCTCGTACACGACGGGCGGTTCGTCCGGGTACTCGACGAACGACACCTGGAAATGAGCCTGTTCAGCAGGTGGAGTTCGTCTGGGTGAGCAGTCCCAGCCGCCACGGGAGCGTGTTGTACGGGCCCGTGGCGGCCGGGTCGAGGCCCTGGTAGAGGTACTGGAGGCGGCAGGAGCTGATGGTGAGGGTCTGGTCGCTGCCTGCGCGGATCATCTCGCCGTGGCTGATGTCGTTGGTCCAGGGGGTGCCGCTGAACGTGACGTTGGTGGAGCGGGCGAAGGGCTTGGCCTCGGTGTCGGCCAGCGCGGTCCAGGTGCCGGTGATGCCGGTGGACGTCCAGGAGCGGAAGTACCGCTTGCCGTTGCTGCCGATCGCCTCGACGAGGAGCAGGTAGGAGTTGGAGTCGGCGAGCTTGTAGACGTTGGCGGCCTCCCACAGGCGGTACCTGCTCGCGTCGGACATCACCATGACCGTGTTGGTGAAGCCGTTCGGGAAGGCGGCCACGGATGTCTGCGAGCGGTAGAGGTGTCCGTTGTCGTCGGAGGAGAACAGGTAGCAGTTCGCCGTGTCGCAGATGGTCCAGAAGTCGACCCAGTAGCCGCTGCCGATGTTGTCCTTGATGATCTGCGGCATGCCGGAGGCGTAGAACTTCTTCGGCGCGGTCCACGAGGCCGGGTTGGCGATGTCCGTGGTGGTCGAGTACGCCGCGTTGTCCCCGGTCTGGTAGACGAGGTACCACAGCCGCTGCGGCGCGAAGTAGAACACCTGCGGTGCCGCCTTGTACCCGGTGCCGATCGCCGTCTGGTCCAGGTAGTGGTGCTGCGCGGCGGCGGCCTGCGACCAGTCGGTGAAGTTGAGGTACACCATGCTGTAGACGCCGGCGCTGGTCGTGGTGGTGGCGAACACGTGCCACCGGCCGCCCGAGTACACCACCGACGGGTCCTTGATCGCGCTGAGCTGGTGGGCGGCGTCCGACTTGGCGGTGATCAGCGGGCCGCTCGACGACCAGGTGAAGCTGCCGGGCAGGGCGGTCGCCGCGGCGGACGAGGGTGACATCGTCATCCCGAACACCAGGGCGAGCCCGCCCAGTAAGAGACCCAGACGTCCTGTCACGCGCATCGCGACTCCTGTCGGCTGAGGGTGTAGGTGACCAGTGAGCGGGCCGGAACCGTGGCGGTCAGCGACCCCCCGTTCACGGCGACGGCGGGCTGCCGGGCCATGCTGCTGGAGCCGTTGGTCAGGTACGGGGTCGCCGTACCCGTGGTGATCCCGGTGTTCCGGAGGCTGTACGACACCTGCTGGGCGCCGGTTCCGGCGTTGAGCGCGACGACGGTCAGCGTGCCGTCGGTGTTGCGGAACGCCGAGAGCCTGAGGTCGGCGTCGGGGGTCGTGGCGGCGATGCGGGTGGCGCCGGGGCGGACGAAGCGGCTGTAGCCCGCGAGCGCCCACAGTCGCTTGGAGACGTGGTAGCTGTCGCCGTCCATCTGGATCAGGCCTCGGGTGGCACCCGTCGAGGCGCCGTACCAGTAGACGTAGCCGCTGGTGTTCCCCCTGGTGAGGGCGTCGTGGACGGCGGAGGCGACGGTGAAGCCGTCGTAGCCGCTGCCGTCGTCCCAGTTCTCGTTCCAGGCCGTGCCGTTGGGTGACCACTCCGACATCCAGGTGCGCTTCAGGGTCGGCAGCGGGCCGTCGACGGCGCTGGCGTAGGTGTGGCCGGTGTGGGTGGCGACGTAGCCGCGTGCCGTGGCGTCCGCCTCGATCGCGGCGCTGTAACTCTTCTGCTGGGTCCAGCCGAAGGAGTCGCAGCAGGCGACCTTGTATCCGGCGGCGCCCGCGACCGGCCCCAACACCTTGGTGAACTCGACGGCCTGGGCCGGGGTGAGCCGCATGGAGTCGTAGGTCGCCGTCCAGTCGGGCTCGTTGGTGAACCCGAGGTCGGTGATGCCGATGCCGGCCTGTCCGTAGAAGCGGGCGTACTGCACAAGGAAGCCGGCGTACGCCCTGCGCCAGTCGCCGCTCGCGCAGGACGCGTCGGCCAGACCGCACAGGGTGCCGCCGTTGGCGTCCGTCCCGTTGGTCTTCATGTACCCGGGCGCGGTCCACGCGTCGGCGTAGAACCGGCTCACGCCGTACGCCTTGGCCTGCTGGGCGAGCCACACCTGGCCCTTGTCGTACCCGTCCCACACGTACCTCGGGGTGGCGTCGGGCCCGCCCGGGTCGGTCGGCTGGATACCGGAGTCGATCCCGAGGCGCAGGATGCTCAGCCCGGCGCCGCTGCCGCGGCTGAGCAGCAGGTCGAGAATCTCCCGCTGACGCTGTGCGGAGAGTCCCTGTGAGCCGTTCATGATGGCGGCGCGTCCGAAGTGCTCGGAGAAGCCGAAGCCGTCGATGGGCTGGTAGGCGATGGACCCGTCGACGGTCGCCGAGGAGGCGGCGGCCGCCGGCAGGTCGGCCGCGGTGGCAGCGGCGACCATGAGGAGGACCGCTGTGGACGTCAGCGTCCACTTCCTGAGTCTGCGCAGCATGATCCGCCCAATCGTGGGAGCGCTCCCATCTCCCTGCGGAAGGTAGGACCGTGACATGCAAGCGTCAACCCCTCCGGTGCGTCCCGGTGGTCTCCGCCCGCGGCAGGAGTGTGGAGAGCCCCTGCCGCGGGCGGGCGGCCGGTCAGGCCGTCGTCCACCACACCGTCGTGTCCGCCGGGAGCGTCGCCCCGCCGGCCGTCTCGGCGATCTCGTCGCCGCTGGTCAGCAGGACCCGGCCGTAGGAGGGGATCCGCACCGGCTCACCCGAGGTGTTGGCGACGCACACGAACTCCCCGCGGCGGAAGGCCAGTACGCCCTCCGGGGCCGTCAGCCACTCCACCGAGTCGCCCGCGCCCAGGTCGGGCCGGGTACGGCGGATACGCAGGGCCGTGCGGTACAGCTCCAGGGTGGAGCCCGCGACGCCCTGTTGGGCCGCCACGCTCAACTCCCCCCAGCCGGACGGCTGAGGCAGCCAGCTGCCCCCGTCCCCGAAGCCGTACGACGATCCCTCGCGCGTCCAGGGGATCGGGACCCGGCAGCCGTCGCGGAAGCCGTCCTGGCCGGCGCCGCGGAAGTAGGCCGGGTCCTGGCGGACCTCGTCGGGGAGGTCGACCACGTCCGGGAGGCCGAGTTCCTCGCCCTGGTAGACGTACGCCGAGCCGGGGAGGGCGAGCATCAGCAGGGTCGCCGCCCGGGCGCGGCGCAGGCCCAGGCCGCGGTCGCCCGCCAGGCGGATCTGGGTGCCGAGGCCGGGCGGGTTGGCGAAGCGGGTGGCGTGGCGGGTCACGTCGTGGTTGGACAGGACCCAGGTGGACGGGGCGGACACCGGGCGCATCGCCTCCAGCGTGCGGTCGATGACCGTCCGCAGTTCCTTCGCGTCCCAATCGGTGCTCAGGTACTGGAAGTTGAAGGCCTGGTGGAGTTCGTCGGGGCGGACGTAGTTCGCGGTGCGCTCGACGGTCGGGGTCCATGCCTCGGCCACGAAAATACGCCCGCCCGAGTACTCGTCGAGGATCAAACGCCACTGGCGGTAGATCTCGTGGACGCCGTCCTGGTCGAAGAACGGCGTGACATCGTTGCCCAGCAGCTTGAGCTGGTCGTGCACGCCGAGGTCCGGGAGGCCCTCGGCCTTCACCAGGCCGTGGGCCACGTCGATGCGGAAGCCGTCCACGCCCATGTCCAGCCAGAAGCGCAGGATCGAGCGGAACTCGTCGCCCACCGCCGGGTGTTCCCAGTTGAAGTCCGGCTGTTCGGGGGCGAAGAGGTGCAGGTACCACTCGCCGTCGTCGACCCGTGTCCAGGCCGGGCCGCCGAAGACGGACTCCCAGTCGTTGGGCGGGAGTTCGCCGTTCTCGCCCTTGCCGGGGCGGAAGTGGTAGCGGTCGCGGAGGGGCGAGCCGGGGCCGTCCGCCAGCGCCCGTTTGAACCACTCGTGCTGGTCGGAGGAGTGGTTGGGGACCAGGTCGACGATGATGCGCAGGCCCAGATCGCGGGTGTCGCGGATCAGCGCGTCCGCGTCCAGCAGCGAGCCGAACATCGGGTCCACCTCGCGGTAGTCGGCGACGTCGTAGCCGGCGTCCGCCTGCGGGGAGGCGTAGAACGGGCTGAGCCACACGGCGTCCACGCCGAGGTCGCGCAGGTACGGGAGGCGGGAGCGTACGCCTTCCAGGTCGCCCATGCCGTCGCCGTCGCTGTCGGCGAAGCTGCGCGGGTACACCTGGTAGATCACCGCGTCCCGCCACCAGTCGCGGTGTCCGACGACGGTCGGGACGGCCGCCGCCGGGGTGGGAGTGGTGGCCCGGGCTGCGGAGTGCTGCTGGCTCATGGCGTCCTTGGTGCGTAAGGGGATCGGAGTGGTCTTCACAGGAGGTGGGCTCAGCCCTTCGTGCCGCCGGCCGTGAGACCGGTGACCAGATTCTTCTGCACGAGGTAGAAGAACGCGGCGGCCGGTATCGCGATCAGCACGGCGGTCGCGGCCATGAGGTTGCGCTGGGCGTCGTGCTCGCTGACGAAGGACTGCAGGCCGACGGCGAGCGTGTACTTGTCGTCGCTGAGCATGAACACCGACGCGAAGGCGACCTCGCTGAACGCGGTGAGGAAGTTGTAGAAGGCGGCCACCGCGAGGCCGGGCCTGGCCAGCGGCAGGATGAGGCGGACGAAGGTGCCGAACGGGCTGAGCCCGTCGACGCGTCCGGCCTCGTCGATCTCGAAGGGGATGGTGTCGAAGTACCCCTTGAGCAGCCAGGCGCTGTACGGCACGACGGTGGTGCAGTAGACGAGGATGAGGCCCAGGTAGTTGTCGATGAGCCGGAGATCCGCCAGGACCTGGTACATCGGGACCATCAGGACGGCGACCGGGAACATCTGGGTGACCAGCAGGACCCACATGAACTTCCGGTAGCCGGGGAAGCGCATGCGGGAGACGGCGTAGCCGGTGGTGGCGGCGAGCAGGACGCCGATGGCCGTGGTGCCGAGGGTGACGATGAGCGAGCTCTTCAGCCAGTTGAAGAACTCGGTGTGCCGCAGGACGAACGTGTAGTTGTCGAACGTCATCTTGTCCCAGATGCCGCCGGGGTGGAGATAGTCGTCCTTGTCCGGGCCGAGGGACAGATAGACCAGCCAGCCGATCGGGAACAGCGCGATCAGACTGGCGACGGTCAGGATCGCGTGCGAGACGAGGGAGCCGGCGAGGGTGTTCTCGCCCCGGCGGCGGACACGGCGGGGGGCGGAGCTCTCGGGTGTGGTCGTGCTCATGGGTACGGAGACTCCTGCCTCAGATCGCGAGCTGCTGCTCGTTGCGGTTCAGCCAGCGGCGGTAGAACGAGGTGAAGACGATCAGGATGGCCAGCAGCAGGATGCCGTAGGCGGCGGACTGGGCGAAGTCGCGCGGCTGCTGTCCGAAGCCGAGGTAGTAGGCCCAGGTGACCAGGATCTGCGCGTCGGGTGCGGTGTTGCCGAACAGCAGGAAGATCACGGCGAACTGGTTGAAGGTCCAGATGACACCGAGGAGTACGACGGTGGAGCTGACCGTCCTGAGGCCGGGCAGGGTGATGTAGCGGAAGCGCTGCCAGGCGCTCGCGCCGTCCATCTCGGCCGCCTCGTAGAGGGAGTTGTCGATGGCCTGGAGGCCGCCGAGCAGCGAGATCATCATGAACGGCACTCCGCACCAGGTGTTGACCATGATCGCGGCGAACCGCTGCCAGAAGGTGTCCTCCAGCCACAGCGGCGTGGGCAGGTGCAGGGCGTCGAGCGCGGAGTTGATGACGCCGCCGTCGGCGAGCATGAAGCGCCAGCCGAAGACGGTCACGAACGTGGGCACCGCCCAGGGCAGGACGAGGATCACCCGGTAGAGGGTCCGGCCGCGCAGTTTCTGGTTGAGCAGCAGGGCGAGGCCGAGGCCGACGGTGTAGTGCAGGACGACACAGGCCGCCGTCCACACGATCGTCCAGATGAAGTGCGACCAGAAGCGGTCGTACGCCGTCGGGCCCCAGAGGATGTCGGCGTAGTTGTCGAGACCGATGAACCGGTAGGTGGCGTCGATGTGGTTGACGCCGATCGTGCGCGCCGTGTTGAGGCTGTTGGCGTCGGTGAGGGTGAGGTAGAGGCCGTACACCAGGGGATACAGGACCAGCACGCCCAGGACGACGGCCACCGGGGCGATCATGGCGTAGGCGTACCAGTGTTTCCGGTAGCCCTGCCTGAGTCGTTGGCCCAGGCCGGAGCGTGGCTGCTCGCGGTCACCGCGGCGCTTGCCGGTCGCGCGGTCGATGGCGACTGTCATGGTTCGACACCTTCTGGAACGTCTGCTGGTCAGGGGGGTGTACGGCGCTCAGGCCGGTGGCCGCCGGATCCCTCCCCCATGCCAAGGGATCCGGCGGCCACGCGGGGCTCACTTGCTGAAGTCCGGCACCAGCTTGGCGATGGCGGTCTCGGCGGTGCTCAGGCCCTTGTCCAGGGACTCCTTGCCGCCCGCGATCTTGGGCAGTTCGGTGTCGAGGGGGCCCCACAGGGAGCTGTACTCCGGCAGCGCGGGGCGCGGCTGGGCGGCGGCCAGGACGGCTCCGTAGCCGGCGATGCCCGGGTCGGCCTTGACCTCGGTGGTGTAGGCGTCGTCGCGGGTCGGCAGCGTGGAGTTCTTCAGCGCGATGGTGGCCTGGGACTTCGCGGAGGTCATGAAGTTGACGAACTTCAGCGCGGCGGCCTGGTGGGCCTTGTCCGAGCCGGCGTAGACGGAGAGGTTGTGGCCGCCGGTGGGGGCGCCCGCCTTGCCGGTGGAGCCGGCCGGGACGGTGGCGATGCCGAGGTTGGCCTTGTCCTTGAAGGCGCTGCCCTTGTAGAAGTTCGTGATCTCCCAGGGGCCCTGGACGATCGCGGCGACCTTGCCGTTGACGAACGCGTCCTGGATGTGGGCGTAGGCGTCGGCGGTGGTGTCGGCCTTGTGCAGGCCCTTGCCGTCGAAGAGGCCGAGCCAGGTGCCGTACGCCTTCTTCGCCGCCGCCGAGTTCACGGTGATCTTCTTGGCGGCGGCGTCGACGGTGTCGGTGCCCTCGCCGTAGAGGAAGGACTGGGCGTAGTAGGCCTGGGTGGAGCCCCAGTAGCCGTCCACTCCGGTCTTCGCCCTGATGGTGGCGGCGGCGGTCTTCAGGTCGTCCCAGGTCTTCGGGGCCTCGGCGATGCCGGCCTTCTCGAAGAGCTCCTTGTTGTAGACGAGCGCCAGGGTGTCGGTGACCAGCGGCACGCCGTACGTCTTGCCGTCGTACTTGGCCTGCTCGATCAGGTTCGACTTGAACTTGGCCTGGTCGGCGAGGGCCTCGGTGCCGTCCAGCGGCAGGAAGTAGCCCTTCTTGGCGAAGGCGGGGGTCCAGCCGACCTCGGAACGCAGGATGTCCGGGGCGCCGGAGGCACCGGCGGCGGTGTCGAACTTGTTCTGCGCCTGGTCGAAGGGGACGTTGACGTACTTGACCTTGACGTCCTTGTTGGCGGCCTCGAACTCCTTGACCAGGGCCTGGTACGTCGGCGCCTCGTTGGTGGCGTTGGAGGTGTCCCACCAGGTGATGGTCACCGGGCCGTCGGACTTGTCGCTTCCGCTGTCTCCACCGCAGGCCGTCGCCGCGAGGGCGAGGGACGCCACCAGCGCGGTGGCCGCTATGCCACGCCGCATGAGTTCTCCTTGAGGCTTGAGGGTGAGGGGGACGCCGTCGGGCGTCGCCGAACGTAACAGCGATGTAAGCAGCGCGAAAGGTCTTGCAGCAAAAAAGTGCAAGACGGCGGTGAAGTTATCCGGGCGTGACCCGGCAGCGACCGCCATGAGACGCTTGTTTGCGGCCCTGGAGCACTTCAGGTCGGCTGTGCAAGACTCTGCAAGCTCTTGCCATCACTTACATGAGGGATCACGAGGGAGCGCGATGACGCAGCAGCCCGGGCGTGGCCGGCCGACCCGGCCGGTACAGTCCACGTCTGTGACCACACGGCTTGCCGACATCGCCGCCCAGGCGGGGGTGAGCGAAGCGACCGTCAGCCGCGTCCTCAACGGCAAGCCTGGCGTCGCCGCCACCACCCGTCAGTCCGTGCTCGCCGCGCTGGACGTCCTGGGCTACGAGCGCCCGGTCCGGCTGCGCCAGCGCAGCGCGGGTC
Organism: Streptomyces vulcanius; assembly: GCF_042653945.1. NCBI lineage: Bacteria > Bacillati > Actinomycetota > Actinomycetes > Kitasatosporales > Streptomycetaceae > Streptomyces > Streptomyces vulcanius. Next base: position 46,300 of record NZ_JBHSFK010000003.1, on the reverse strand, counting down.
TGGTCGGCCTCATCACGCCCGAGCTGGAGAACCCGATATTCCCGGCCCTGGCGCAGGTCATCGGCCAGGCGCTGACCCGCCAGGGCTACACCCCGGTGCTCGCCACCCAGACCCCGGGCGGCTCCACGGAGGACGAGCTGACCGAGATGCTGGTCGACCGCGGGGTGGCCGGCATCATCTACGTCTCCGGGCTGCACGCGGACACCACGGCCGACATGCAGCGCTACGAGCAGCTGCGCGCGCAGGGCGTCCCCTACGTGCTGGTCGACGGCTTCTCGCCGAAGGTCCAGGCGCCCTTCATCTCCCCGGACGACCGCGCCGCGATGACCCTCGCCGTCACCCATCTGGTCTCCCTGGGCCACACCCGCGTCGGCCTGGCGCTGGGCCCCAAGCGGTTCGTGCCGGTCCAGCGCAAGATCGAGGGCTTCGTCCGGACGATGCAGGACCTGCTGGGCCTGGCCCCGGGGACCATCGAGGAGGAGCTGGTCCAGCACTCGCTGTACACCCTGGAGGGCGGCCAGGCGGCGACGGCCGCCCTGATCGACCGGGGCTGCACGGCGATCGTGTGCGCCAGCGACATGATGGCCCTCGGCGCGATACGGGCCGCCCGGCAGCGCGGTCTCGCGGTCCCGCAGGACGTTTCCGTGGTCGGTTTCGACGACTCCCCGCTGATCGCCTTCACCGACCCGCCGCTGACCACGATCCGCAAGCCGGTGCCCGCGATGGGCCAGGCCGCGGTACGTACACTGCTGGAGGAGATCGGCGGGACGCCTGCGCCGCACAGCGAGTTCGTGTTCATGCCGGAGCTGGTGGTGCGGGGTTCGACGGCATCGGCGCGCAGGACACCGTAAGGTGGTAAATCGTTCGTAAGACGGAGGAAACCAGGTTTCCAGCAGTGCGCTGGTAGGAGACCATGGGGTCCGTGCGCCGTAGAACATGCACGGCGAACCCGACCGGCGGATGATCGGGCCAAGAGAGCTTCTCTGGCAGAATTTGTGTCCATGGGTGAACCGACCGTGACGCCACTGGAACGCCATGACCAGGCCGTTCCGCACTCCGTCACGGCCGGGACCGGTGAGCGCCGGCTGGACCGGCTGCGCACCCCGCGCCGGCCCCGTCTGTGGTTCGAGATCCTCCTCATCGCGGTGAGTTACTGGACGTACTCAATGATCCGCAACGCGGTCCCGGAACAGCGTTCCGAGGCGCTGCGCAACGCGGACTGGATCTGGCGGACCGAGCACCACCTCGGGCTGGCCTTCGAGACGTCGGTGAACCACACCGTGAACTCGGTGACCTGGCTCATCGTGAGCATGAACTACTACTACGCGACGTTGCACTTCGTGGTGACGCTGGGTGTCCTGGTGTGGCTCTACCGCAGCCACCCGGGGCGTTACGCGGCGACCCGCCTGGTGCTCTTCGCGACGACGGCCGTCGCGCTGGTCGGGTACTACTTCTTCCCCCTCGCGCCGCCGCGTCTCATGCCGGGCGGCAATTTCGTCGACACGGTGACGGTCCACCAGACCTGGGGCTCGATGGCGTCCGGCGACCTGAAACACATGTCGAACCAGTACGCCGCGATGCCGTCCATGCACATCGGCTGGTCCCTGTGGTGCGGGCTGACGATCTTCGCGCTGGCGAGGCTGCCCTGGGTGCGGATCCTGGGCCTGCTGTACCCGGTGGCGACGCTCGTGGTCATCGTCGCCACCGCCAACCACTTCTGGCTGGACGCGGTGGGCGGCATCCTCTGTCTCGCCTTCGGCTTCACGGTCTCCCGCGCCTGGTACGGCAGCCTGCCGTACACCTTGCCGAGGGTGGTCCCCGCCCCAAAGGGGCGCGGGGAACTGCGCGACAAGCCACGACGGCGTAGCAGCCAAAAAGCCTGACGTCACCCCGCGTAAAACAGCTCGTCCACAACCCCCCGCGCCCGGCGGGCGGTCCTCCGATAGCCGTCGAGCAGCTCACCCACATGGCCCGGGCCGTACCCCAGGTACCGACCCACCGCGGCCAGTTCACGACTCCCGGAGGGAAACGTGTCGCCGGCCCTCCCCCGCACCAGCATCACCGCGTTCCGCACACGTGTCGCGAGCACCCACGCCTCGTCGAGCACGCCCGCGTCCTCCCCGGAGATGAGCCCGGCCGCGCAGGCGGCGGCGAGCGCCTCCCGGGTGCGGGTGGTCCGCAGCCCCGGCTCCGCCCACCCGTGCCGCATCTGCAGCAACTGCACGGTCCACTCCACGTCGGACAGCCCGCCCGGCCCGAGCTTGGTGTGCAGCTTGGGATCGGCGCCCCGGGGCATCCGTTCCGACTCCATCCGGGCCTTCAGCCGCCGGATCTCCCGTACGGCGTCCTCGCCGAGCCCCTCCGCCGGGTACCGCAGCGGATCCACCAGCTCGATGAACCGCCGCCCCAGCTCCTCGTCCCCCGCGACGGGTTCGGCCCGCAGCAGGGCCTGCGCCTCCCAGCCCAGGGACCAGCGCCGGTAGTAGGCCTGGTACGACTTCAGCGTCCGCACCAGCGGCCCGGACTTGCCCTCGGGCCGCAGATCCGCGTCGATCAGCAGCGGCGGGTCCGCGCTCGGGATCTGCAACAGCCGCCGCATCTCGGCGACCACGCGGTTCGCGGCCTCGCCCGCCTCCCGCTCGTCCTGGCCGTCCCACGGTTCGTGCACGAACAGCACGTCGGCGTCGGAGCCGTAGCCCAGCTCGTGCCCGCCGAAGCGCCCCATGCCGATCACCGCGAACCGGGTGGGCAGGGTGTCCCCCCAGCCGTCCCGCACCACGGCCCGCAGGGTGCCCGCCAGGGTCGCCGCCGTCAGATCGGAGACGGCGCCGCCCACCCGGTCCACCAACGCGCCCTGATCGGGCTCGGTGGGCTGGGTCTCGGTGCCGTACGAGCTGACGATGTCCCCGGCGGCCGTACGGAACAGTTCCCGCCGCCGCACCCCGCGCACCGCGGTGACCGCCTGCTCGGCGCTCTCCGCGCGCCCGACGGCCGAGAGGATCTCCTGCTCCAACTGCCCCCGTCCACGCGGCTGGAGACCACCGCCGGTGCCGGCCCCCTCGCCGTCTCCGTCGCCCAGCAGTGCGACGGCTTCGGGCGCCCGCATCAGCAGATCGGGGGCGAGGCGGCCGGCGGACAGCACCCGGGCGAGGTTCTCGGCGGCGGCGCCCTCGTCCCTCAACAGCCGTAGATACCAAGGGGTCTTGCCCAACGCGTCCGACACCTTGCGGAAGTTGAGCAGCCCGGCGTCCGGGTCGGCGGAGTCGGCGAACCAGCCGAGCAGAACGGGCAGCAGGGTGCGCTGGATCGCGGCCTTCCGCGAGACGCCCGAGGCGAGCGCCTCCAGATGCCGCAGCGCGGCGGCGGGGTCCGCGTACCCCAGGGCGACCAGCCGTTCCCGGGCCGCCTCCATGCTCAACCGCGCCTCACCGGTGGCAAGTTGGGCGACGGCGTCGAGCAGCGGCCGGTAGAAGATCTTCTCGTGCAGCCGCCGTACGACGGCCGCGTGCCGTTTCCACTCCCGGTTCAGCTCGACGACCGGATCGGTCCGCAGCCCGAGCGACCGCCCCAGCCGCCGCTGGTCCTCCTCGGCCTCGGGCACAAGATGGGTCCGCCGCAGCCGGTACAGCTGGATCCGGTGCTCCATCGACCGCAGAAACCGGTAGGCGTCGTCGAGCTGTACGGCGTCGACGCGCCCCACGTACCCGCCGGCGGCGAGCGCCTGGAGGGCGTCGAGAGTGGTCCCGCTGCGCAGCGAGGTGTCGATGCGGCCGTGCACCAACTGGAGCAGCTGCACGGCGAATTCGACGTCCCGCAGGCCCCCGGGGCCGAGCTTCAGCTCCCGCTCGACCTCGGCGACCGGGATGTTCTCCACGACCCGCCGGCGCATCTTCTGCACGTCGGTGACGAAGTTCTCCCGCTCGGCGGCCTGCCACACCAGCGGTTCGACGGCGGCGACGTACTCCGCGCCGAGTTCCAGGTCACCGGCCACCGGCCGGGCCTTGAGCAGCGCCTGGAACTCCCAGGTCTTGGCCCACCGCTGGTAGTAGGCGAGGTGGCTGCTGAGCGTCCGTACCAGGGGTCCGTTGCGCCCCTCGGGCCGCAGATTGGCGTCGACGGGCCAGATCGATCCCTCCACCGTGGTCTCGGAACAGACCCGCATCATGTGGGAGGCCAGCTTGGTTGCGGCCCGCAGCGCCTTGCCCTCGTCGGCCCCGTCGACGGCCTCGCCCACGAAGATGACGTCGACGTCGGAGACGTAGTTCAGCTCGTGTCCGCCGCACTTCCCCATGGCGATGACGGCGAGCCGGCACAGCGCGGCGTCGTCGGGCGCGGCACCGCGGGCGATGCCGAGCGCGGCCCGCAGCGTCGCGGTGGCCAGGTCGGCGAGTTCCGCGGCGGTCTGGGCGAGATCGGTCGTGCCGCACACGTCCCGCGCGGCGATCGACAGCAGGCACCGCCGGTAGGCGACCCGCAACGACACCGGATCCGCGGCTTCCGCGAGCCCCCGCTCGAACTCCTCCACCCCCGGGTGGAGATCCCGGGGCTCGTAGGTGACCAGCGCCTCCCAGTCCCGGGGGTGCCGGGTCAGATGGTCCGCGAGGGCGGCGGACGCCCCGAGCACTCCCAGCAGGCGGTCCCGCAGCGGTTTCGCCGCTATCAGCGTGTCGAGCAGCCCACGCCGGGCGGCGGGCCCGGGCTGCGCCTCGAGAAGCCGTACGAGACCATGCAGAGCGAGGTCGGGATCGGCGGTCGCGCCCAGCGCCTCCAGCAGAAAGGGGTCGTCGCGCACCAGGGACAGCTCGGGCCGGTCGAGCAGGCGCTCGGAGGCGGACGGGTCGGTGAAACCGTGTCGCAGCAGCCGCGTGAAGGTACTGCTCCTGCGCCCCGGCGCCATCATCCCGGCCTCCTGTCGCGGACCGACCTCCGGATCAAGGTCGTACTGTCCCGAGCGTAACCGGAGTGCCTGCGAGAAGAGCCGGAGCGGCGACCGATGAGTTCGCTGCCCGGACGGGGTCGGTACACCTGGGAGGACACCGGTCGAACCGCTGGGAGGAATCATGCGACGACAACCCGTGGGCGAGCTGGACGAGCGGTACAGCAGCGAGGAGGCCACGGCCCACGACTGGCCGGAGGTGACCGCGCTGCTGGGCTCGGCCGAGCTGTTCTGGATCTCGACGGTACGACCGGAGGGACGGCCGCACGTCACCCCGCTGGCGGCGGTCTGGGCCGACGGGGCGCTGCACTTCGCGACCGGTCCCGACGAGCGCAAGGCGCTCAACCTGGGGCAGAACCCGCAGGTGGTGCTGACGACCGGCACGAACACCTGGGCCGAGGGCCATGACGTCGTCGTCGAGGGCGAAGCGGTGCGGGTGTCGGACGACGGCCGGCTGCGCGAGCTGGCGGCGGCCTGGGAGGCGAAGTACGGGGAGTTCTGGCACTACGAGGTGCGGGACGGCCGCTTCCACCACGGTGCGGGAAATGCCCTCGTCTTCGCGGTGGCGCCACGGACGGTTTTCAGCTTCGGTAAGGGAGAGCCGTTCAGCCAGACGAGATGGCGGTTCGACTGAGAGAAGGGGAACAGCATGCTGTACACGCTCGAAGTGATCCCGCTGCCCGTCAGCGACATCGACCGGGCCCGGGACTTCTACCGCGACCGGGTCGGCTTCCACGTGGACATCGACCAGGAGGTCATGCCGGGCATGCGCATCGTCCAGCTGACGCCCCCGGGCTCCGGCTGTTCCATCGCGCTCGGCGACACCATCTGGGAGACGATGGACGGCCCCCGCCCGGCCCCCGGCTCCTACCAGGGCCTCCAGCTCTGCGTGGCCGACATCAAGGCGGCCCACGCGGAACTGGTCGACCGCGGCCTGGAGATCTCCGAGCCGGTCCAGTACGCACCCGACGACGGCGCGACCTTCATGCACTTCAAGGACCCCGACGGCAACGGCTGGTCCATCCAGGAATACCGCCGCAGAGCGACAGAGCCCCTGCACAAGGTCCTGGCCGACCTGGCCGCAGCCAACTAAGGGGCGCGGGGAACTGCGCGACCAGCCCCCACGAAGGGGAACTCGCCGCACAACCCCCGCCCCCCAGCGGAGCGCTACAGCACAGGCAGGTTCTTCCGCAGCTCGAACGCCGTGACCTCGCTGCGGTACTCCTCCCACTCCTGCCGCTTGTTGCGGAGGAAGAAGTCGAAGACGTGCTCGCCCAGCGTGTCGGCGACGAGGTCGCTGCGTTCCATGAGGGTGAGGGCCTCGCCGAGGTTCTGGGGCAGCGGCTCGATGCCCATCGCGCGGCGCTCGGCGTCGGAGAGGGCCCAGACGTCGTCCTCGGCGCCCGGCGGGAGCTCGTAGCCCTCCTCGACGCCCTTGAGGCCGGCGGCGAGGAGCATGGCGTAGGCCAGGTAGGGGTTCGCGCCGGAGTCGAGGGAGCGGACCTCGATGCGGGCGGATCCGGTCTTGCCGGGCTTGTACATGGGGACGCGGACCAGGGCCGAGCGGTTGTTGTGGCCCCAGCAGATGTAGGAGGGGGCCTCGCCGCCGGCGCCGGCGGTGCGCTCGGAGCCGCCCCAGATGCGCTTGTAGGAGTTGACCCACTGGTTGGTGACGGCGGCGATCTCGGCGGCGTGCTTCAGCAGGCCGGCGATGAAGGAGCGGCCGACCTTGGACAGCTGGTACTCGGCTCCGGACTCGTAGAACGCGTTGCGGTCGCCCTCGAAGAGCGAGAGGTGCGTGTGCATGCCGCTGCCCGGGTGCTCGGAGAACGGCTTGGGCATGAAGGTCGCCTGGACCCCCTGCTCCAGCGCGACCTGCTTCATGACCAGGCGGAACGTCATGATGTTGTCGGCGGTGGACAGCGCGTCGGCGTAGCGGAGGTCGATCTCCTGCTGGCCGGGGGCGCCCTCGTGGTGGGAGAACTCGACCGAGATGCCCATCGACTCCAGCATGGTGATCGCCTGGCGGCGGAAGTCCATGCCCACGTTCTGCGGGGTGTGGTCGAAGTAGCCGGAGTTGTCGGCCGGGGTCGGACGGGAGCCGTCCAGCGGGCGGTCCTTCAGCAGGAAGAACTCGATCTCCGGGTGGGTGTAGAAGGTGAAGCCCAGGTCGGAGGCCTTGGCGAGGGCGCGCTTGAGCACGTAGCGCGGGTCCGCGAAGGACGGGGAGCCGTCCGGCATGAGGATGTCGCAGAACATGCGGGCGGTGCCGGGGGCCTCCGCGCGCCAGGGCAGCACCTGGAAGGTGGACGGGTCGGGCTTGGCGATCATGTCGGACTCGTAGACCCGGGCGAAGCCCTCGATCGCGGAGCCGTCGAAGCCGATACCCTCGTCGAATGCCTGTTCGAGTTCGGCCGGGGCCACGGCGACGGACTTGAGGAAGCCCAGCACGTCCGTGAACCACAGGCGTACGAACCGGATGTCGCGCTCCTCCAAGGTCCGAAGCACGAACTCCTGCTGCTTGTCCATCTTCCGCTTCCCCATCCTTGCTGGTCAGGCCGCCTGTCTCCCGTCCCACGAAAGAGGCGGTCGGGCACCTGAGCATCCCACCACAACACCATTTCGTGCGCGTTGCGGACCATGATCGCCCAAACGACCCCGGGCTGAACGCCTCGCGTCCCGCGGGTGTACTGCTCTGCCGCCCATATTGCCTGCTCGGACTGACATCCGTAATGCCCGACCGCTCCTAGAGACGGGATCAAGGGCCCGCGCGGGTGTTTTGCCGAACCGGCAAGAGGCTTCGCGACCGGCGCGCGACCCCCCGGATCATCGGTGGCACTGCCTACAACTGCTTCGCGAAACCGGGAGGACCCCATGCCGCAGCCGACCGCCCCCGTCCACCGTCTGGTCACCTCACCCGCCGGCCGGACCCATCTCGTGGAGCAGGGCAGCGGACCGCTCGTGCTCCTCGTGCACGGGTTCCCGGAGTCCTGGTACTCCTGGCGCCACCAGCTGCCGGCGCTGGCCGCGGCCGGCTACCGGGCCGTGGCGATCGACGTCCGCGGGTACGGCCGCTCGTCGAAGCCGGCCGCGCTGGAGGAGTACCGGATGCTCGACCTGGTGGCGGACAACGTCGCCGTGGTGGAGGCCCTGGGCGAGCGGTCCGCGGTGATCGTCGGCCACGACTGGGGTGCGACGATCGCCGCCACCTCCGCGCTGGTCAGGCCGGACGTCTTCCGCGCGGTGGGGCTGCTGAGCGTCCCGTACACCCCGCCGGGCGGGCCGAAGCCCAGCGAGGTCTTCGCGCAGATGGGCGGCGGGGAGGAGTTCTATGTCTCCTACTTCCAGCGGCCGGGGCGGGCCGAGGCCGAGATCGAGCCCGACGTGCGCGGCTGGCTCGCCGGTTTCTACGCCGCTCTGTCCGCCGACACCATGCCCGGCCCCGGCGCCCCCGACCCGCACTTCGTCGGCCCCGGCGGAACGCTGCGCGACCGTTTCCCGGCCGGCCGGCTGCCGGCCTGGCTCGACGAGGGCGACCTCGACGTCTACGCCGGTGAGTTCGAGCGCACCGGACTGACCGGAGCGCTGAACCGCTATCGCAGCATGGACCGTGACTGGGCGGACCTGGCCGACTACGCCGGCGCGCCCCTCACCCAGCCGTCGCTCTTCGTCGGGGGCGGCGAGGACGCGTCCACCGTCTGGCTGTCCGACGCGATCGAGGCGTACCCCGGCACCCTCCCCGGCCTCACCGCCTCGCACCTTCTCGACGGCTGCGGCCACTGGATCCAGCAGGAACGGCCCGAGGAGATCAACCGCCTCCTGACCGACTGGCTGGCCTCCCTGAAGGGCTGACGACGGCCACCCGGCCGTCAGCCGCGTCCCGGCCCCAGCAACTGCCCCCGCAGCGCGTCCAGTTGATGCGCGTGCTCGACCGCTGACGTCTCGTCGAGGGTGGTGAGGGCCAGCAGCAGTACGTCCGCGACGACGAGGCTGGTCAGCGCCTCACTGGTGTTCCCGGTGGGGGTGTAGGGCGCGAGGAGGACCGCCTCCACCCGCCCCTCGAACGCCTCGCTCAGTTCGTCGGTGACGAAGACGACCCGGGCGCCGACCGCGCGGGCCCGCTCCACCAGGACGGTGAGTTCGGGCAGCCGTCGTCCCGGCTGGAAGATCACCACCGCGTCGCCCTGGCCGAGGGAGAGCAGCTGGTCGGCGAGGCCGAACCCGGTCTCGCCGACGAAGCGGGCCCGGTGGCCGATGCGGCCCAGGGCGCGGGCGAGGTGGCGGGCGGCGAGTTCGCACGCGGCGACGCCGTAACAGAGCACCTCACGGGCCTCGGCGAGCACCGTGACCGCCCGTTCGAGGGCGTCGGTGTCGACGAGCCGCCGGCACTGGTCGATGCACTCCTGCGTCTCGTCGAAGACGTCCGTCCAGATCTTGCCGAGGTCCTTGCCGACGTGCGCGATGCGCTGGGCCAGCCGGACGTCGGGGGCCTGCCCCGCGGTGAAGTCGGCGGCCAGTTCCCGCTTGAGGGCAGGCAGACCGGCATACCCGAGGCGCTGGAGCGCGCGGACGACCGTGGCGTTGCTGGTGCCGCTGGCCGTGCCCAGTTCCTGGGTGCTGGCGAACATCACCTGCTCGACCGGGGCGCTGACCAGGTACTGGGCGACGGTCCGCTCGGACGCGGACAGCTCGTCCCACTGGTCGCGGACGGTGGCTCTGAGGCGGGTGAGGCCTCCTGGGGCGGCACTGCCCGTTCGTGAAATATCCATTACGCCTCTTGACTCCCGCGGTACCGGCGTTACGCTGCTGAACAATTCATTCCGGAGACATGAACTTTCGGAACGAATGTTACAGACTCTACGCCCGCGAGCCCCGTCGAGGAGCCTCACCATGAAACGCAGCCTTCCGGTCGTCGAGATCTCCGGGACCCCGTCCCAGCGAGGCCGGCAGTACGGAGAGGCCGTGGCACCCCAGCTGGAAGCCTCGCTCGCGTACTACGCGGAGGCCTTCGGCTCGTCCTCGGGCCTGACCTGGGAGCAGGTCACCGCACGGGCCGCCCGCTGGCTGGCGCCCGTGCGCGACTACGCGCCCCACCTGCTGGAGGAGATGCAGGGCATCGCCGACGCGGCCGGGCTCGGCCTGCTCGACGTACTGGCGCTCAACGCCCGCGGCGAGGTCATCTACGACGGCTCCTTCGCCCGTATGCAGGTGCAGGACGCGGCACCGGAAGAACCCGCCGAGGGCTGCACCTCCTTCGCCGCCTACGGACCGGCCAGCGGGGACGGCCATGTCTGGGCCGGGCAGAACTGGGACTGGCGGGCGGGCGTCGCCGACACCGTCGTCATGCTGCGGATCGTCCAGCCGCCCAAGCCCACCCTGATCATGCAGGTGGAGGCCGGCCAGATCGGCCGCCAGGGCGCCAGCTCCGCCGGGATCGCGCTCAACGCCAACGGCCTCGGCGGCCGGTTCGACGACACCGTGGGACTGCCGCAGACCGTGATCCGGCGCAGCGTCCTGGACCAGCCGAGCATCACCGACGCGCTGAACGTGCTGTGCCGCACCCGCGCCCATATCGCCAGCAACGCCCTGCTGACCTGCCGTGAGGGCTTCGCCGTGGACATCGAGACCACCCCGGCGGGCCACGGCTGGCTCTATCCGGACGCCGGGCTGCTGGTGCACGGCAACCACTACCAGGCCGGTGTCCCCGCCGCCCTCGCCGCCGGTTACCGGCCGCTGTCCCCCGACTCGCTGGTCCGCGTACCCCGCGCCGAGGACGGTCTGCGGCTGCTGCGCGAGTCGGGCGGCCCCGACGAGTCCCGCAAGCTGATCAAGCAGGCGATGTCCGACCACCTCGGCTTCCCGGAGTCGCTGTGCACCCACGCCGACCCGCGCGAGCCCGAGCTCAAGCACTGGCAGACGCTGGTCTCCTCCTGCGTGGACCTCACCACGGGCGACTACCACGCCACGGCCGGCACCCCGTGCGACCACGAGTACCAGCACCTGCCCTGGAACCTCTACGACGGCCCCCACGCCCTCAACTGATCCCTGCGCCCCCCACATGCCGAGGCTCCCCGCCCACCCCTCATCACTCCGCCCAGGAGCACCGCCATGAAGTTCACGCCCTCGATCACGTCCCGGCCCTCCGCCGGACTCAGGTCCTCGCTCACCGCCGCCGGCCTGGCCGGCGTGCTGGCCCTCACCGCCGCGTGCAGCGGCGCCGACACCGGTTCGGCCGCGGGCGCCGGCGGCGTCGACGTGTCGAAGCTGAAGCTCAGTCCCACCACGCCCGCGGCCACGGGCGCCGTCGACTCGGTGAACTGGCTGCTCGAGGACGAGCCCGAGTCCCTCGACCTCGACACCCAGGGCGGCAGCGCCGGCCGGACCGTCCTCGGCAACGTCTGCGAGCGCCTCTACCAGCTCCAGCCCGACATGTCCGTACAGCCCTCCCTCGTCGCGAAGGAGACCAGGCCGGACGACACGACGCTCGTCCTGACCCTGCGGGACGACGTCACCTTCCACGACGGTTCGAAGATGACGGCCGACGACGTCCTCTACAGCCTGAAGCGGCACGCCGATCCGCAGATGGAACAGTCCGACGAGTTCGAGGGCGTCAGCGCGATGCGCAAGACCGGCGCCGACGAGATCACCATCACCTTCAAGCAGCCCGACGCCCTGTTCACCAAGGCGCTCGCGGGCGACGCCGGGCTCGTCTACCGGAAGGCGCAGGTCGAGAAGGAGGGCCGGGACTTCGGTACGCCGGGGCAGGCCGACGCGTGCTCGGGGCCGTACGAACTGACCGGCTGGAAGTCCGGCGACTCGATCACGCTCACCCGCTTCGACGGCTACCGGGGCAAGAAGCCGCTGGTGAAAAAGGTCGTCTTCCGGTGGGCCCAGGACAGCGCGGCGGTCAACGCGCTGAGCACCGGGGCCGCCGACGGCGCCTACCTCGACACCGTCACCTCGGCCTCCGCCCTGCGCGGGAAGAAGGGCCTCGCCCAGTACTACGGCCCGAGCACCGCCACCCTCGCGCTGATCCCCACCGAGCGCGGCGGACTCGCCGACCCCGACATCCGCCGGGCGCTGTCCCTGACCCTCGACCGCGCGGGCATCGCCAGGTCCGGCTACGGCGGGCTCGTCGAACCCTGGGCCACCCCCGTCGGCTCGGGCGCCTGGGGCTACGAGAAGGCGGCGTTCGAAGCCGCGCAGAAGGAGCTCACCGGCGCCCCCGCCCAGCCCTCCGCCGACGACCTCACGGAGGCGAAGAAGCTCGTCAAGAACGCGAAGTCCGTTCCCGACGAGCCCATCGTGATCGGCACGGACAGCACCCAGGGCCGGCTGGTCATCGCCAACGCCGTACGCGCCGCCCTGACCCGGCTCGGGCTGAAGGCGCAGATCAAGACCGTGCCGGCCGCGCAGTACGGGGAGTTCTACGGGGACAAGGAGGCCCGTGCCGACATCGACGTCCTGGTCGCCGACTGGTACATCTCCAAGAGCGACCCGGTCGGTTTCTACGACAACGCGCTCTCCGACAGCTCCAACAACTGGGTGGGCTTCAAGAGCGCCGACTACGACGCCAAGGTCGGGCAGGCCGTGCGGACGATCGACGACAAGCAGCGCGCCGCGCTGGTCGTGGACGTCGAGCGGCAGTTCGCCGAGGCCGCGGTGTGGATCCCCGTCGCCCAGATGCCGACCGTGCTCGTCATGAGCGACAAGCTGACCGGCCCGCGCTCCTCCATGGCCTATCTCTACTCGCCCTGGGCCGCAGAACTCGGCGCCAAGTAAGGATCCGGAACAGATGATCGTCGCACTTGGACGGCGGCTCGCCGGCCTCGCGGCCACCCTGCTGGCGGCGTCCTTCGTGATCTTCGCCGCCGTGTACGCCGCCCCCGGCGACCCCGCCGTCTTCCTGGCCGGGGGCCGCGACAAGCTCACCCCCGAGCGGCTGGCCACCGTACGGGCGCAGTACCACCTCGACGAGCCCCTGGTGGTCCAGTACGGCCGCTGGCTGTGGGACTGCCTCCATCTCGACCTCGGCCGCTCCTTCCAGTACGGCGACCAGGTCTCGGACCTGCTGGCCGCCCGCTTCCCCACGACCCTCGCCCTGGTCGCCTACGCCACGGTCCTCTTCGTCGTCCTCGGGGTCGGCGCCGGCGTCCTGGCCGCCGTACGGCGTGGCACCTGGGTCGACTCGGCGGTCACCGGCGGCACCACCCTCACCGCGTCCGTGCCGTCCTTCGTCGGCGGGATCGCCCTGGTCGCCGTCTTCGGCGTGCAGCTGGGCTGGTTCCCGGTGACGGGCGGCGGCGAGGGCTTCGGCGGCACCCTGCACCATCTGACCCTGCCCGCCGTGGCCATGGCGCTGGGCGCGCTCGCCGTCGTCAGCCGGGTCACCCGGCAGGCGATGGCGGACGCGGACGCCGCCGACCACGTGGCCGTCGCCCGTGCCGCCGGACTGCCCGAGCGGGAGATCGTCCGCCGGCATGTGCTGCGCAACGCGCTCGGCCCGATCGTCACCATGTGCGGTCTGGTCACCGCGGGCATGCTCGCCGGGACGGTGGCCGTCGAAACGGTGTTCGGCATCAGTGGCATCGGCACGCTGCTGGTCGGCGCGGTCAACAGTCACGACTTCCCGGTCGCGCAGGCCGTCCTGCTGGTGATGGTCACCTCGTACGTCGTCGTCACGACCGTCGTCGACCTGGTGCACCCGCTGCTCGACCCGCGTCTGAAGAGCCTGAGGAGCCCCGCATGACCACCGTGCCCGCAGTGCCCCTGGGCGGTGTCCTGCCCGTCCGTCGCCCCTGGGGTGTGTGGATCGCCGGGAGCGTGCTCGTGCTCGTGGTGCTCGCCGCGCTCCTCGCGCCGCTGCTCGCGCCGTACGCGCCGGACGCCATCGACCTGTCGTCCTCGCTGGCCGGCACCACCGGCGCCCACCCGCTCGGCACCGACGCCTCGGGCCAGGATCTGCTCTCCCGGGTGCTGTACGGCGCCCGCACCAGCCTGGTCGCGCCGGTGCTGCTGCTTCTGCTCGCCGCCGCGATCGGCGTCACCCTCGGCACGCTCGCCGCCTGGCGCGGCGGCTGGGTCGACGCGTTCGTCTCCCGGATCACCGACGTCATGTACGCCTTCCCGGGGCTGCTGTTCGTCGTCCTGGTCATCGCCGTGTTCGGCACGGGTATGACCACGTCCGTGGTCGCGCTCGGGCTGGCGTTCGCGCCGACGATCGCGAAGTACACCCGCAGTGTCGCCCTGGCCGAACGGTCCAAGCCGTACATCGACGCGTACCGGGTGATGGGCATGGGCGGGCTGCGGATCTGCGTGGGCCATCTCGTGCCCAACCTGGCCCGCTCGATCGTCGGCTACCTGGTGGTGCTGTTCGGTGAGTCCCTGATGAGCCTGGCCACGCTCAGCTATCTGGGCTTCGGCGCGCAACCGCCCAGCTCCGACTGGGGGTTGATGGTGCAGGAGGGGCAGGCCGCCATCGTGCAGGGCGCGTTGCTGCCCGCGCTGGTGCCGGGTACCGCCATCGCCGCGGTGGTCGTGGCCTTCAACGTCGTCGGCGTACGGGCCGCCGACCGACTCGGCACCAGGAGGTAGCCGCCATGCTGCTCGACATAGAGAACCTGACCCTGTTGCTGCCCGGCGCGGCCCGCCCGCTCCTCGCGGACGTGTCCCTGAAGGTCGCCAGCGGTGAAGTCGTGGGCCTGGTCGGCGAGTCCGGCTCGGGCAAGTCGACCACCGCGAAGGCCGCGCTGCGCATCCTCCCGGACGGGGTGACCGCCGAGGGGCGGGTCCGGGTCGACGGCGAGGACGTCCTGGCCATGACCGGCGCACGGCTGCGCGAACACCGGGCCCGGACCGTCGCCATGGTCCACCAGGATCCCCGCTCGGCCCTCAACCCCGTACGCCGTATCGGCGACTTCCTCGTCGAACGGCTGGTCCGCACCGGGTCCACCGACCGGCGCGACGCGCGAGCCCGCGCCGTCGAACTGCTCGGCTCGGTCGGCCTGCCCGACCCCGAGCGGCATGTACGGCAGCACCCGCACGAGCTCTCCGGCGGCATGCTGCAACGCGTCGTCATCGCCGGTGCGCTGGCCGCCGAGCCCCGGCTGCTGCTCGCCGACGAGGCCACCAGCGCGCTGGACGTCACCACTCAGGCGGACATCCTCGCCCTGCTGCGCACCCTGCGCGAACAGCGGGAGCTGGGGCTGCTGTTCATCACCCACGACCTGCATCTGGCCGCCGCCTACTGCGACCGCGTGTACGTCATGTACGCGGGCCGGGTCGTCGAGGAGCAGCAGGCCGAGCGGCTGTTCGGGCACGCGCGACACCCGTACACCCAGGGGCTGTTGGAGTGCTCTCCCGAACTGGGCGACACCTCCCGCGTGCTGCGCCCGATCCCGGGCCGGCCGCCGTCCCTCGCGGACGGCTTTACCGGCTGCCCCTTCGCGGACCGCTGCCCGCACACCGAGTCCGCCTGCGAGACCTGGCAGCCGGAAGCGCTGTCCCTCCAGGACGGCGGTACGGCGGCCTGCCGACGCGTTCATGACCGACGACCGGCCGCCGAGGCCACCGGGAGGACACGGTGAACGACAACCCGCCGCTGCTTGTCGTGGACGCCGTCCGCAAGACCTACCGGCTGCCGGGAGGGGGCCGGCTGACCGCCGCCGACAAGGTGTCCTTCACCGTGCCCGGCGGCGGCTCCCTCGGCATCGTGGGCGAGTCCGGGTCGGGCAAGAGCACGGTCGCCCGGATGCTGGTCGGGCTGATCCGGCCGGACGCGGGCACGGTCGCGGTCGACGGCCGTGAGCGGGGCCAGGCCCGGCGCGCGGGGCGTCGGGGGCGGCTGGCGCGGGCCCGTGAGATCCAGATGGTCTTCCAGGACCCCTATCTCTCCCTGGACCCGCGTCTGACGTCCGGTCAATGTCTGCGCACCGCACTCCGGTTGCACGATCACCCGGCCGTGGACGCCCGGGTCACGGAACTCCTCGACCAAGTCGGCCTGGGCGCCCGGGAGTCGGACGCCCGCCCCCATGAACTCTCCGGCGGTCAGCGGCAGCGTCTCGCCATCGCGCGGGCGCTCGCCGTCGACCCGCGGATCCTCGTCCTCGACGAGGCGGTGGCCGCGCTGGACGTGTCCATCCAGGCGCAGATCCTCCAACTCCTCGGTGAGGTACGGCAGGACACCGGCGTGGCTCTCGTCTTCGTCAGCCACGACCTGGCCGTGGTACGGCACATCACGGACGAGACAATGGTCATGCGCCGGGGCACGGTCGTCGAACAGGGCCCGACCGAGCGGGTGTTGGGAGCACCCGAGCACGACTACACCCGCCGCCTGCTGGCCTCCGTACCGCACGAGGGCTGGGACCCGGCGGACGCGCGGCAGCCGGTCACGTCCTGACGGGCGGGCTGCCGTGGCCGTCACGGCGCCCGCCCAGCTCGGCGTCGAGGGTCTCCTGGGCCACCCGCATGGCCTCGGCGTAGCGGGGTTCCCTCAGCCGCTTCCACATCTCGTCCTCGGGAACGTCCTCGACATGGCTGACCACCCACCAGATGTTGCCGAAGGGATCCCGGATCCGCCCTCCCCGATTTCCGAAGGCGTCGTCGGCCAAGGGGGTGACCACCCGGCCGCCGGTCTCGACGGCCCGGGCGACCGCCGTGTCCGCGTCGGGGACGTACACCCGCAGCAGACTCGGCAGGACGGGCCAGTCCGCGTGCCGGTCGAAGGCGAGTACGACGGTGTCGCCCACCCGGATCTCCCCGTGGCCGATCAGCCCGTCCTCGGTCGGCACCCGCCCGAGCTCCTCGCCGCCGAAGGCATGCGTGACGAAGTCGAGAAACGCGCCGGTGTCGTCGGTGACGACCCAGGGCGCGACGGTGGTGCAGCCCGCCGGCGCGCCGCTGGTCTGTTTCTGTTCCTGCTCTGCCATGGCGGCGGTCCTTTCGCTGCTGTCAACTGCCCCAGCTCCGACGCCAGGCGCGAAACAGGTCCGCCGCCGTCCTACTGGGGCACGGGTCAGGTGCAGGTGGGCACCCCTTCCAGCCAGGCGGGTCCCTTGATGTAGATGTTGGTCATCCATGCCCTGTAGTCGGGCAGGTAGGACCAGGCGTCGTTGGTGTAGCCGTCGGAGGTGACCAGTTCCGCGTGCTTCTGGCACTGGACGCGGATGGTCGTCGACTGCGGGAAGGCGTAGACGCGGGCGGCGCCGACGGAGGGTGCCGCCTTGGTCCACACGCCGGTGCCCCAGGTCTGGAAGACATGGCCGGTCACCGCGCCGGTGTTGACGCGCAGCGCCCCGAAGTAGTCGCCGTTCAGCCGGACGTCGCTGACCATGAGTTTCGTGCCGGACTGCCGGGCCTCGACCATCTTGCCCGCGCCCAGGTAGATGGCGATGTGGTGCAGGTTCTGCGAGGTGCCCCAGGCCAGCAGGTCGCCCGGCAGCAGCGGGGCGGTCCCCTGGTCGGCGGTGAAGCGCTCTGCGGCGCGGTGCGTGTAGTACTGGGTGCTGGCGACCCCGTTGAGGATGTCCGACCCGGCGGCCTGGGCGTAGGCGTACCGGACCAGCCCGGAGCAGTCGAAGCCGAGCCGTTCGGGGTCGTGCTCGCTGGCCGGGTCGGTGGGGTCCACCTGCCCGTAGGTGGCGCCGGGCTGCGCGCCGTGCCCGCCGCCCCAGGTGTACCAGACGCCCGCCGTGACCTGTGCGCAGGCCGCGGCGACGGCCCGCTCGGCCGCCGGGGAGGCGCCCGGCGCCAGGACCGCGCACTCGCCGTCGGCGGCGGCGCGGGCGGGAGCGGCCGCGAGGGCGCTCCCGGGCGTCCAGAGGACGAACGTCAGTAAAGCGATGAGTAGGCCGATGAGACCGGTCCGGCGCACCATGCCAGAACCCCCGTTTCTTCTGGTTTGCTTCCGGTGACAACCTGCGGCACCGGGGCCCACGTCGTCGAGCCCCCGGCCCGCGCCTGTCGAAAAGGCAACGGGAAACCCTTGGGAAACCCCCGCCCACCAGGGGCGTTCTAACATCCCGTCACGTGCGCGGACAGCCTCAGCCGGCAGATCGCGGTGAACCGTCCGGACACGTCCAGGTCCCACAGCCGTGCGGTCCCGTCGTTGCTGCTGCTGGCCACCGTCCGCCCGTCCGGGGCGAAGGCGATGCCCCACACGGCGTTCGTGTGGCCGGTCAGCGTGGCCCAGGGCCGCCGTCCGGCCACGTCCCACAGCCGCACCGTACGGTCGCTGCCACTGCTGGCCAGCCGCCGGCCGTCGGGGGAGAACGCGATACCGCGCACCGAGCCGGTGTGGCCGCGCAGCACCGCGACGGAGCGGTGCCCGCGGACGTCCCACAGGCGTACGGTCCCGTCGTTGCCGCTGCTCGCCAGCGCGTGGCCGTCCGGGCTGAACGCCACCCCCCGTACCGCGCCGGTGTGCCCGGTGAGCGTGGCCAGCGGCCGGCGCCGCGCCACGTCCCACAGCCGTACCGTCAGATCGTCGCCCGCGCTCGCGAGGGTGCGCCCGTCGGGGCTGAAGGTGACATCGTTGGCGAAGTCCGTGTGTCCGGTGAGGGTGGCCAGCCGGCGGCGGGTGGCGACGTCCCACAGCCGCACCGTGCGGTCGGCGCCCGCCGACGCCAGCAGGGCGCCGTCCGGGGAGAACGCCACCGCGAACACGTCCCCGTGATGGCCGGTGAGCGTGTCGAGGAGGCGGTGCCCGGCCACGTCCCACAGCCGGACCGTGCCGTCGGAACCGGCCGAGGCGAGCGTCCGCCCGTCGGGCGCGAACGCCACCGAGAACACGGCCGCGCGATGCCCCCGCAGGGTCGCGACGGCCCGGCGGCGCGCCACGTCCCACAGCCGCACGGTGTGATCGGTGTCGGCGGTCGCCAGCAGTCTTCCGTCGGGGCTGTAGGCGGACTGCCAGACCTCGGTGAACGGACGGGCCGTCAGCACCGATCCCCGCAGGTCCCACAGCACCACCGACTGGTCGAACCCGGCGGTGGCGAGCATCGTCCCGTCGGCGTTCACGGCCACCCCCATCGTGTAGTCGGTGTGGCCGGTGAGCGTCAGCGTCTGCATCCCGCTGCGCACGTCCCACAGCCGGGTCGTGCCGTCCCCGCCCGCGCTGACGACCGTGGCGCCGTCCGGGGTGTAGGCGACCGCGTTGATGTCGTCGCTGTGCCCGGTCAGGACCGCGGTCGTCCGGCGCCGGGCCACGTCCCACAGCCGTACGGTCCGGTCGGCTCCCCCGCTGGCCAGGCTCCGCCCGTCCGGCGCGAACGCCACGCCCAGCACGGCGTCGGTGTGCCCCCTGAGCACGGCCGGCGGCCGGTCGCCCACCGTGTCCCACAGCCGTACGGTCCCGTCGGCGCCGGCCGACACCAGGGTCCGGCCGTCCGGGGCGTACGCCAGCGCGTCGACGTTCCCGATGTGACCGGTGAAGGACGCGACGCGGCGCCCCCCGTCGGTGTCCCACACCTGGACCGTTCCGTCGCCCGCCGCGACGGCCAGCCTGCCGCCCCGGGGGTCGAAGGCCACGGCCCGGGCGTCCTCGGTACTCGTCGGCAGCACCGCCCTCACCCGGTGGCCGGCCACGCTCCACACCCGTACGGGCGCGTCCATGGCGCCGGCCGCGAGCGTACGGCCGTCGGGGCTGAAGGCGACCGACCGCACCTGGCCGGGCACCCTGAACGTGGCCGTCGTACGGCGGTCGGCGAGCCGTCGCAGCGTCACCGAGCCGTCCGAACTGCCCGTCGCCAGCGTTCTGCCGTCGGGCGCGAACGTCACCGTGTTGACCGGCCCCCGGAACCCGCCGAACCGGGCCGAGAAGGGCTGCGCCTGGGTGCTCAGCAGGGCACCGCGCGCCTCGGGCGTCGCCTGGGAGCGGTAGGCCTCCTCGGCGAGCAGCATCGAGGCCTCGGGCTGACCGGCGGCCAGGGACGTGGACTGCGCGGCGAGCGCCCGGGAGCGGGCGATCCGCTCCTGGTGCAGCGCGCCCGAGCGCTGCTGGTACGCCAGGCCTCCCGCCATGACGGCGAGGGCCAGCAGCACCACCAGCGTGGCCAGCGTGCCCTGCCGGAGCCGGACCTGCCGCCGGGCCTGCCGCTGCCGGTCGGCCTCCTCGGCCCGGCTCGCCCGCAGGAACGCCTCCTCCTGCGCGCCGAGCCGGCTCCGCCCGGCCGTCTCCTCGGCCTCCTCGGCCCACGCGCGGACGGTGTCCAGGCGGGTGCCCCGGTAGAGGGCGGACGGATCGCGGCCCTCGCGCTCCCACTCTTCGGCGGCGTGGGCGAGTTGCTGGTGGATCAGCAGTCCGGCCCGGTCGGCGTCGATCCAGCCGCGCAGCCGGGGCCAGGCGTGCAGCAGGGCCTCGTGGGCGATCTCGACGGTGTCCCGGTCGGCGGTGATCAGCCGGGCCCGCACGAAGGCGTCCAGGGCGGCCGTGGCACCGTCCGCGTCGGCGAGCCGCTCCATCAGCGCGGCCCGGCTCATCCGGCACCGGGTCGGTCCGGTGCCGTCGGCGACATGGACCAGGCGCACCAGGATCCGGCGGATCGTCTGCTGCTCGACCGGGTACAGGCGTGCGAACACGTTCTCCGCGGTCCGCGCGACCGCGCCCCGGATCCCGCCGGTGCGCTCGTACCCGGCGACGGTCAGGGTGGCGCCCTCGCGCCACTGCCAGGTGGTCAGCAGCGCGTGGGAGATCAGCGGCAGCGCACCGGAAGGTGTCACGTCCGGCGGGGTGCCCGACCCGTCGCCGGGCAGTCCCTCCGGTTCGTCGCGCAGGCCCGCGTCCCGCAGCAGCAGGGGGACGAGACCCGACTCCAGGGTGAGTCCGGCGAGTTCGGCGGGGCGGGTGATCGCCTCCCGCAGTCCAGCCACGGACATCGGGGACAGCACGAACAGCCCGTCGGTGAACACCGGGGCCAGTTCGGGGAGTTCGAGGCAGCCGCCGGACAGGTCGGCCCGTACGCCGAGGACCACGACGGCGGGTTCGTGGCCGGAGCCCGACGGGCGGGACGTCGACACGGCGCACAGCACCCGGACGAAGGCCCGCCGTTCGTCCTCGTCGGAGCAGAGGGTGAACAACTCCTCGAACTGGTCGACGAGCAGCACCGGACGCACCGGCGGGGGCCGTCTGTCCGCGCCGCCAGGTGCGCTGTCGTCCGCCGTACGCCGCCTCACCGCCTCCAGCAGGACCTCGGGCCGTTCCCGCAACTGCCGTACGGTGACGCCGAGATCGCCGTCCAGAGCCTTCGCGACGCTGGTCAGCAGCTCCTCCAGCGGATGTGCGGTGGGGGTGAACGCCACCACCGGCCACCGCTCGGCACCCGGCATCGGGAAGCCGCCCGGGTTCCGGAAGGCCGGTACGAGACCGGCGTTGAGCAGGGACGACTTGCCGGCACCGGAAGGGGCGACGACCATCAGGGGCCCGCTGCCGATCCGTTCGAAGACCCGCTCGACCAGTGCGGCGGTGGCCCGCTCACGGCCGAAGAACCACCCGGCGTCCCGCGCGGTGAACGCCGACAGACCCCGGTAGGGACAGACACCGTCGAACGACGTCGGCCGCCCGGCCTGCGGGTCTCCCTCCGGGGCGTTCTCGGCCAGCAGTCCGAGCAGTCCGCCCTCGGCACGCAGGATCTGGTCGCACCGGCGGGCGACATCGACGGTGGCCCGCTTCGCACCCGTCTCGATCTTGCTCAGATAGCCCTTGCTGTAGTGCGCCTGCCGGGCCAGGTCGGCGAGCGACAGCCCGCGCTGTCGGCGGAGTCTTCTCAGCTGGGCGGGGAAGGCCGGAACAGCGCCGTCCGTCGGTTCCGGTTCAGGTCGGTCGCCGGTGTACCGCTGCTCCCCCACCACGTCCCCCCGGGGTGTCGTGCGCATAAGCCGTGAAACAGGCGATGCACAGACTACTGCCGGGGTATGACGGTCGATCAGCCTTTCGCCGGTGTGGCGGAAACACGGACTTCCGGAACCGCGGTGGCGGTTCCGGAAGTTCCCCCGTGCGGAAAGGCTTCTACGGCCGGTTGAGCTTGATCGAGTTGACCGGCGTCAGGTCGGCCCACACGCCGCCCTGGGCCGGGATGGTGTAGTTGCAGTTCGTGCCGCCGTAGTTCAGGCACAGTTCCGCCGTGGCGCCACCGGTCTGGTTGTTGAGGACCCAGTGCCAGCCGACCTGGTTGCTCAGGTTGTGGGCCCCGTAGGTGAGGTACTTGTTGCTCGGGCTCTGGGCGGGGTCCTGGCCCTGCGGGTAGATGCAGACGTAACCGCTCGGACACCCGGCCCAGTCGTCGGCCGGCCTGGCCTCGGCCGTACCGGTCAGCGCCATCGTCGCGGCGGCGGCGGTGACGAGTGCGGCAACCCCGCTGAACACCTTGCGCATTGTTTCCCCCTTGCGTTCATCCTGCCTGGTCGCAGGCCGTGCTCGGTCTGTCGCCATCAGACTGGCCGCCGTGCCCCGAGAGGTCGACGGGTTTCCTGTTTCCCATCACCACGCCACCCGGGAAACCGCCCGTGATCAGCACTGTCCGGGGAAGGAGGGCAACGCCGCAGGGGCCTGCCCACGACATCTCCCACGCCTCCCCATTACGATCAGTTGACCTGTACGACAGAAACACCACGCCTCCCGCCCCTTTCCCCCAGAAGGACAGGCCCATGGGTTCCGCCAACAAGACCAGCAGCGCGGCGCGCAAGGCGCGTATAGAGGAGATGCGGCGTGCCGAGAAGGCACGTGAGCGGCGCAACCGGATCTTCGCGATCACCGGCAGTGCCGTCGCCGTGGCCGCGCTCGTGGCCGGCGGTGTGTTCGTCATCCAGGCGCAGAAGGACGACGACTCCTCCAGCGCCGCCGACTCCAAGACCTCGGGGAGCTTCGTCACCGGCTCGGACGGCGTGAAGACCTGGAAGGGCACCCTGGGGCGGACGCACGTCGCCAAGACGGTGAAGTACCCGACCGAGCCCCCGGTCGGCGGCAACCACAACCAGGTGTGGATGAACTGCAACGGCGACGTCTACACCAAGGCTGTGGACAACATGAACGCCGTGCACTCGCTCGAGCACGGCGCGGTGTGGGTGACGTACAACAGCAAGGCCGGCAAGGCCGACGTCGACGCGCTCGCGGCGAAGGTGAAGAAGACGCCGTACACGCTGATGAGCCCGGACGACGCTCAGGCCGACCCGATCATGCTGACGGCGTGGGGGCACCAGCGCACGGTGACCGGGGCCGACGACGCGAACGTGGCCAAGTTCTTCGAGAAGTACGTACAGGGCGAGCAGACGCCCGAGCCGGGCGCGGCGTGCACGGGCGGTCTGTCGAAGTGAGGTACGCGGGCGTGGCCGTCGCCGTGGCCGGGGTGCTGGTCGCGGCGGGGGCCATCACGTACTCCGTCGCCGAGGACGGCGGGGCGGACGCCGCGGCCCCGGCCGCGGACTCGGCCGACGCCGGGTTCGCCCGGGACATGGCCGTGCACCACCAGCAGGCCGTGGAGATGTCGTACATCGTGCGCGACCGCACGGACGACGAGGAGGTCCGCCGGCTCGCCTACGACATCGCGCAGACGCAGGCCAACCAGCGCGGCATGCTGCTGGGCTGGCTCGATCTGTGGGGGCTGCCGAAGGTGTCGTCCAAGGAACCCATGAGCTGGATGGGCATGGGCGGCATGAGCGACGGCGAGGACGGCGCGCTGATGCCCGGGATGGCCACCAACACCGAGCTGAAGAAGCTCGGGACGCTGAACGGCAAGGCGGCCGAGGTGCTCTTCCTGCAGCTGATGACCAAGCACCACAAGGGCGGTGTCCACATGGCCCAGGGCTGTGCGGACAAGTGCACGGTGGGCGTGGAGAAGCGGCTCGCGCAGGGCATGGTGGAGGCGCAGCAGTCGGAGATCGACCTGATGGCGGGGATGCTGAAGGCGCGCGGAGCCAAGCCGTAGAAGGCCCCTTAGCCGACTCTCCGGACCAATCCGTAGGGTTTTCCCTCGATTTCACGGACGTATCCGTCAAATCAGCCCAGCAAGCGGTCACTTGGCCTCTTCTTGGTGTTCGCATTCCCCTGGCATGAACGGTTCATCGCAAGAGTGGCCAGCACGCAGAGTGATCCACTCGCGTCGAACCACATATCAGGGGGTCCCATGAGATCCAACCGCGCCGCGCTGCGCGCCGGGGTGAGCATGGCAGCGACACTGCCCATGATCGCCGGCGCGCTCGCGCTCGGCATACCCGCGGCGCACGCCGCGGACGGCCCGGCCCGTGACACGCTGGCCGGGACCAGGCCCGCGTGGGCCACGGCCAAGGCGGACAAGGGCGCGACCTCGGACAGCAGCCAGGTGCACGCCCGTGTCTACCTCGCGGGACGGGATGCCACCGGCCTCGCCGCGTACGCGAAGGCGGTGTCCGACCCGCGCTCGGCCGCCTACGGCAAGTACCTCTCAGCGAAGCAGGCGCAGGCCCGCTTCGGCGCCACCAAGGCTCAGGTGGCGGCGGTCAGGTCGTGGCTGACGGCAGCCGGTCTGAAGGTCACCGGCACCACGCAGCACTACGTCTCCGTCAGCGGTGACGTGGCCGCCGCCGAGAAGGCGTTCGGCACCCAGCTGCACAACTACGCCAAGGGCTCGAAGACCTACCGCGCGCCGTCGAAGACCGCGTCGGCGCCGGCGGGCCTGGACGGTGCCGTCCTGACCGTCACCGGCCTGGACAACGCGCCGCACAGGGCCAGCTCCAAGGACGAACTCCCGCCGCCGGACGCGGTGTTCAAGAACGCCGGGCCGTTCTCCTCGTACTACGGCTCCACCACCGCGAGCACCCTGCCGTCGGCGTACGGCAAGAAGATCCCGTACGCCGTCCAGGGCTACACCGGCAAGCAGCTGCGGGCCGCCTACGGTGCCGGGAGGTACACCGGCAAGCATGTGCGCGTCGCCATCACCGACGCGTACGCCTCGCCGACGATCGCCCTCGACGCGGCCACCTACGCGAAGGCGCACGGCGACAAGTTCTGGAAGACGGGCCAGCTGACCCAGGTGCTGCCCTCGGACTACACCAAGACCGAGGAGTGCGGGGCGGCCGGCTGGTACGGCGAGGAGACCCTCGACGTCGAGGCCGTGCACGCGGTCGCGCCGGCCGCGGACGTCACGTACGTGGGCGCCGCGTCCTGCTACGACGACGATCTGCTCGACTCGCTCAGCAAGGTCGTCGACAACCACCTGGCCGACATCGTCTCCAACTCCTGGGGCGACATCGAGGCCAACCAGACGCCGGACCTCGCGGCCGCCTACGACCAGGTCTTCCAGTTCGGCGCGGTCGAGGGGATCGGTTTCTACTTCTCCTCCGGCGACAACGGCGACGAGGTCGCCAACACCGGTACGAAGCAGGTCGACACCCCGGCCAACTCGGCGTGGGTGACGGCGGTCGGCGGCACCTCGCTGGCGGTCGGCAAGGGCGACAAGTACCTGTGGGAGACCGGCTGGGGCACCGAGAAGGCCTCGCTGTCCGCCGACGGCAAGAGCTGGACCGGCTTCCCCGGCGCGTTCACCTCGGGTGCGGGCGGTGGCACCAGCAAGACGGTCGCCGAGCCCTTCTACCAGAAGGGTGTCGTCCCGAACGCGCTGGCCAAGGCCAACAGCGCGGCCGGCAACCGGGTCGTCCCGGACATCTCGGCGATCGCCGACCCGAACACCGGCTTCAAGGTCGGCCAGACCCAGACCTTCCCGGACGGGTCGCAGCAGTACAGCGAGTACCGCATCGGCGGCACCTCGCTGGCCGCTCCGGTGATCGCGGCGGTCCAGGCCCTCGCCCAGGAGGCGCGCGGCGGCAAGGCGATCGGTTTCGCCAACCCGTCGATCTACTCCAAGTTCGGCTCGCGGGTCTACCACGACGTCACGGACAACCCGACGGGCTCCGGGCTCGCGGTCGCGCGCGTCGACTTCGCCAACAGCTACGACGCCTCCGACGGCCTGCTGACCTCGGTCCGCAGCCTCGGCAAGGACAGCTCGCTGTCCGCGGTGAAGGGCTACGACGACGTCACCGGCGTGGGCACGCCCACGAGCGGTTACATCGAGTCGTACCGGCGCCGCTAGAGGCTCATGGGGATGGGGGTGCGTGAGGTGTGTGACACCTCACGCACCCCCATCGCGTCGCTCTGACGATTACACTGAACGCGTGCCTCAACTTCGTCTCGCCCTGAACCAGATCGACACACGTGTCGGCGACATCGCCGGAAACACCGAAACGATCCTCCGCTGGACCCGGCACTCCGCCGAGCAGGGAGCGCATCTCGTGGCGTTCCCGGAGATGGCGCTGACCGGCTATCCCGTCGAGGACCTCGCCCTGCGCTCGTCCTTCGTCGAGGCCTCCCGCGCGGCCCTGCGCACGCTCGCCGTGCGCCTCGCCGAGGAGGGCTTCGGGGATCTGCCGGTGGTCGTCGGCTACCTCGACCGGTCGGAGAACGACCAGCCGAAGTTCGGCCGCCCGGCCGGCTCCCCGCGCGACGCGGCGGCGGTCCTGTACGGCGGCGAGGTGGCCCTGGCCTACTCCAAGCACCACCTCCCCAACTACGGCGTCTTCGACGAGTTCCGCTACTTCGTGCCCGGCGACACCCTGCCGGTGATCCGGGTGCACGGCGTGGACGTGGCCCTCGCGATCTGCGAGGACCTCTGGCAGGACGGCGGCCGGGTGCCCGCGGCGCGCTCCGCCGAGGCCGGTCTGCTGCTCTCCATCAACGCCTCCCCCTACGAGCGCGACAAGGACGACACCCGTCTGGAGCTGGTCCGCAAGCGGGCCCAGGAGGCGGGCTGCACCATCGCCTACCTCGCGATGATGGGCGGCCAGGACGAACTGGTCTTCGACGGCGACTCGATCGTCGTCGACCGGGACGGCGAGGTGGTGGCGCGGGCTCCGCAGTTCTCCGAGGGCTGTGTGGTCCTGGACCTGGACCTCCCGGCGGCGTCGGCGGTGGCCCCGACGGGCGTGGTGGACGACGGCCTGCGCATCGAACGCGTCGTCCTGTCCGAGGACCCGCTCACGCCGTACGACCCCTCGATGACCGGCGGCCACGCGGATCGCCTGGACGACGACGAGGAGGTCTACTCGGCCCTGGTGGTAGGCCTGCGCGCCTATGTCGTGAAGAACAACTTCCGCTCGGTCCTCATCGGCCTGTCCGGCGGTATCGACTCGGCGCTGGTGGCGGCGATCGCGTGCGACGCGGTGGGCCCGGCGAATGTGTACGGCGTGTCCATGCCGTCGAAGTACTCCTCCGACCACTCGAAGGGCGACGCGGCGGAGCTGGCGCGCCGCACCGGTCTGAACTTCCGTACGGTGTCGATCGCCCCCATGTTCGACGCGTACATGGGCTCCGTCGACCTGACCGGCCTGGCGGAGGAGAACCTCCAGTCCCGCCTCCGCGGCACCCTCCTGATGGCGATCTCCAACCAGGAGGGCCACATCGTCCTCGCCCCCGGCAACAAGTCGGAGCTGGCGGTCGGCTACTCGACGCTGTACGGCGACTCGGTCGGCGCGTACGGCCCCATCAAGGACGTCTACAAGACGTCGATCTTCCGCCTGGCCGAATGGCGCAACCGCGCGGCGGAGGAACGCGGCGAAACCCCGCCGATCCCCGAGAACTCGATCACGAAACCCCCCAGCGCGGAACTCCGCCCCGGCCAGGTCGACACGGACTCCCTCCCCGACTACCCCGTCCTGGACGCGATCCTCGACCTGTACGTCGACCGGGACCAGGGCGCGGACGCGATCGTCGCGGCGGGATACGACCGTGAGCTGGTCGTGAAGACCCTGCGCATGGTGGACACCGCGGAGTACAAGCGCCGCCAGTACCCGCCGGGCACGAAGATCTCGGCGAAGGGCTTCGGCAAGGACCGCCGCCTGCCGATCACGAGCAGCTGGCGCGAGTCGGTGTAACCGTCGCAACCGTCGAGTTCGTACCTCTGGAGTACTCATGCGGGTCTTAGTCGCCGGCGCCACCGGTGCCGTCGGCCGTCCGCTCGTCCCGATGCTGGTCGCGGCCGGGCACGAGGTCACCGGAACCTCCCGGACCCCGGCAGGGGTCGAGCGGATCCGCAGCCTCGGTGCGACGGGTGTCCGAGTCGACGCGCTCGACGCCGAGCGGCTCCGGAACGCGGTCCGCGCGGCGGCGCCGGACGCGGTGATCCATCAGCTCACCGACCTCTCCGCCGCCGACGGAGCCGCCAACGGCCGGATCCGCCGCGAGGGCACCCGCCATCTCGTGGACGCCGCGAAGGCGGCCGGCGTCGGCCGGATCGTCGTCCAGTCGATCTCCTGGGCGTACGAGCCCGGCGACCGCCCCGCCGACGAGGCGGTCCCCCTCGACGGTACGACGACCGAACCCCGCACCCGAATGGTGGCCGCCGTCCGCGAGCTGGAGGAGACGGCGGCCGAGCTGGAGACGGCGGTCGTCCTGCGCTACGGCCTGCTGTACGGCCCCGGCACCTGGTACGCGCCGGGCGGCGCCTTCGCGGCGGCCCTGGCCGGCGACCGCTCGGCGGTGTTCCTGGGCAGCACCGTGGCGAACGACGCGGTGAGTTCCTTCGTCCACGTCGCCGACGCGGCGGCCGCGGCACTGGCCGCGCTCGACTGGCCGACCGGCCCGGTCAACATCGTGGACGACGAGCCCGCCCCGGCACACGTGTGGCTCCCGGCCCTGGCCCACGCCCTCGGCGCCCCCGCCCCGGCGCGGACTGCGGGCCGCCAAGGATGGGAGCAGGGCGCGCTCAACACGCTTGCGCGCAACCGGGGTTGGCAGCCGAAGTGGCCGACCTGGCGGACGGGTTTCGCCGCCCGGCACGACATCCGCTGAGTTGCCGCCTCGTTGAGCAGAGCGTTCCACTCCACAGCAGACCGCCGTGCGCCCACCTAGGTGGTCGTCGGTTCCTGAGCGGCTGCAACGACGGCCGCCAGGTCTGCGCCCGCTCGGAGTAGCGCCACGGTCCGTGTGGCGATCTGGTCAAGACGCTGTTGCAGGATGCGCTGGGTCTCTCCCGGGCCGTCGAGTCGGTGCAGGGAGCCCATGATCTCGCGCACCGCGGGAATGCCGTAACCGGCGCTGCGGAGGGCCGCGACGATTCGGGCCGCTCCGGCGGCTGCAAGACCGTAGCGGCGTGCTTGCAGTGACGTCACTCGCTCGGGGGTGACAAGCCCTTCCTGCTCCCAGAACCGCAGGGTGGAGGAGCGTACGTTGAGCGCTCCGGCGAGCTCGGTGATCGTCATCGCGTCACTGTCCTGCTCGAACTCGGATGTGTTCGCTTCGGCCCGGATCGCCCGCAACGCTTGTTGAGCGCGCAGGGCCTCCTCCCGTTCCCGCGCGAGCCGAACATGGACCGTGTTGATCGCTGAGGCCGCCTCCGCGATCGTCTCCGTTCGCAGCTCCGCGAGCATCTGCCGGGCTGTGACAGGCCCAACAGCACCTGCGAGTCCCCGATAGGCGCGAAGGGCGTGCACGTGCAGCGGTGTGTAGGAACGGTAGCCGTTGCTCGATCGAGCGGCCGGTGGAATGACTCCCAGCCTCTCCAGGTCGCGAACCTGTTGCACCGAGTACCCCGACTGCATGGCGACATCGGTGGTTCGGAGCGGTACCCGTTGCGATCCGCTCACCAGCTCGCCCATCGGCCAACCCCACATAAGCACTTGAAGGTGATGCTTGAACCATGAGTATGGAACAGATCATCGCGACCGTGCGAGGCTTCGCCGGCGCGCTCGTGGTCGTCCCGCAGCCGGGCGGCGACTTCCCCGAGCTCGCGTGGGGGGACGCGTTCTTCTACTACGCCCCCGACGGCCAGATGCCGCAGAACGTCCAGCCCTACGGAACGATCGTCATCAAGAACTACCCCGACGACGCCGCTTCCGACCTTGACCCTCCGGGCCGCTGGCGCGTGAACATCCACGCCGACCGTGCGACGTTCCGGGAGCTCACGGGCGAGGAAGCGCGCAGCCTCACCCGGCCTCGCGACTACGCGGCCGCCGACAGCGTGATGCCGCACCCGGTATACGGGGCACTCGGCTGGATCTCCGTCGTCAATCCTGGTGAGAGGACGACGGACACGGTCGTACAGCTTCTGCGCAGCGCCCACGACGCCGCTCGTGCCAGGTTCGCGCGGCGACACGAACCAGGAAAATCGGGTTGCCGTCCCCGTGCAGCAGGCCGAACGATTGCGCCTTGTGACGACTGCCGATGAGATGCCGCTGTTCGATGCCGCCAGGCCGGTCGCGTTGGTGACGGGCGTCGGCCGGTCCGTCGGAATCGGTGCGGGGATCGCTCGCCGACTGGCCGAGGCGGGCTGGAACGTCGCCTTCACCTACTGGACGCCGTACGACGCGCGCATGGCCTGGGGCATCGAGGCTGACGCCGCGGACACCATGGCCCAGGCCCTGGAGGAACGGGGCGCCGACACTGCGGCGGTCGAGGCGGACCTCGCCGATCCCGAGGCCCCGGAGCGCGTCTTCGACCAGGCTCAGAGCCGTCTCGGTGGCATCACCGCGTTGGTGATGTGCCACTGCGAGTCGGTGGACTCCGGCCTGCTCGACACCACCGTGGAGAGCTTCGACCGCCACTTCGCGGTCAATGCGCGTGCCACCTGGCTGCTGATCCGTGAGTTCGGCCGTCGCTTCCACGGGGCTCCGGGAACCGGACGCGTGATCGGCCTCACCAGCGACCACACCGTCGGCAACCTGCCCTACGGGGCGAGCAAGGGCGCACTCGACCGCATCACCCTGGCCGCCGCCCACGAACTCGCCCACCTCGGGATCACCGCCAACGTGATCAACCCGGGCCCGGTCGACACCGGGTGGATGTCCGACGACATCCGCGATCACGTACTGCGCCAGACACCGCTGGGACGTCTGAGCAGCCCGCAGGACACCGCTCACCTGGTGGAGTTCCTGTGCTCACCGCAGGGCCAGTGGATCAACGGCCAGCTGCTGAAGAGCAACGGCGGTTTCGCCGACTGACCAGCCGACCCGACTACGCTGCCTCCGGCGACTCAGCGGTTGGATGTGGGGTGACCTCCGAGCCTGTCCGTGTGCTTCAGCGCGGCCGGCCGCCCGTCGTCATGGCCTCATTCTGGCGGCTTGAGCATCTCCAGAAGGATGCGTTGCAGCTCGGTGCGGTCCTGCGGGGTGATCCTCGCCAGCCTGCGGTCGAACTCCGCCGCGAGCGCTGAGAGCGCATGGTCCCGCGCCGCCTCGCCCTCGGCAGTCAGGATGAGCCGATGCCGCCGCAGGTCCTCGTCGTCGATCTCGCGCCGCATGAACCCCTTGGCGACGAGGTTGCGGACGTAGACCGTCACGCTCGCTTTGGGGATCATCAGCGCCGCCGCGAGTTCGGCGGGGTACGGCGACGCGGCCACCTCGGCCAGCACGAAGAACTCCTTCGTCTCCAGCCCGAGCCCGGCCAGTTCAGCGCTGCAGGCATCCATTACGACGCTCAGCAGACGATGGTTCAGCGTCCACAGCTGTGCCCCGTCAACCGCCACGCAAGCCCCTCCATCCGTCCAGGTGGTACAGTTCTGAATTAGTTCCAAACTGTATCAGATGATGTTTCGTACTGGACAGTTACGGAACAAACACCTACGTGATACGTGAAAGGCGCCATCAGATGCTTCAGCACATCACGATCCCGCGCGGACCGATCGATCTCGCGGCCGACCTCCACCTGCCCGACAGCATCGACGATGCGGCGCCGCTGCGCGCCGTGGTGCTCTCCACGCCCGGCAGCAGCGTGAGGGAGCAGATCGGCGCGAACTACGCATCCCGTCTCTCCGCCCGCGGCGTCGCGGCGCTCGTGTTCGACCCCGCCCATCAAGGTCGGAGCGGCGGAGAGCCCCGCGACCTCGAAGACCCCTACCGCCGCGGCGAGGACATCTCCTACGCGATCGACGCGCTCAGTACGATCCCCGGCATCGCCCCGGAACGCATCGGCGTCCTCGGCGTCTGCGCCGGCGGAGGCTACGCAGTGCACACCGCCCGCACGGACCATCGCATCAAGGCGGTCGGCACGGTCGTCCCAGTCAACATGGGCACGTCGTTCCGCGACTTCCAGCCGGATGGCGCGGCGGCCGCACTCGACACCATGGCCGACGCGCGCATCGAAGAGACCCGCTCCGGCGAGCCGACCCGCGTGAACTGGCTGCCCGACACCTTGGAAGAAGCCACAGCACTCGGGCTGACCGATATCGACACGACCCAGGCAGTCACCTACTACCGCACCGAGCGGGGCAGGAACGAACACTCCACGAACCGCCGCCTCTCGCGCGGCGACTCGCTGCTGCTGGGCTACGACGCGTATCACCTCGTCGACCAGCTCATGACCCAACCGCTGCAGGTCATCCTCGCCGGACGCATCGGCAACACCGGCTCCTACGAGTCCGGCACGCAGCTGTGGAAGCTGGCACCCAACCCGGTCGACCTCATGGTGATCGACGGCGCCGGCCACTACGAGATGTACGACGAGCCCGAGTACGTCGACGCCGCCGTCAACCGGCTCGTCAACTTCTACTTGAACAACCTGTAAATCATCCAGCCCGGTGAACCTGTGCGGTCAGGGCACTAGACCCCGGGCGGGCCCAAGGCCCCGTCCACTACCCTCCCGGGGTGATGGCGACCATCGTGCTGGACGTAGGCGAGACGATCACCCGCGACGACCGCTACTGGGCCTCCTGGGCCGACTGGCTGGACGTCACCCGTCACACGCTCTCCGCGCTCGTCGGCGCGGTCGTCGCAAGGGGCCAGGACAACGCAGATGCTCTGCGGCTCGCACGCCCCGGCTGCGATGTGGGAGCCGAGTACCGCGCCCGCGAAGCGGCCGGACACGGCGAGTACCTCGACGAGAGCGACCTCTACGACGATGTGCGCCATGCCCTGTCCGCACTGCGTGAACGCGGCGTGCGAGTCATCATCGCGGGCAACCAGACCACACGTGCAGGTGAACTGCTGCGCGCCCTCGCCCTACCGGCAGACCTGATCGTGACGTCGGAGGATTGGGGAGTCGCCAAACCTCAGCCGGCGTTCTTCGAGCGGGTACTGGAGGTCGCACAGGCCCCGGCCGACAGAACCCTGTACGTCGGCGACCACCCGGCCAACGACATCTTCCCGGCGAAGGCGGCAGGGCTGCGCACGGCACACCTCCGACGCGGGCCGTGGGGGTGCCTGTGGGCAGACGATCCGGAGGTCGTGGCCGCGGCGGACTGGCGGATCGACAGCCTCTCCGAACTGATCACGATCGTCGGCGACTGACGAGCCCGTACGCGCGGATCGGTCAAGCACCGGGGGCGGCATAGCAGATGGCCTCGATGCTCTGCCCCGCGCCGAAGTGGTGTGTCGTACGGCCCGTCCTGAGCCAGCCAAGGCGTTCGTAGAGGCGCAGGGCCGCCTGGTCCTTGACCATCACATCCAGAACCAGGCGGCGGCCATGACTCACCCCGTAGCCCATGGCCGTCCGAACCAACTGCGCACCCACCGCGCGGTTACGTACGTCCCTGACGACGAACAGCCGGGCCAGTACGCCGATGTGCTGCTCGTCGTCCGCGCTCTGTTCGGCCCACAGCGACACGGCGCCCTCGCCACGCGGCCGCATCACCGCGACATGGCCGACGATCCTTCCCTCCACCTCCGCGACCCAGGAGGCCAGTACGTCCTCGGACCGCAGCCATTCCTCGGGGCGGGCCACGCCCTCGACCGGGTAGCCGTCAGTGGCGTGCACGTCGGTCAGCGCCGCTGCGGCGCCGGGGAGATCCGTGTCCTCGAACGGGCGGATGACGGTGCTGCTCAGCATGCTGGGCTCCTCGGACATGCGGCGATCACTCGACAGACAGTTCGTAGAGCAGGCCGGTCAGGTCGGCGCGGTGCACGTAGCGGGACACTTCGAACGGCTCGCTCTCCTGGTCAAGGCTCGTGTGCAGGACCTCGATGACGGGAACCCCGGAGAGCAGCCCGAGAACCTCGGCCTCGGCCGGTGTCGGCATGCGTGCCGTGATCTCGTCCCGTACCCGGGTCATGACGTGGCCGAGTTCTTCGAGCCGGCCGTAGATCCCGTCCTTGCCGGTCCGGGGCTGGGTCAGCGGCGTACCCTCGGCCTCGGCCCACCTGAGGTAGGTCGACACGATCTGCACGGGCTCGTCGTCGGCGAAGTAGTGGTTCTCCCGGTGCAGCACGCTCTCCTCGTCGGCCGACACGCCCAGGCGCTCGGCGATGTCGCGGGGCGGGCGCTCACGGGTGATACCGACGACGTCGATGCGGGCTTCCTTACCCTGACGCCTGGCTTCGAGCCGGAACGGAGTCAGACCGGTCTCGCGGTTGCTGCGCGAGTAGCGGTCGCTGCCGAACCGGAACAGCCGCTGCGGCTCCCGTACGAAGACCCCGCTTCCGTGACGGGCCGTCACCAGCCCTTCTTCCGAAAGAATCCGGATCGCCTCACGGGCCGTGTTACGCGCTGCTCCGTACTGCTGCGCGAGAGCCCGTTCGGAGGGCAGCTTCTCGCCGGCAGCGAAGCGCCCGGACTCGATGGCAGCCCGCAACTCTTCCGCGATACGTCTGCTCGGAGGCTGGTTCGAGGAGGAGCCGGGGGTCGTTGCCATGCCCCCAGCATATCAACTGGCTTAAGCCAGTAGCTTGACGCGGGCGGCCACCCGTCGCCAAACTGGCTTGAGCCAGTAGCCGACCGCTGTCGGCCGACACATGCCGGGACGGTGCCCTACCGCCAAGCAGACACACCGTCCCGGTCCCCTCGGAAGGGAGCCTCCATGATGCCCGCGACCCGAGCGACCGCGCACCTGCCAGAGGTGAGCGAGTGAGCTACGGCCGAGACACCGTCCCTCCTCCAGGTCTACGGCTGCTGCCCTGGGAGAGCGACACCGGTAAGACTTGCTTTCTGTCCACGGACGGCATCCCCGGCCGGTTGTCCCGGCTCGCGGACGAGATCGAAGCGGCCCAACTCCATGACGCCGCCGATGTCCTGGCGGGCGCGAAAGCCGTCCTCGACGATCACAAGGCCGGCGAGTACGCGCTACGAGGCGCCCTGCGGGCAACCTCCCAGGTCCTCGGCGATGTACTGCGCGCCGCCGACAGCCGGGGCGCCAGACTGCCCCAGCCGGACATCCACCCGTGACGGCGGCTGACCCGCCCGCCCTCTCCGCCGAGTGCACGACAGGCCAGCTCGCCGCCCCCTCCGCCGAACTCATGACGACCGGCGACGGTGTGATCCTCGTGGACGTCGCCACCGGTTCGCAGGCCTGGACGGAGCCCGTCGGGAGCGGCTGGAGCGTTCACCAGCGCGGGCCGCTGCGTCTGTGGGATGCCGTGGAGGAAGCCCTCGCGGCCTGGCAGGGCGCGGGGGCGCCCCCGCAGTCCGAGTTCGGGATGTCCGTGGGTGTCGACGGTGACCAGTGGGTCTGGGCCGGGAATCCGGAGGGACCCTCCTGGCGGTTGCCGGTCTAGCCGCGGCGGGCTTCCAACTCCGCCTCCGTCCGCCGAGGCGTGCCCGCGGCGACCACACGCTGTCGGCCGGCGCTCGGAGCGCGCCGGACATCCACCGCGTAGGCGATGCCCGCCACCCCCAGCCCCAGCACGCCCAGCCCCGCGCCCGCGAGTGCCGGGGACGTGACGCCGAAGCCTGCTGCCAGGGCCAGGCCGCCGATCCAGGCGCCGCCGGCGTTGGCGAGGTTGAAGGCCGCCTGGTTGGCGGAGGAGGCGAGGGAGGGGCCGGAGGCGGCCTTCTCCATGACCATCAGCATCAGCGGGGAGCCGGTGAGGAAGGCCGTGATGCCCAGCAGGACCACTGCCAGGGCCGCGCTCCACTCCGTGCGCATCAGCACCGGGAAGAGGGCGAGGACGGCCACCAGGGAGGTCAGGCCGCCGAACAGGGTCGGGCGCAGGGCGTGGTCGGACAGCCGGCCGCCCAGCAGGTTGCCGATCGTCGCGCCGACGCCGAACAGGGCCAGGAGCAGCGTGACGCTGGAGTCGGCGTAGCCGGAGGCGTCCGTCAGCATCGGCGTGATGTAGCTGTACGCGGAGAACAGGGCGCCGAAGCCCGCCACCGTCGTACCGAGTGCCAGCCAGACCGGGAGGGACTTCAGGGCCGTCAGTTCGCCGCGCAGGCCCGCCTGCGGTGCGCCGACCGCCGTGCGCGGGATGAGCAGGCGCAGGGCGAGGATCGACACGACGCCGATCGCGCTCACGCCCACGAACGTCGCACGCCAGCCCAGGTGCTGGCCCACCAGCGTGGCCGCCGGGACGCCCGCGATGTTGGCGATGGTCAGGCCGAGGAACATGAGCGAGACCGAGCGGGCCTTGCGCTCGGGGGCGACCACGCTGGTGGCGACGACCGCGCCGACGCCGAAGAAGGCGCCGTGCGGCAGGCCGCTGAGGAAGCGGGCGGCCAGCAGCCAGTCGGCGTCCGGGGCGAGCGCGGACAGGGCGTTGCCCGCCACGAAGAGGATCATCAGCCCCGTCAGCACGGCCCGGCGCGGCATCCGGGCCGTCGCCGCGGCCAGCAGCGGGGCGCCGATCACGACGCCGAGGGCGTACGCGGAGACCAGGTGTCCGGCCGTGGGGAGGGAGATGTGCAGGTCCGCCGCGACTTCGGGCAGCAGGCCCATCATCACGAACTCGGTGGTGCCTATGCCGAAGGCGCCTATGGCGAGGGCGAGCAGGGCCAGGGGCATGGAGAGCGCAACCTTTCAAGGCGAGGGTGGGGTCTGTTCCATCGTATGTTCAGGTACGGAACAAACTCTCCCCCGCCCGGTATTCCGGAAGGTTGAGCCCTGGTTGCCGGAGGGTTTCAGGAATCGGTGAGCTTCACGCGGGCCGCCACCGGGAGGTGGTCGCTACCCGTCCGGGGGAGGGTCCAGGACGTCACCGGATCCACGCCCTTCACCATGATCTGGTCGATCCGCGCCATCGGGAACGACGCCGGCCAGCTGAAGCCGAAGCCGTTGCCCGCCGCGCCCTGCGTGGAACGCATCTGCGAGGTCACGGCGTTGAGCGAGCGGTCGTTCATGGTGCCGTTGAGGTCGCCGAGCAGGATCACCCTGGTCAGCTTCTCGTCGGCGATGGCCTCGCCCAGCGCGTCCGCGCTCTTGTCGCGCTGGCGGGCCGTGAAGCCGGCCTGGAGCTTGACCCGGACCGACGGGAGGTGGGCGACGTACACCGCGACGTCGCCCTCGGGCGTCGCCGCCGTCGCCCGCATCGCGCGCGTCCAGCCCAGCTTGATGTCGACGGGCTTGACGCCGCTCAGCGGGTACTTGCTCCACAGACCGACCGTGCCCTGCACCGAGTGGTACTTGTACGTCGTCTTGAGGACCTTCTCGTAGACCGGGACCGCCGACGTGGTCAGCTCCTCCAGGGCGACCATGTCCGCACCGGACTCGGCCACGTCCTCCGCGGTGTCCGTCGGGTCGGGGTTGTCGGCGTTGACGTTGTGCGTGGCGACGGTGAGGTCACCGCCGCTGCCGGTCTTGTCGCCGATCAGCCCGCCGAAGAGGTTCGTCCAGACGACGGCCGGCAGGACCACCGCGATCAGCGCGGTCGCCGACTTGCGGACCAGGGCCAGCAGGAACAGCAGCGGGATGAACACACCGATCCACGGCAGGAACGTCTCGATGAGACTGCCGAGGTTGCCGAACCGATTGGGGATGCGCGAGTGCAGCAGCATCACCAGGGAGAGGAGGAGGGCGATCCCGGCCAGCACCAGGCCGCGGCGCCAGATACGCGGGTCGCCGCGCCAGCCGGACGTCAGCCGGCCCGCCAGTCGTTCCATCAGGCGCCGGAGCCGGTCTCCCCGAGGCTCGGGTCCCGAGCCTCCGTTGCCGTCCGTCTCCGTCATGTACGCCTGCTGCGCCATACCGTCGCCTCACTGCCCGCCGTGCACACCGTCTCCCCCTTGGGTATGACCCTAGGGGATGTTCGGCTTCGATCCTGCCGTCCCTCGACGGCCGTACTCGGACGAGGACGAGCGAGGCGCCGGGCGCAGTTCCGGACGGGGCGTGTGATGCCCGTGCTGTAACGAAACGCGCACATTCAAGCCGTACAAGCTTCAATTGACAGGGCGTAGTCCGGCGAGCAGCGTGTCGACTATCCGTTCCGCGAGGCCCTCGCCGAGTTCGCCGCCGGGGCGCAGCACCGCGCGGACCAGCATGGGGCCGACGACGATGTCGTTCACCAGCTCCAGGTCCAGGTCGGCGCGGAGTTCGCCGTTCTCCTGGCCCCGGCGCAGAACCTCCAGGCCCAGGCTGCGCCGGGGGGCTATGACGGAGTTGTGGTACGCCGCCCAGATCTTGGGGCTGCTCTTCATCTGGGCGTGGACGTTGTGCAGGATCGCCGAGGAGCGGTTGGCCAGGCCGCGGCGGCGCAGCGACTCCAGCAGCGCGATCAGGTCGTCGCGCATGGAGGTGCCGGGCAGTTCGACGTCGTCCGGCTCGGCGGAGCGCAGGACGTCGACGAACAGCTCCTCCTTGCCGCTCCAGCGCCGGTAGATCGTGGCCTTGCCGACGCCGGCGGTGCGGGCGATGCGCTCCACGGAGATCTCCGCGAGCGGAACGCCGTCCTCCAGGAGCTTCATCGTCCCCTCGATGATGGCCCGTTCCACGGCCTCACTACGGGGGCGGCCCCGGACGGGCTGCTGCGGGGTGATCCCCCGGCCGGCGAGACTCACGGTCATCGGTCCTTTCGTCGTACCGGAGAGATTCTCCCCCCAGGACGGGCGGCTACGACTCCGAGGTCCCCACCAACTCCCCCTCCGGGGCGCCCTCCTGAGGCGCCTTCGGCTTCCCCGGCAGGAACAGGCCGACGACGACCGCCCCGGCCAGCGCCACTCCGGCCCCGCACAGCGCGGTGACGTGCATGGCGTGCAGGAACGCGTCGTTGGCGGGCCCGACCAGGTCGCGGGAGCCGAGCTTCGCGGCGACGCCGAGGGTCGCCTCGATGGATTCGCCGGCCGTCTCGCGCAGTGCCGCCGGGAGCCCGCCGAGGCTGCCCTCGATGCCGTTGCGGTACGACGCGGAGAGCACGGAGCCGAGTACGGCGATGCCGAGCGCGCCACCCAGTTGGCGGAAGGTGTTGCTGAGGGCGGAGGCGGAGCCGGCCTTCTCGCGGGGCAGGGCCTGCATGATGACCACGCTGGTCGGGGTCATGACGTGGGCCATACCGGTGCCCATGCAGAAGAACACGATCTCCAGGAGCCAGATCGGGGTGTCCGCGTCGAGCGTGGCGAACGCGACCAGGGTCGCCGTGAGCACGAGCATCGCGCCGGTGGTGGTGGCCCGCACCCCGAAGCGGTCCACGACCAGCCGGGCGCGCGGCGCGAAGACCAGCTGCGCGGCAGCCAGCGGAAGCAGCAGCAGACCGGACTGCAGCGGCGAGTAGCCCCGCACGCTCTGGGTGTAGAAGACGGAGAAGAAGGTCACACCCATCAGCGCGAAGAAGACGAGGGTGATGACGGCCATCGCGGCCGAGAACACCTTGTTCTTGAAGTAGGTGACGTCTATCGACGGGTGGTCGCTGCGCGCCTCGTACACGACGAACGCGGCGAGTACGACGAGACCGGCGCCGACCGTCGACAGCACGGCCGGGTCGGTGAAGTCGGCCAGTTCGCCGCCCTTGATGATGCCGTAGACGAGCAGGACGAGGCCGACGACGGACAGGACCACGCCGACGGCGTCGATGCGGCCCGGGTTGGGGTCGCGGGAGTCCGGCACCAGCCACAGCATCAGCGCGAACGCGATGATCACGATCGGCACGTTGACCAGGAAGACCGAGCCCCACCAGAAGTGGTCGAGGAGGAGGCCGCCGGTGATCGGGCCTATGGCGATGGCGAGGCCCACGCCGCCGGCCCAGATGCCGATCGCCTTGGGCTGCTCGTCGCGCTCGAAGACGTTCATCAGGACGGCGAGGGTGGCCGGCATCACGAACGCGGCGCCGACGGCCATCAGCGCGCGGAAGACGATGAGCTGCGCGGGCGAGCCGGACTCGGCGGCCAGCGCGGATCCGATGCCGAACACGGCGAGGCCGCCCAGCAGCACCTTCTTGCGGCCGAGACGGTCGCCGAGCAGGCCCGCGGTGAACAGCAGGCCGGCGAAGACGAGCGTGTAGGCGTTTATGGCCCACTCCAGCTCGCTCTGCGTGGCACCGAGGCCGATCGGGGCGGGCGTGGAGATGGTCTTGATCGCGACGTTCAGGATCGAGTTGTCGAGCACCACGATCAGGAGGCTGAGCATCAGCACGCCGAGTATCGCCCACCTGCGCCGGTGGACCGCTTCCGGCACCCGGGAAGGGGCGGGGACGGCAGGAGTAGTCATGGCGTCGAGACTAGGACTTTTTCAGACGCTTTCGATACGAGACCGTCTCGTATCTGAACTCCTTACTGAGGTTTTACCCACAGGGGGCAGTCTGGCCCCGCCCGGCGCGAGGTGCCACCATGGAGACGGTCCGGGGACGCCGTGAGGGTGCCCCGAGATGACGAAGGAGCCGTTGCAATGACGCAGCTTTCGGCTGCCCAGCCCGCATCGCAGAAGCAGCAGCACACCGACGGCAGCACCAACGCGCTGTACGGGGGCAAGGGCACACGCCGCATCACCGTCCGCGACATCGCGCTCGCCAAGGAGCGCGGCGAGAAGTGGCCGATGCTCACCGCGTACGACGCGATGACCGCGTCTGTGTTCGACGAGTCCGGGATCCCCGTGATGCTCGTCGGCGACTCGGCGGGCAACTGTCACCTGGGCTACGAGACCACCGTGCCGGTCACCCTCGACGAGATGACCATGCTGTCCGCGGCCGTCGTCCGGGGCACCCGGCGCGCCCTGATCGTCGGCGACCTGCCCTTCGGCTCCTACCAGGAGGGTCCGGTGCAGGCGCTGCGCTCGGCCACCCGCCTGGTGAAGGAGGCCGGGGTCGGGGCGGTGAAGCTGGAGGGCGGCGAGCGCTCGCACCGCCAGATCGAGCTCCTCGTCGAGTCCGGGATTCCGGTCATGGCCCACATCGGGCTCACCCCGCAGTCCGTGAACGCGATGGGCTACCGGGTGCAGGGCCGCGGCGAGGAGGCGGCGGCGCAGCTGCTGCGGGACGCGAAGGCCGTGCAGGACGCGGGCGCGTTCGCGGTGGTCCTCGAGCTGGTGCCGGCGGAACTGGCGGCCGAGGTGACCCGCGTGCTGCACATTCCGACGGTCGGGATCGGCGCCGGTGCCGAGACCGACGCGCAGGTGCTGGTGTGGACCGACATGCTCGGGCTGACCGGCGGTCGCGTCCCCAAGTTCGTGAAGCAGTACGCGAACCTGCGCGAGGTGATGGGCGGCGCGGCGAGGGCGTTCGCGGAGGACGTCGTCGGCGGAACGTTCCCTCTGGACGAGCACTCCGTCCACTAGGACCTGTCCGGCCGGACAGGTCCTTGGTCCCACCAGAGCCATCTCCGCACCTCGCGACAGCCCGCCGGCTTCCCCCACGGCGGGCTGTCGTGTTTGTAGT
Source organism: Streptomyces vulcanius (assembly GCF_042653945.1). NCBI lineage: Bacteria > Bacillati > Actinomycetota > Actinomycetes > Kitasatosporales > Streptomycetaceae > Streptomyces > Streptomyces vulcanius. The sequence goes on along the minus strand of NZ_JBHSFK010000003.1, from coordinate 4,908 downwards.
CGCGATGTCGGCGGGATGTCGGTCGTTTGTCGGTGGGGGTTGGCAGTGTTCCTGTCATGACGCGAATCGTGAAGGACAACGGGGGCGCGGGGAGCGCTGTGACCGTCCGGGGACTGGTCAAGCACTACGGCGAGACCAAGGCCCTGGACGGGGTCGATGTGGATGTGCGGGAAGGGACCGTGATGGGGGTGCTCGGGCCGAACGGCGCCGGGAAGACCACCCTTGTGCGGATCCTGTCCACCCTGCTCGCACCCGACGCCGGGCAGGCGACCGTCGCCGGCTACGACGTCGTACGGCAGCCCCGGCAGTTGCGCCGGGTGATCGGGCTGACCGGACAGTACGCCTCGGTGGACGAGAAGCTGCCGGGCTGGGAGAACCTCTATCTGATCGGGCGGCTGCTCGATCTGTCCCGCAAGGACGCGCGGACCCGGGCGGACGAACTGCTGGAGCGCTTCGCGCTGACGGACGCCGCGAAGCGGCCGGCGGGGACGTACTCGGGCGGTATGCGGCGGCGGCTCGACCTCGCCGCGTCGATGATCGGCCGGCCCGCCGTGCTGTTCCTCGACGAGCCGACCACCGGTCTCGACCCGCACACCCGCAACGAGGTGTGGGGTGAGGTGAAGGCGATGGTCGGGGACGGTGTGACCGTGCTGCTGACCACGCAGTACATGGAGGAGGCCGAGCAGCTCGCCTCCGAGCTGACCGTCGTCGACCGGGGCAAGGTCATCGCCAAGGGCGGTATCGACGAGCTGAAGGCGAAGGTCGGCGGGCGGACGCTGCGGGTGCGGCCGGCGGATCCGGTGCACCTGCGGCCCCTCGCCCGCGCGCTCGACGAGCTCGGCATCACCGGACTCGCGAGCACCGTCGTGGACACCGAGCGCGGCTCGGTGCTGGTGCCGGTGCTGAGCGACGAGCAGCTCACCGCGGTGATCGGCGCGGTCACCGCGCGCGGTATCACCCTCTCCTCCCTGACCACCGAACTGCCCAGCCTGGACGAGGTGTTCCTGTCCCTCACCGGCCACCGCGCCAGTGCCCCGCAGGACACCGTGCCCGCCGAGACCCTCGAGGAGGTCGCCGTATGAGCGCCGCCACTGTCACCGCCCCCGTCGTGGACGCCCGTATCCCGCTGCGCAACCACCTCCGGCACACCGGCGCGCTGATCCGCCGCAATCTGCTGTGGATCCGCCAGGACCCGGAGTCCATGTTCGACGCCGTGCTGTTCCCGGTGATCTTCACCCTGCTGTTCGTGTACGTCTTCGGCGGCTCCATCGGCCAGTCGCTGGGCGGCGGACAGGAGGCGTACGTGCAGTACGTCATCCCCGGGCTGCTGGCCATGATGGGGATGAACATGGCCCAGGGCGTGGGCACCGGGTTCAACACGGACTTCAACTCCGGGGTCATGGACCGCTTCCGGTCCCTGCCGATCGGGCGCGGCTCGGTGCTGATCGCCAAGATCATGGTCGAGCTGATGCGGATGCTCGTCGCGTGCGTGATCCTCATGATCGTGGCCGTGCTGGTGGGCTTCGACATCACCAACTGGCCGGGGCTGTTCGCCGCCGTGGGGCTCGCCACGCTGTTCGGCTCGGCGCTGATGTGGGTGTTCATCACCCTCGGTGTGACGATGAAGAGCGCGCAGTCGGTGCAGGCCATGGGCTTCCTGGTGCTGATGCCGCTGCAGTTCGGCTCGTCGATCTTCGCGCCGACCGGCTCGATGCCGGGCTGGCTGCAGAACTTCACCGAGTACAACCCGCTGTCCTCGCTCGCGGACGCGGCGCGCGGACTGATGGTGGGCGGTCCGGTCGCCCACGGGCTGTGGGTGACGCTGGCCTGGACGGTGGGTCTCACAGCGGTGATGGCACCGGTCGCGATCTACAAGTTCCGTACCAAGAACTGACGTTCACGGGCACTCACACCAGGGCGGCGGCCTCCTCGTAGGAGAGGGCGCCGCCCTCGGCGTACGCGGCCTCGAACGCCTCCTCGCCGAGGACGGCGCGGGCGGCGGCGGTGGCCCGGGCGCGGGTCTCGCGCTCGGTGCGTGCGTCGACATGGCTCGGGTGCAGCAGGGCCGCGGAGGTGCCGAGGCAGCGGGCGGCGTCCGCGGCACGGCGGCCGCCGTCGGCGCCGGCCAGGGCGAAGGCGGCGATGGTGAGGTAGAAGGCGCGCATGTGCGGGGCGATGTTCATGGACAGCTGTTCCGCGGCGTGCGCCAAGGCCTTGCGGATGGCGGTCAGGGCGTCCTCGTGGTTGCCGTCGACGGCTTCCACCCAGGCCTCCGCGCCGAGGATGAAGGCGTCGAACACGATGAAGTGCGCGAGGGAGAACGTCGCCCGCAGCAGCCGGAGTTGTTCCCGGGCCTCGGCTAGGCGGCCGGTGAGGGCGAGGTGCGCGGCGAGGAAGAGACGGGCGGCGGGCATCGCCTCGTTCGACCTGCTTTCGGGATTGTCGGCGACCTCTCGCAGCATGCGTTCGCCGCGCTCCTCCTCGCCCGCCTCCAGGAGCACGCTGCCCAGCCGGGCGCGCAGGACCGCCAACTGGTGCCGGGCGCCCAGCTGTTCGCCGTATTCCATGGCCTTCTCGTAGTCGGCGGCGGCCTCTCGGTAGGCGCCCAGCCGTTCATTGGCCTCGGCGCGCGCGGAGTAGGCCTCGGTCGTGCCCCAGGCGTCGCCCAGCCGGCGGAAGATCGTCAGTGCCTCATCGGCGTCTTCGCCCGCGGCGCCGGCCCAGTCGGAGCGGTTGGCGAGGAGGTTGGCGCGCAGTTGCAGGCTGCCCGCCAGCTCCCACTCGTAGCCGGGGGTGCGGCGGCAGGTCTCGACGTTGGCGTCGATGATGGCGCGGACCCGGTCCATGTCGCCGGTGAGTATCACGGCGAAGAACCAGAGCAGGCCGGGCGAGCGGCAGGTCTGCGGCATGCCGGGGGCGTAGGTCTCGCTCACGATGCGCAGCTTGCGCTGTGCCTCCGGGGTCTTCCAGGCCTCCAACTCGGTTTCCATACAGGCGAGATGGGCCAGATGGACGCCACGCCGGGCCTCGGCGAGGAGTTCCCCGGACAGTGGCGGCGGCCTGTCGGTGACCCGCTCCCACACCGGCGCGGCGGGGACGACGGGGTCGGCGAAGGGGTCCGGACCGAGTTCCATGACCGCGCTGCACCAGGTGCGGGCCTCGATACGCAGATCGCGCATCAGCCAGTACGGGACGAGGGAGAGGACAAGGCTGAGCCCCTCCTGCTCGTCGCGTGCGGCGACCGCGCGGTGCAGGGCGATCCGCAGGTTCTCGTACTCCAGCTGGAAGCGGTCGATGGCGTCGCGTTGCCGCGTTCCGCGAAGCAACGGCTCGGTGGTGCGGGCGAGTTCGCGGTAATACGTCAGATGCGCGCGCTCGGCGTCGGCACGCCGGCCCGACTCGTCGAGCCGCTCCCCGGCGTACTCGGCGACGGTCTCCAGAAGCCGGTAGCGCATCTCACCGTCGGCAGCCGGCGCGGCCACGACGAGGGACTTGTCGACGAGAGAGGCGAGGGGAACCAGCGGATCGGGGACGGCGGGGGTGGTGGGGACGGTGCAGACGGCCTCGACCGCGGCGAGGTCGCAGCCGCGCGCGAACACCGAGAGCCGGCGGAGGACTTCGCGCTCCTCCTCGTCGAGCAGGTCCCAGGACCAGTCCACCACCGCGCGCAGGGTCTGCTGGCGGGGCAGAACGGTACGGCTCCCCGAAGTCAGCAGCCGGAAACGGTCGTCGAGCCGGTCGGCTATCTGACGTGGCGTCAACATCCTTAGTCGGGCGGCCGCCAGCTCGATCGCGAGCGGCAGGCCGTCGAGCCGTCGGCAGATCTCGGCGCAGGCTTCCGGGTCGTCCTCGACACGGAAGCCGGGCCGGGCGGCGGCGCCCCGGTCGGCGAGCAGCCGCAACGCGAAGGGATCCGGCAGCGGCTCCACCTGCCGCAGCAACTCGCCCGGCACGCCGAGGGGTTCACGGCTGGTGGCGAGCACGGTCAACTCCGGGCAGCGCTCCAGGAGTTCGCCGACGAGCCGGGCGGCGACGCCGACGACGTGCTCGCAGTTGTCGAGGACGATCAGCATGCGGCGCGGGGCGCAGTGCTCCACCAGCCGCTCCACGGGCTCGTCGTACCGGTCGGCGACCGCCCGCATCTCCTCCGCGCCGGCGCCGTACAGCACGGTCTCGCGCGCCCCCAGGGCGGTCAGCACGGCCTGCGGGACGGCGTCCGGGTCGGCCACGGGAGCGAGCTCCACCAGCCAGACCCCGTCGGGTGCCCGGTCCCGTACGGCCTCGGCGGCCTCCTGCGACAACCTTGTCTTCCCGGCCCCGCCGGGCCCGAGCAACGTCACGAGCCGAGCGGTCGCGAGATCCCGGTCGATGACGTCGATCTCGGCCTTACGCCCGACGAAGGAGGTGAGCCGGGCCCGCAGGTTGCCGGGGATTTGGGTGGAGTTGGGGACGAGGGTGGGGGCAGTGTTCGGGGCGGCCGGGGTGCGTGGCGGCGACTGGGAGGCGGGATGGCCGGCACCGTCGTGGGAGTACGGCGAGGCCGAGCCGGGAGACGCCTGAGCGCCCCGGGCCCGTGCGCCCGGGCCGACGGGCTCGGCTGGAGCGACGGGAACGGCCTGGGCACCCAGGCGGGGGGCAGCGCGATACATACCGACGTACGGCGGAGGCTCGGCACCCGAGCCCGGGGCACCGCGGTCCGGGCCCGCATGCGGCGCAACCTGCCCACCCGAGCCCGGGGCAGCGGGGTTGGCGGCCGACGCGTACGGCACAGGCCCGGTGGTCGAGCCCGGGGCAGCGGGGTTGGCGGCCGACGCGTACGGCACAGGCCCGGTGGTCGAGCCCGGGGCAGCGGGGTTGGCGGCCGACGCGTACGGCACAGGCCCGGTGGTCGAGCCCGGGGCAGCGGGG